>JAUICO010000068.1 GCA_030427825.1 bacterium | reverse complement strand
TATAGCCGAGCTTGCGGAAGCCGCCCTGTGCGGTGATCCCGTGGCCCTGCGAGAGGCGATCGCCGGGCCACCAGTCAGCGCCCTGTCCCCACACGGCGAGGTTCGCCCATCCGTAGTTTGCACCGACGCCGATCTCTGCGCCGAAGACGTGGCGGTACTGGTCGAATGCACCGCGGCGGGTGAACGCGGTGTGGTCGGGCAGCCGCCATCCGTAAGGCAGCTGCATGTGGCCGGCGCGCACGTAGCCGCCCATCGGCAGGTCGTGCAGCATCACGTAGGCTTCACGAATCGTGAAATAGTCGAGTGCGTCCGCGTCCGCGCCGTAGTCCAGGTCGCGGTCGCCCTGCAGGCCCACGCTCATGTACGCTGTCAGGTTCGACATCGGGTGGACGGCAACGTCGACATCGAACTGCATGGGAAACACGCTCGTCTCGCCGTCTTCACCGAGCACCGTGTAGATCATGCTGCGGGCGTCGCCGCCGATCTGCCAGACGGGTTCCGGATTGATTCGGCCGGTGCGGTTGTCGAGGTCACGGTGGGACAGCTCCCCGGGCCACCACCCTTCGAAACCGGAGAAGAGTCGGTAGCTGCCTTCGTCCGGATAGCCTTCATCAAGGTAGGCCGATGTGTCGACATCATCGCCGGGCCCGCGGCCAAACATCGGCAGCACTTCTTCGCCGTAGTAACGGCCCATCGGCGTGCGAAGTCCACCGCCTGTGGGTGTGACGTGGCAGCCTGAGCAATCGAGCGTGCAGCGCCGGTCCCGTCGTTCGGGCGGGTTTGCCCACCCGCTGGGTTCGACGTGGCAGGTGTTGCAGGCGTGCGCCGCAGACGCGGAATAGAAGGGGGTCGCCGAGGCTTCAGGTGTGCCTACGAAGACCATCGCACCGAGCAGCAGGGCGATGCAGGCGAAGGAGACTGCGCCCTGCGATATCGGAGTGTGCTGCGCATGCTTCAGGTGCGGTGTGGCTGAGTTCATCGGCGTAGCCTGTCGTTACGTGATTGTTGGGAAGATCGCCTGCTGCGGAAGCAAACGCAAGCCGAGCGCGCCTGCGCCGGGCGTATGTTGGTGGCGTCGATCATCGCGCGCCGCCCTCGATCCATCTCCGAATCGTCTGGCGTTCATCTGTGGGCAGCGGGTCGCGTTGGAAGGGCATCTGTGCGCCGGTGCCGTCAGCAGCGAGGTGCGAGCCGTTCAGCTTCAGCCAGAGGTAGGACTCGTCGGGCGCACCGGCCTCGATACGTCGAAGTGCAGGCTGCTGCGTGCTCGCTTCCATCAGGCGCCCGCGGAGCTCCGGCCCGCTCGCCAGCAGAAGGCCCGCTGACGGACGATCAATGTGGCAGGGGGAACAGCGGTTGGTGAAGATCTCAGCGACCTCAGGCAGCGCAGGGGCTGCGCCCGTGTCCCCGCTGAGCTCACCGGTGACGTCCAGTGGTCGTGCGTCTGCGTCATTGAGCTGCGCGTCATCGCAGGCGCACACGGTGAGCGCAGAGACCATGAGAGCGATGGCTGTCTGCCCCGGCGTCAACGAGCACCGCCCACCTGGCCGTTCTGATTCGAGTCGGCGCAGTCGGTGGCACCGTCCTGGATCCAGTCGTCGAGGTAGTCGAGTTCTGCCTGTGTTGGCTGGACCTCATGATTGCGCGGTGGCATCGGGAATCCGGAGGTGAACACGGCGCGCGCTCGGATTCTCGACGCGTAGGACGAAGCGCCGGGTACGTCGGTGTCGACGAGCACATCCGTTCGAAAGGTTGCGGGCGCCGCGTTCGCCGGAATCTCGCCGTGACACTCGCTACAGTAGCGATCGAGAATCTCCGGGACCCCGACGCAGTAGGGTTCATCCAGGGGCGGCACGTACCCGTCTTCCTGAGTGCCGAAGCCAATGCAGGCGCTGCACAGTGCGAGTAGCAGGGCGGGGCTGATGATTGCGTTGGCAAGGCGCCGATGGGCTGGCTTCATGCGTTTGCCTCGGGACGTACTGGGTCGAATTTCGGGTGGTGCGGAACGTAGCGTCGACACAGTAGCCGCGCATGGTCGGATTGGGAAATCTCGCGCGCTACCTCCGCAGCGATGCGTCGACTTCGACGCGCATGCCTGTTGGATGACGCCCGCAGCAATACGGTGCGGAGGGCTTCGTATCGACTACTGCGGGATGATCACGTCCACGCAGCCGAGACGGGCGTCTTCGTTGCGGGGTACATCTTCGCCGCCTGCGTAGCTGTACCGGTACTCGTAGCGCCCCGGCACAACGAGGGTCTCGAAGCTTCGCTCGCTGCCCTGGCCGAGATCAAAGCGGTCGCCGGAAGCGAGATCGACGAGGGAGTATGCGGCGTTGTTCGCGGCGCCCGCGTTGGCGAAGGGCAGACCATCGGCAAGGAAGGAACCGCCGATACCCTGGCTCGCGACGTCGACGTCCTTCGTGGTGTCGCCGTCGACGGTGAACACGCCGGTGATATTTGGGATTACGCCCTGGGGTACGTTGCCGCCGGTCACGTAACGATATCCGATGTAGTACTGTCCCGGCAGCACGTTTACCGCAAACTGTCCCTTGTTTGTTCTTGCCAGGGTTCGACTCTGGCCGTCGACCGGGTTCAGCCGAATCAAGCCGTAGTCGTAGGCAGACGTCGGGAAGGGGCCACCGTTCAGTGTGATCGCGCCGTCGAGGGAATGAGAGGTCACTTCGATGGTGTAGTCCGCGTCGACCGCGAACGACACGTCGCCTGCAATGACTGTGCTTGTGTTGATTGGAATGACAACCGAGACGTTGTCCGCACTGTACACAAGGTCATATTCGCCCGGCACGAGGACCGTCCAATACCCGGGTTCGTTGGTCTTCCCGATCGGCGTAAGGCTGCCGGTGTTGCGATCGAGGACGGAGATGATCGCGCGGTCAAAAGGCGAGCCCGGGAAGGGGTGCCCGTTGAGGCGAAAATCTCCGGTGATTTCGACCGCAGGAATGTCAATGTCGAGGGTCCCCCCGCTCACGTCTACGGCGTTCTCGAGCACGACCTCTGTGTTGTGGGGCATCCGAATGCCCCTGTCATCGGATCGATAGATCAGGTCGTAGGTGCCGGGAACGACGGATGCGAAATACGCCTGCTCTCGCGTGCGTCCGATCAATATGGTTTCGTCGCCGCCGGCGCGTCTGAGGAGAATGAAGCCATCATCGTAGACTGTCTTGGGCGTCGGTTCTCCGTTCACGGTGAAATCGCCCGCGATGTCCACGCTGGGAATGTCGATGTGCAGCGTTCCGTCGTTTGTGATGTGGACGTCTTCCATGATCACCGTCGGCGGAGCCAGAGGTACGCTCGATGACACCGATGTGCTCTCGTAGATCAGATCATAAACGCCGGGGACCACGATGGTCTTGTATGTGGCGTCGTTGCCCTGCAACTCGATGAGGACTTCGCTCCCGCCGTTCTCGGGTCGCAGGCGAAGTTCAAAGTCGTTATAGCCGTCGAGGGACAGTGACTCGCCGCTGATGGTTAGGTTTCCGTTGATGCTCGCGGATGGAACGTTGATGTCGAGCGTGCCGCCCGGGCCGAACTGCACACTGGACTGGAGCACAATGTGTGGATTCTCGGGGGTCACCCCATCGCGGTTTTCTGAGACATAGGTGATGTCGTACACACCTTCGGGAACGATCACCGAGTAGGAGTCCTCATTCGTGGGCCCCAATGAGATCGCGTCGCCGCCGGGCACCCGCTCAAGCACCACGAAGGATTGTGTGTTCCCATTTACGGACTCGCCGCCGACGGTGATGCTGCCGCTGAGCAGCTGTGACTCAAAAGCAAACATGTCGAGTTCTTCAGTCGATGCGTCGACTGAGATGCCGGACTCGAGGATGAGCAGCCCGCTCTCGGAGGCGTTGCCTGTGTGTTCCAGTGCGAGGTCGTAGGTTCCTTCGGCAACGGGAACATCGAAGGCGCCGCTTCCGCTCTCGCCGAGCGCGACGCGGTCGCCGGAGGCGCGATCGATGAGCACGACGCGCGCGCCTTCCAGCCCCGAGCCCAGGGACAGCGTTTCGCCGTCGTTTCGCAGCGCTGTCAGCGTCCCGAAGCCCGCCCACACCTGCGTCAGGTCGCCGGATACTCGCCGGGTCTCGATGTTGATCGAGAGGTCCGGGCCTCCGCCGTCACAGCCGCCGATGCAGTCGTCGTCGTTGTCATTGTTGCAGCCCGGCGCGCAGCATCCGTCGCCGTCCACACAGGCTTCCACGACGGAGCTTCGGCATACAGCATCGCAGGTGGCCGCAGATCCACCAGGGATTGCGGGTGCGCATGCGTCGAGGGCTTCGCAGGCGGTGGCGCAGGCGCCGTCGCAGGTCTCTCCGGGGCCGATCTCGCCGTCGCCACAATCGGCAGAGCAGTCATTGTCGCCGGCCGGTGTGCATCCGGTCGGGCAGCATCCGTCGTCGTCGGCGCAGGCGGTTATGAGCACATACTCACACCGCGCGTCGCAGCGTTCGGGAGATCCCACGAGGTGGTCCTGAGTGCAGGACAGGCTGTCGTCGCACCCGCTCGGGCAGGTGTCTGCCGGGTCGCAGGTCTCGCCGGGATCAAGGACGCCGTCACCGCAGGTTGCACCTGCACTCGCGTCGCCGCCGGCGTCGCCGCCCGCATCTGCGCCGCCCTTTCCGTCGTCGCCGCAGGCATTCAGCAGGGTCATCAGCACAAGGAGTGCGGAGATCAGGGAGAGCTTCTTCACGATGCCTCGGCAGGTAGAGTTCGGGATTACGGCGAGTAGCCGCGCAACGGATTGCGAGCAAGCCGGGCAATGAGAGCCGGCTGCTCATGACGGCGGCGATTCAGCCAATCTTCAGCCGCTTGTAGATCGGCTCGGGGATGGCGCGGATGATGCCCATGATGCCGGCCCAGAAGCGCGGGTAGTACATCACGTTTTCGCCGCGCTCGACGGCCGCTGCGATGGCGGCCGCGCTCGCCTCGGGGGTCGCTTTCGGCAGGCCGCTCTGAAGTGCCCAGGTCATGCGCGTGTCGACAAAGCCGAGCTTGACGGTGAGCACACCGACGCCGTGCTCGTGCAGACGGTTGCGAAGGCCCTGCAGGTACAGGGTGAAGGCGCCCTTTGCGCTGCCGTAGATGTAGTTCGACGCGCGGCCGCGGTCCCCGGCGACGGATGAGACGCCGATGATGTTGCCTGAGCCCTGCTCGATCATCAGGGCGGCGAGAGTTTCGCAGATGGATACCGCGCCGGTGTAATTCACATTGATGACGTGCGCGGCCGCGGCGCTGTCTGCCTGGGAGCCTTCCTGATCGCCCATGTCGCCGAAGACGAGGGCGGCGTGATCGATGGCGCCGCTCGACGCTGCCATCGCAAGAATTGCGGCTTCGTGCCCGTCGATGTCCGTCGCATCGAGCACAAGGACGTGGGCGCGGACACGAAAGCGAAGCGCGATGTCGGACGCGATCGCCTCGGCCTCTTCGCGGCGTCGCGCCGAGAGGACGATGTCGTATCCCCGCTGTGCCCAGTGGCGTGCGAGCGCCTCGCCGACCCTTGAGGTGGCGCCGAAAATCCATGCGCTCATGAGCTCGCTCCCCCGCACAGTCCCAGCCGCAGGCCCTGCTCGGATTGAAAGTGATGATTCGGGTCCCAGCGCTCTTTCACGTCGCGCCAGGCCTCCCAGTCCGGATACATCTCGCGGAAGGTGTCGCGGCTCATGCGTGCGTCTTTGGCCAGGTAGACCCGTCCGCCGGCCGTCGCGACGATTCGATCGAGTCGCTCCATCAGCGCAAGCAGTGGAGCGCCGTGGTTCGGAAAGTCCAGCGCCAGGGTGGTCCCGGGGCGGGGGAAGGAGAGCCCGCCGTTGCAGGTCGCGCCGAAGTCTTTGATCACCGCCAGGAAGGAGGCCATGCCTGCGCCTGTGATCTCCGTCAGCACCTCACGGACCGCTTCCCTGTCCGGCACAACCATCTGGTACTGCATGAAGCCGCGGTCACCGTAGAGGTGGTTCCAGCCGCGCACGCTGTCCAGGGGAAAAAAGAAGGACTTGAAGTGTGCCTGCGCGGCGACACGCTTCTTTAACTGCTTATTGAAATAGGCCGTGTTGAAGGCCCGAATCGAGAGCCCGTTCAGCAGCCAGTTCGCTTCGAAAGGGCGCGCATTCACCAGCTTCATGGCGTCATCAACAACCCCGGCGTCGAAGGGATCCCCCGCGCCGAGCACGCTGGAGTGGCGGCCACGCATGTAGATGCCGCGCCCCATCGCGTCGCCCCGCGTGGTGCAGTCGATCCAGGACACGGTGTGTGAGAACGCGTCGCTCTCGGCGTTGACCGCGAAGTACTCGTCCAGGTTCTCGAACTTGATCGACTCCATGTCGATCAGCGGGCCGGCCACCCGCTCCATCGCAAACTCGGCGCTGAGGATGACGCCGGTCAGCCCCATGCCGCCTATCGTCGCCGCGAAGAGATCCGCGTTCTCGTCTCGACTGGCGTGAACCACGTCGCCGCTCGCGACCAGGATGTCGATCGCGCGCACGTGGTCGCCGAAAGAGCCGGCCACGTGGTGATTCTTCCCATGAATGTCCGCGGCGATCGCGCCGCCGACGGTCACGAACCAGGTGCCGGGTACCACCGGAGGGAAGAAGCCGCGGGGCAGGAACGCCAGGATCAGGTCCTCGACCGAAACGCCGGCCTCAACCCGAACCACGCCGCTCGCTTCGTCGAAGGCAAGCATTCGGTCGAGGCGCCGCGTAAAGACGACACGGCCGCCGCGCATCATCGCCGCGTCGCCATAGCTGCGTCCCAGGCCGTGAGCGATCATGGGCTCGCCGCCACGGGCCGCGAGCGCGGCGGCGACATCGCGTGGATGGTCTGCCCGAGCACACAACATGGTGGCTCTGGGAACACGACCCCAGCCGCTCACCTCACGTTCGGCCCAGATGTCAGTCATGTGAAAGTCTCGGATGTGCGTGGCTGCGTGTGTGCGTAGGTGAGGGCAGGGGCGCTGTGCCTGCACCTCGGCAGGGGCTCTGCCCCTGCGCCCCGCAAGGGACCTCGGGTCCCTTGACCCATTGGCTGGGGTGGGTTCGGCGGCTGATTGGTGGATTCTCGCCTTTGTGGCAACCCGATGCCGGGATTTTTGTGGGGTAGAAGAGCGCGCAGGCAGGCGCTGAAAGGGCTCTCAGACTGCTGCCTCGATCTTCTCCCAATCGGGCTGTTCTGTGTGTCGCGTGCGACCGTCGCCGAGCCAGAAGTGGGCTTCCTCGCGATCGCCGGCGCCGGCGAACATGCCCGCTACAATGGTCACCACTGCGGGATCGTCTGCCACGAAGAGGGTCGCGCACTGGGCGACTCGGTCGCGCTCGGCTCGTGTGGCGGCCGATTCGGCCAGGATACGCAGCAGGGGCAGGGTCTCGCGGCCAAATCGCGGCATCAGCTCGAGTCGACGGCGAATCACGTCGTCAGAGGTTCGGGTCGCGTCGCCGGAGAGGGCGTCGATCACACGCAGCCAGGCCGTGTCGTCGTCACAGATGTCGGATGCGGTGTTCGTTACGGCGACGATGCGGGCAAAGGTGTAGGGGTCGGTCATGCTGGCGAGCGCTGCCGCGAGGGCCGCTTCGTGCGTCGAGAGTGCGAGATCGCGCAGTGTGTCGCGGTCGACAAGGGCGTCGCCGCCGCTCCACTCGTTGAGCACCACACCCAGTTGTCGGGTGTCCGCGAGAAAGTCTGCGGTCACCGCAAGGCCACTGGGTGGATCGAAGTCCAGCGCAGACCTGCAGGCGTCGGCGCACGCGCGCCACTCATCGAGCCAGGCGCCGGAGACGTCGGCCGCGGCGAAGGCTTCCGCGAGGGGGCCGCCTGCGGTGAGAACCTGCGCGGCCGCAGTCGCAAAGAGAGAGAGGCGTTCGATGCGCGTATGAAGCGCCGTCACATCGACGGCATAGAGCTCGAGTTGGGGAGAGCGGTCAGATGGGCTGTAAGGACCGTCAGAGACCAGACGCGCTGCCGAATCCACACCGGCAACACGGACCATCGCGGCCGCGAAGCGTGTGAGATCCTTACGTGACAGGCCATCCAGTTTTCGCTCTGCGCTTTCGTAGTCCATCGCTGCCTCGGGTGTGCGTGAAAACGCCGGTTGGGCGAGGGTAGGAGCCCGCATGCGGCCTTGCAAATTTGTGGCACCGGTGGTTGACCCCGCAAAACTGAATGAGTACTCATTCATTATTGATTTTCCGCCCACCGGGCACCGAACACGAGGACGAAAAATGGGCCACCTGATTTTCGATAAGCGCGACTGGAACTTCATCCTAAACGAGCAGCTCGATGTCTCCAGACTGCTGAAATTCAAGGCGTTCGAAGACTACGATACGGACGTCTTCGAGCAGGTGGTCAGCGAAGGTATCAAGTTCGCCGTCGAACGTATCGCTCCGGTGAACCCCCTCGGCGACGAAGCCGGCTGTACGGTCGAGGGCGGCTTCGTGAAGGTGCCCGAGGCCTATCACCCGGTCTACAAAGAGCTGAAACAGGCGGGCTGGATCGGCATGATTCACAGCCCGGAGTTCGGCGGCCAGGGCATCCCGCTCACGGTCGCTGCGCCCGTCGGCGAAGCGCAATCTGCGGCCAGTCAGGCGTTCGCAATGTACGGCGGGCTGACGCACTCCGCCGGCCACCTGATCGAGGCCTTCGGGACCGAAAAGCTGCGGCAACTCTTCGTGGAGAAGATGTACACCGGCGAGTGGGGTGGCACGATGTGCCTCACCGAGCCCAACGCAGGCTCCGAAGTCGGCGACCTTCGCTCGAAGGCCAGCGACCTGGGCGACGGGACCTGGCAGATCCAGGGTCAGAAGATCTTCATCTCCGGCGGCGACTCCGACCTTACCTCCAACACCGTCCACCTCTACCTTGCCCGCTGCGAAGGCGACCCCGCCGGCACCCGCGGAATCTCCCTCTTCGTGGTTCCCCGCCACTGGGTGAATGACGACGGTTCCATCGGCGAGTTCAACAACGTCTCGGTAGTCGGCATCGAAGAGAAGCTCGGAATCCACGGCTCCGCCACCTGTCAGCTGAGCGTGGGCGAAGACGGTCCTGCACGCGGCTACCTCGTCGGCGAGCGCGGACGCGGCATGAGCTACATGTTCCAGATGATGAACGAGGCGCGAATCGCCTGCGGGCAGCAGGGCTCGGCCCTCGCGAACGCCGCCTACCAGCAGGCCCTGGCGTACGCGCGCGACCGCGTACAGGGCCCGGACCTGCAGAACCCCCGTGCCGGCTCCGTCGCTATCATCAACCACCCGGATGTGCGCCGAAACCTGATGTTCATGAAGGCCTACTCAGAGGGCACGCGCGCGCTTCTCGCTCGGTGCTCGATGTGGTCGGACATTGCTGCCCACTCGGATGATGAGGTGGAAGCAGGCAACGCGAAGCTGCTTCTTGAGCTGGCTACGCCGATTGCCAAGGCCTACTCCACGGACAAAGGCTTCAAGGTCACTGAGCTCGCGATGCAGGTGCTCGGCGGCTACGGCTACCTGAAGGAGTACCCGATCGAGCAGTACATGCGCGACATCAAGATTGCGTCGCTCTACGAAGGCACGAACGGCATCCAGGCGCTGGACCTTGTGGGACGCAAGATGCGCGCAAACGGCGGCCAGCTGTTCATGACCTACATGGCCACCCTCGGCGAGTTCCTCGGTCGCATCGGCGCCGTCAGCGAGCTGGCGGACATCGCAAAGCAGCTGCAGAGCGGGCAGGAGTCCCTCGGCAAGGTTGCAATGTGGCTGCAGACCACCGCCGGCGAAGACATGAAGATCGCAATCCTGCAGGCGACGCCCTTCCTGGAACTTTTCGGAGACGTCATGGTCGGGCACATGCTCTGTGAGCAGGCGGTCATTGCGGCTGAGCGACTGGCAGAGCTGACCGGCGGTTCGCTGATGACAAGCGCTGAGCAGCGTGAGAACGACGCTGAGATTCGCTTCTACGCGGGCAAGATCGGTACCGCGCGCTTCTTTGCACACGCGGTCCTTCAGCTCGCTCGAAGCAAGGCGTTTGCCATGACGAACAGCTCGCGCGCCGCCCTGAACATGGTCTTCTGAGCCGGCGCGTTCCGCGAGGGAACGCGCCGCTTACTGGCAGACCGTATCGCTGCCCGCGAACGCGCATGAGATGAACGCGATCCCGATATTCGGGACGCAGCAGCCGCCCGTCGCGCTTGAGGGGCACTCGCCGGCCCCCGGAGCGCAGAAGAAGGGCGTCAGCGCGCCGACGATGGGGCGGTTCGAGCAGCCGCCGCAGGGGTCGGTGCACGAGGTGCCGCTGCAGGTTCCGTTGTTCGCCACACAGTCATTTCCACAGGCGCCGCAGTGCGCATTGTTGTTCACGACGTCGATGCACGCGCCGTCGCAGAACACGAGCCCGCCGGGGCACTCGCAGCTGCCGTCGATGCAGACCTTTCCGTCGAGGCAGGCGTTGCCGCATCCACCGCAATGACGATCGTCATCTGAGGTGTCCACGCATTCGGTGCCGCAGTCGAGAAGCGGCGAGTCGCAGAGACATTCGCCGCGATCGCAGCTGGAGTTCTCGAGGCAGGCAACGCCGCATCCGCCGCAGTGGTTGTTGTTCGTTTCGGTGTCGACGCAGTTGCCGTCACATAGCGACGAATCGTTGGGACACACGCAGGCGCCGCCGTTGCAGAGCAGGCCGACCGGGCAGGCGTTGCCGCAGGCGCCGCAGTTCTGCGCGTTCGATGAGGTGTCGATGCAGGTACCACCACAGTTGATGGTCCCGACGCCGCACACACAGCCGCTCTGCACGCAGTTGGCGCCGGCGCCGCAGGCGTTGTCGCAGGCACCGCAGTGGTTCGGATCGTTGGTCAGATTCGCGCACACGTCATTGCACACTGTGCCGCCGTTCGTGCACACACAGGCGCCCGCGGTGCACTGCAGTCCGGCCGCCGCCGTACACTCATCCACGAGGGCGTAGCCGGTTCCGGTGGAGTTGCACTCTTCGACGCTGCTCGCCGAGCAACGCCGGTCACCCGGTGTACACGGGTCGATGACGATGCAGGCGCCGGCGTCGCAGGCGCAGGTCTCTGAGGTGCAGCCCTCCTGGGCGATACAGTCGCTGCTGTCCCAGTCGGTGCGTGCGGCGTTGCAGCTCTCAAGGGTAGCCGAGTCGGCACAGCGCACCTCGCCTGCGGCGCAGGCTGCCTGTACACAGGCGCTGCTGACGCAGACTTCGTCTCCGCCGCACTCGTCATCCGTAGTACAGACGGTGGCGTCATTGCCGCCGTCGGCGTCGCTTCCTTCATCCGTCTCAACGTCGCCCGGAGTATCGGGCACGTCGTTGATGGTATCGACGACGTCGGTGGGTCTGCTGTTGCCGCTGTCCTGACTGTCGTCTTTTCCGCCGGTTGCGCAACCGACGACCATCAGTAGGGCGCTGCTGGCGATCAGGATCTGGAGTGCTCGCATGCCGAATCCGCTCTGCTGGTCCGGCTGGCGCGCGGACGTGGTTCTCGATTGCCGGCAAATGTAGGCGGCTCGACGACGTATGTCACGAGTTGACCTCTGCCCCCGCTCGGGCCCGCCTGTGTCGTCGCGGCAGCGGTTGACTATAGGCGCCCGTCGAGGGATTGAGAGAGCGTGGTACGAGCCCCGGATTCCCGGGTCGATGTGCCACCCTGCAGCAGGGAGTCGCATGGCCGGCCTGGACGATTTTGTAGAACGTTTTCGCGGAGATGGGAGCGAGGTTCGCCGCTGGGTGATCGAGGCGATGGTCCTCGGTGCAGCGGCAGACGGTGAGTTCGATCCGCGAGAGACAGAGCAGATTGTAAACTTCGTAACCACGCACGCAGAGTTCACCGGAATGACCCGGGACGATCTGCGCCGAGTCCTTGAGCGATCGCTCAACGCGATCCTCGAAGACGGCTTCTCGTCTCGGCTCCACGCGGTCGCCGGTGGCCTTGATCGTTATGCTCACCGTGTTCTGGCATTCAGGGCTGCGGTTTGTGTGGCTTTCGCCGACGGGCGCGTAACCGAGGACGAGTTCGGACTCCTGCGGCAGATGCAGGAGGTGCTGGGGATCGCTGACAGCGACGTGCGGCGAGCGATCGACGACGCCGGCAGCGACAGCGCGAGCCCGATTCCGCTGTCAGTGGAGCCGGTGGAGGCCTACCTCGACGTGCTCCTGATGGCGGCGGCCGCCGACGGAGTTCTCGAAGACGAAGAGCTGGCGACGATCATCGCGTTCGTCGTGACCAGGCCGGAATTCGAAGGCCTGGATGACGATCAGCTGCGCAACTACATTCAGTCAAACCTTCGTCACTACTCGGCCGGCGGAATCGAGCCACGCCTCGAGACCCTGCGTGATGACCTCCCACTGCCCGAGCAGCGGGAAAATGCATACGGCCTGGCGACAGCGATGGCGATTTCGGACGGGGAGGTCGCGGATTTGGAACGGGACTTCCTCAAGGCACTGCAGCAGGCGCTGGCTTTGGATGACGCGAGGGCAGAGATCGTGCGCGATCAGCTGCTGAGCAGTCGTCCGGCCTGAACTATTGGCGTCACTCGTGTACAGTCGCGTCTGCTGTACCGGTGACTGAACGACGTGGTACCGGGACGCGGTATCACGACGTGCTGACAGGATACGGCAACACGACGCAGGGCTGGAGTATCCGGACTCGATGAGGCGGGACGCAAAAATCGCAGAGAAGGTTCGTGACCTCGTCGACGAGGCGATCACCAGGCTGCCCACGACAGCATCCGACTCTCACAACCGTCTCTTTCATCAACGAATCTGGCGCCGTGTAGAAGTGATCGCGCAGCACGCCGCGCGGGATGAGCGCTGGGACCTCGATGGCGACGTACTCCGCCTCGCAGCGGCCGCGTACTGCGATCGGGGCGCTCACGTCGGCAACGACCTGGATGCCTGCCTCGACGCCGCTGAGATCGCCGAGGCAGATCTTCGTGCGGCGTCCCTGGACTCTCTCGTCTGGCCGGTGTGCTCGTGCATGTTGAGCGCTGTAGCGCCGCAGCAGCGCCCGCCGAGCTCCCGCGAAGCGCAGGTACTCTGCGACGCAATAGCGATCGACTCTGTGTCCGCCGCCGGCGTCGCGGCGATGCTTGCCGGCGCGGCGCGCGAACACCTCTACGATGCCCTGGACCCCCGCGCTGCCCGTCGCGACGCGGACCCGCAGCGTTTTCTCACCGATCGCGTGAAGCATCGTCTCGACACCGTCAGCGCGCGGGTGAGCAGCCGCTGGGCCAGGTTGGAAGCAACGCGACACGTTCGCGCTACGGGCGCCTGGCTTGAAACGTTGCTCAACGACATTGAGATCGGCGCCTGATCCTGCGCTTCGGCCTGCCTGTCGGAAGCGCGCGATCGGCTCTTGCGGGGCCGCCGCAGCGGGCCTAAGTGGCGCCCGTACTGGTGGTGGTACGAGCATGACTGACGAAAGCACGAAATTCGACGACGAGGTGCGCTCTGCATCTGCCCAAAAAACCTCTCGCGGGTGGCTCTTTCTGGTCGCGATTCTCGCTGCGGCTGCGTTAGTCGCTGCAATCGTCGTCATCTCTTTCGACAAACGCACCTACTACTTCACCGTCGCCGAGGCTGCCCCCCAGCTGGTGGACCTGCGTGGGCAGCGGTTTCGCTTGAAAGGGATGGTCGAGCAGGACTCGCATCTGATCCGCGAAGGCACCCTGGACCAGCACCGCTTTACGCTGACGGAATCCGGCGCACAGATTGTGGTCGACTATCAGGGCCCGCTGCCGGACACCTTCACTGACGAATCGGATCGCACCGAGGTCGTCGCAGTCGGTACGCTGCGAGACGATGGCATCTTCGAAGCCGAAGAAGTCAGCGCAAAGTGCCCGTCCCGCTACGAAGGCGGCGCCCCCACCGCTGAGTCTCAATAATGCATTTTATCGGAGCGAGCGCGCTGAGCCTCGCGCTCGGCGTGTGCATAGCGACGATCGTTCTCGGGATCCTGGCCGGCCGCAGCGGTGTACGCCGCTATGCAGAGCTGGCCAGGCTGGGTGTCTACGTGCAGTTCGGACTCGTTGCGATCGCAACCGCCGCGCTGCTGCACTCCTTCGTGAACGCGGATTTTGCGATCAAGTATGTCGCCGGCCGCAGCGACTCACGCATGCCTCTGCATTATATTCTGTCGGCGTTTTACGGCGGGCAGGAAGGCAGTCTGCTTCTCTGGACCTTCGTGACCGCAGGACTCGGCTCACTCGCCGCCCACGTGAACCGGGACAACATGCCACGGGTCATGCCGTGGTATGCGGCGGTCCTCAGTGCCACGCTCCTCGGATGGTTCTGCATTCTCAACTTTGTGACGCCGCCCTTCGAGACGTGGTTCATCGCCTCGATCCCCGGCGACGGTGAAGGATTGAACCCCCTGCTGCAGACGCCGCTGATGGTGATTCACCCACCGTGCCTGCTCTCCGGGTTCGCGTCCGCGGCCGTTCCCTTCTCCTTTGGCATCGCCGCGCTGGCTGCGCGCGACACCGGCACCTCCTGGCTGAAGGCCGTACGCTCGTGGACGCTGGTGTGCTGGATCCTGCTCAGCATCGGCAACCTGCTGGGTGGAATGTGGGCGTATCGCGAGCTGGGCTGGGGCGGATACTGGGCCTGGGACGCCGTTGAGAACGCTGCGCTGATACCGTGGTTCATCGCGACCGCGTTTCTGCACTCGATCATCATTCAGGAACAGCGCGGCATGCTCAAGCGCTGGAACGTTGTCCTGGTGTCCCTGCTCTATCTGCTGACTCTCGTCGGAACGTGGATGACACGCTCCGGATTCATCGACTCGGTGCACACCTTCGCCGAGAGCGACATCGGGCACTACTTCCTGGCCTTCCTGATCTTCATGACGTCAATCTCGGTGTGCACGTTGATCCTTCGCTGGAAGGACTTCGGCTCGGAGCGGGAGTTCGAGTCGCCGGCGTCCCGCGAGGCGATGTTCCTCGCCAACAACTGGATTCTGATCGGCATGGCTGCCGTGGTGCTCTTCGGGACACTGTATCCGAACCTCGCGGAAATGGTCTTCGATCTGGCCATTACCTTCGGCGCACCCTGGTTTGAGCGCCTGACAATTCCCCTCGGACTGATACTGCTCGCCACGATGGCGCTGGGGACGATTCTTCCCTGGCGGCGCGCGAACCTGCGCTCGTTCAAACGCCACGCGATCCCGGCGTCCCTGGCAACGCTGATTCTTGCACCGGGTATCGCCGCCCTCTGGTGGTTTACCCGCGGCCACAAGCTCGGTGCAACTCCGAGCGCCGGCGGGCTGGCGCTGAGCGTTATCGCGTGGGTCCTGATCGTACTCAATGGCGCGATTCTCGTGCAGGAGTTTGCCGGCGGAATCCGGGCTCGGCGGGCCGGTACCGACAGAGGCGTGTTCTCTGCCTTGATGCTGCTCTTCCGCAAGCATCGACGTCGCTACGGCGGATTCGTGACACACATCGGCGTGCTGATGATCTTCTTCGCCTTCGTCGGCAACGCCTTCAAAGTCGAAGACGACATCACCCTGTCAGTAGGTGACAGCGCAGCGATCGCGGACTTCACCGTCACCTTCGAGAGCATCGAAACGAAGACAGAGTCCACCCACGTGGCGACCCTCGCCGAGATGACCCTGTACCGCGATGGTGAACGGGTCGACTCGCTACGACCGGCGCGTTTCGACTATAATAACTACGACCGAATGCCCCCGGGCACCGCCGGCGACCCGATGAAGGTCACATCAGAGATCTACATCCGCTCGACTCCCCTGGAAGACTTCTACGTCACCATGATCAACTACTCGTCTGATCGTGACGCAGCCGCATTCAAGATCGAAGTGTTCCCCTTTACCCCGTGGCTGTGGATGGGAGGCTTCGTGCTGATACTCGGCACAATCATCTGCCTGTGGCCTGAGGAGGATCCGGTTTCTGCAGAGTATCGCCGACGTCGGATGCACGACCTCGCACGTATCGGCGGCGTGGTCCTGTGTTTGTTCGGACTCGGGCTGGTCGCCCTGTTGCCTGGGACCGCAGCCGCACAGGCGGATCCATTCGATGGCATGGGGGTTCAGGAGATTCTGGCCGCCGACGTTCCTCTGACCAGCGCTCAGAGCCGCAACGCGGAACGAGCGTTCAACATGGTCATGACAACATGTGAGGGTTGCGCAGGGAAGACGTTGACGCTCGCCAGCCCCGGCTGCGTGCCTGCAAACATGGACAAACAACGCATTCGATATTTCGCGTCACTGGGCATGAGCACTGACGAAATCCTCGACCTCTTCGTTGAAGAGCGGGGCGAGTCCGCTGTTGCGATTCCACAGAAGACCGGCCTGCGACGCGTCAGTATGATTCTGCCGGTTGTGATCGTGATTCTGGGTCTGTTCGCCGCACTGTTTGCTTTTCGTTCCAGCCTGCGGCGTACGGGCGTTGAAGCACAACCTGCAATCGCAGGCGCGTCGTCCGGTGCTGCGGATTCTCTTGCAGGCACCGTTGACGACGAGCTGCTCGCTGAGCTGCGCGACGAAATCGCGATGGGGTCCTAGCGATGGTCGTGCTCTTCGTCGGCGCACTCGTGGCCGCGTTTGCTCTGGTGGTACTTCTGATCGGGCGCGGCGCCGCTATCGCCTCCGGTCCCCGCGCGCTCGATGCGCCGCTGACGCTGCACAGCGAATCACGAGCTCGCAACGAGTTGATTCGCCGAAGAGCCGTGATTGTTTCGTTGATACACAACCTGCGGCTGGACCATGACACCGGTAAGATCGCAGATGCAGACTACGAGAAGACCTTGAAGCGCCTTGAGGGCGAGGCGGTCCGCGTAGGCCGCAGTCTTCGTGACCTGGAAGGCGAAGAGGTAGACGTCGAAGCGGCGCGGCGCGAAATCGAACCTCTGTCCGCAGTCTCGCGGCCCGAGGTGGCCACTTGATGCGCACTGCAAACCGTCGCCCCGACGTCCTGCATGCCGGCGCGGTCGCCGGGCGTCCCTCGCCCCTATGGAGCCGCACCGGCATCTTCGTTCCCGTACTCGCGCTGGCCCTGCTTGCGCTGCCGGCCTCCGCCCAGGACGCCGAAGAACCCACGGCAGAGAACAGCGAGATCGCAGAATATGTCGACGGTTCGGCAGCGCTGAACGCTCTTGTGACCGCTATGGTTCTGGTGAGCGATATTGATGACAACTTTCAGCGTGTTCCCCAGGCAGGCGCTGAAGTGCAGCTCGATATCATCCGGCCGCCGCACGCAATCGTGGACTCGTTGACCGCCCGCACTAACGAAGCCGGTATCGCGACCTTCACCTTTCCTCCAATGGAAGGCGCCCAGGCCTTCGCGCGTGTCGAGCGTGAAGGTGCCACATTCAGCGCACGCGGCCTGGATATCTCAAACCCGGGGATGGGAGAGCTTGAGATCGCAATCTACCGCGAGGTCGATTCGCCCGAGGGCGTGTTCGCCACGCGTCTGATTTCGATCTCTGAGCTCGCTGAGGACTACATCGTATTCACGCAGATCTGGAATCTTGCGATGGACCGTGCCGCCATATTCAGGCCGGACCTGGAGAATCGCCTCGCCGGCCTGCAGGTTCCGCTCCCCGAAGACGCAACGGGCGTGGTTGTCGTGCGACCCGAAGAGGACTTCTATTCAGTCATCGACAACGTCGTGTACCTTCGCTCGCCGATCGAACCGGCCGGGACATCGAACGCCGCCGGACTGGTCGTTCGCTTCGCGATCCACACACAGAACAGCGCGCGTTTGAATTGGGAGCAGCGCTTCAACTTCGATGTGCAGAACATGTCGGTTGTGATTCCCCAGTCGTCACCGCATCCGGGCTTCGAAGCCCTGGATGTAGAGCTGGACGTTGACCTCTGCGACGGCCCTGAGACGGTAGGAAACCGTGTGTGTTTCAGCGAGGTCAGTGACAGCGCTGAGGGCGTGCAGATGCTCGAAGGGGTACCCGTGCGCATCGCAAGAGGCGGGCGCGCGTCCGCCGGCGACGTTGTGTACGTGCGAACCCGAGGCTGGCCCTCACCGCCACGGTGGGAGCGGTGGCTTGCGCTCATCGCGGCGTTGACAGGCCTGTTCGCCGGCCTGGGGTTTGTCCTGAGGCACCGCCGTTTTCGCGGGGAGGGCGGCTTCGACCCGATGGCGCTGCTTGCTCACGAAAAGGAACAGACACTCGCAGCGATCGCTGCGCTGCACAGTGAACGCGATACCGGTACCATCCTGGAAGCTGACTTTGAGGTCGAGAAGTCCAGACTGAGCGAGCAGCTCGCCGGGATCCATCGACGAATCCGTGAATCCTCATCCGACGTGAGTGCGTGAGCGGACGTCTGAACCGGATCCAACAGCCACCGCCTGCATTTTCGGCGGTCGCGGCAGAGGATCTGGAGTTCTTTTTCGGCCGCGAGCTCGCCCTTCACCGGGTTGGCTTTGAAGCGCCGTCGGGCACCATCACCGCGATCATCGGACCAAACGGCTCCGGCAAGACTACGCTTCTTCGCCTGCTCGCGACGCTGCGGGCACCTGCCGCCGGAGTCGTTCGAGTCGACGGTCGGTATGAAGCGCACAGCGTTGTTGAGACCTTTAGAAAGCACCTCGGCTTCGTCGCGCACAGCCCAATGCTCTACGACGATCTCAGCGTGCGAGAGAACCTTGAGCTCTTCGCCGCCCTGCACGGTGTGGACGCCGACATCAGGACCTGGCTTGTCGCCGCCGCTCTCGACGAGGTTGGCGAGCGCCGTGTCAGCGCGCTGTCGCGGGGGATGAAGCAACGGCTGGCCGTCATCCGAGCGCTGCTGCATGGGCCCACCCTGGTTCTCTTCGACGAGGTGATGACAGGGCTCGATCGTCGCGCCCGCCACTTTCTCTATGAGGTGCTGCGCTGGCTTCGCGAGAACGGCCGCATCGTCCTGATGGTGACACACCACTTCGATCACCCGGATGACATCGTCGATCGCGTGGTCGCGCTGGAGCAGGGCGCGACCCGCTTCGTCGGGCCCCTCACGGGGAGTCTCGGCGACCTGTACTCGCAGACCTTTGCGACGCGCTCGCAGGAGGCGCGCTGATGAGTCGCTTCCTGAAACAAACATCGGCCCTGGTCGGCCGAGACCTGCGCATCGAGCTGCGCAGCCTCGAGGTGCTGCTCTCGGCCACTCTCTTTGCGATCGTGTTGATTACGCTCTTTGTGTTTTCTGGATTTGCGGAGGCCCGTATCGCAGAGACCGCCGCCGGAGGCGTGTTGTGGGTCTCTATCGCTTTCGTGGGTACGGTCATCTTCGGTCGGACCATTCAGCGAGATCGGGAGTCCGGCATTCTGGACGCCCTCGTGCTGGTTCCCGGAGTGGTGAACGCGCTCTTCGTTTCGCGCATTGCCACGAACCTGATCCTGCTTGTCGCCATCGAAGTACTGCTCCTGCCGGCGTCGCTACTCGTCTTTGCGCCCGACGCGCTCGCTCACCTGCCTCTGTTGCTGATTCCCGTGCTGCTCGGCACCACCGGCTTCTGTGTACTCGGCACGGTTCTGGCAGCGTCGCTGTCGGCGTCTTCGATCCGAGATGTCCTACTGCCGATCGTGCTCTTCCCGCTCTGCATTCCCCTGATGATCGCCGGCGTGCAGACCACTCGCCACGTGCTCGCTTCGGGAACACTACAGGGCGCGGTGGACTGGCTCGCGATGATGGCCGCGTTCAACGTGACCTTCGCCGTGCTCGGTCGATGGCTCTTCGCCGAGTCCATTGATCACCGCTAAGCCGGGGCGGTCATCGCGTGCGCGCCGGCGTCAGATGACGACGTGCGTGTCCGACCGCGCAGAACTCTCGCCCGGCGTCGGCGCCGATTCAGCGCTCGAGGAAGGCAGCGGCCAGGTCAGGGGCGCACCTTCGATGGCGCACATCGCCTGATGCACGTCAAAGACGATATTCTCGGGGCCGAGCACCTGCATGAGCCCTGAGGCCCGCAGGACACGGCGGCCGGGCGCCCGCATTTCTGCGATCAGCATGCGGATGTTGCGCTCTTTGTAGTCGGCGGCGATGCCCGAGAGTGCCCGCTCCGCAGAGGAGTCGAGGTCGTTCCATGCTGAGGCGTCGATGATCACCGCGCGCAGCGGTACCTCCTGCTCAGCCTCGAGGCGTTCCAGGGTTTGCCTGAGGAAGGACACATTTCCGAAGTAGAAGGAGCAGTCCATGCGGACGATGAGGATTCCCGGGCTTGTCAGCGCGTCCGGGAAGTTTTCGAGGTTGCGATAGTAGGTTGTACCGGGCACGCGGCCGAGCACCGCAGTGTGTGGCCTGGTGCGGCGAACGACAAACCAGAGAATTGAAGCCCCGACGCCGGAGCCCAGGCCGATGAGGATTCCGAAACAGAGCGTCGCGACAAAGGTGATGATTGAAAGCGCAAAGTCCGAGGCTTTGATCACTTTCAATCTGCGCAGCTCTGTGACGTTGATGAGGGAAGCGACGGAGGCGATGATCAGGGCGGCCAACGCTGCGCGGGGAAGCAGTTGAATGGCAGGCCCGAGCAGCAGCAGGGACAGCGCAACTACGATCGCGGTGACGACAGCCGCGCGCTGACTGGTGGCACCGCCGGCGTTGTTGACCATCGTGCGTGACAGGCCGCCGGTGACTCCCATTCCGCCACTCAGCGCCGAAGCGAGGTTCGCCGCACCCAGTCCGAGCAGCTCGCGATTGGGACTCAGAGTGTAGTTGTGCTCGTTCGCAACGACGGTACCAACGGACAGGGTGCCGACGTAGCCGACGAGGGCGATGGCGGCCGCGCCCGGAAGCAGCGGCAGGATTTTCACATCGGCGAAGTCAGGCAGCGATGGCAACGGGAGCCCTCGCGGTATGTCGCCGACCACCGCAACGCCGGTGCTCTCGAAGCCGATCAGAAACGACGCGGCAATCGCCGCCGCACAGACGACGAGCGCTCGCGGCACAGACGGCACAAGTCGCTTCAAGAGGACCAATGCCGCGACCGAAAGCACACCTACCGCTGCGGTCGCCGGGTGTATCTCGCCCAGGAGCAGGGCGGTGTCGCGCATTCGCTCGAAGAGGTGGCCACCCACAGAGGGCAGGCCGAGCAGCTCATCGACCTGTGAGACACCGATAATGACCGCGGCTGCGGCACCGAAGCCGGTGATCACAGGGCCTGACAGGAAATTCGCGACAAAACCCATTCGCAGGGCGGCCATGACGAGTTGGATTCCGCCGACGAGCGCCGCAAGGACGATCGCGGCACCTACGGAATCGGTGACGGCGCCGGCCGCCAGCGCCGCCGCAAGAGTGCTGCCGATCAGCAGCGCATCCAGGGCGGCGGGGCCCACTGCGAGTTGTCGTGCGGTACCGAAGAGCGCATAGGCCAGGAGCGGCAGCATCGACGCATAGAGCCCCATCACCGGCGGCAGCTCCGCCAGCGCGGCGTAGGCCATGCTCTGCGGGATCAGCAGCACCGCTGTGGTCACTCCGGCAACGATGTCGCCCCGGATCGGAGGTGTGGTTGCTTGTGTTTCGGCCATCGCGGTCAGCGTAGCGCAGCGAATCGATACGCGCAGCACATACAGGAACCGTCGCGGGCCCCGCCGGATCGCCGACAGACGTGTCCACAGAAAAGCCGCGTGGCGTCTCGACCTTCGATATTGCCGAGAGTGCGCTCATGAACGAAGGGAATGAACGATCCTCAGAGGAACTCATCGCTCTGCTCACGGGTGTGCGGAGGGCCCGGGCCCTCTGGCAGAGCGCGAGGCAGAGTCTCGAATCAACCCACCATGATCACGCACGAGGTTGCGAAGTCCGGCAGATGGGGTAGGGACGCGGTGATGGGCACCTCATCCGACAAATCCCGATTCGATTGGCTTGTTGCCTGGGCGGCAGTGACCGCGGTCGGCATGTGCGTCGCGCTCTACCTCGTCTTTGCCTACGCCCCGGTCGAGGCGACGATGGGGATCGTGCAGAAGATCTTCTACTTCCATGTGCCCAGTGCGATCGCTGCCTACGTGGCCTTTACGGTGTCGTGCGTCGCTTCCGCTGTGTACCTCGTTCGCGGCAACGCGCGGGCGGATGTCTGGGCGAGGGCGGGCGCCGAGGTTGGCGTAATTTTCTGTACGATGGTGCTGATTTCAGGGCCCTTGTGGGGGCGCAAGGCCTGGGGAGCGTTCTGGACCGGTGAGCCGCGCCTGATGCTCACCCTGGTCCTCTGGCTGACTTTCGTTGCTTACCTTGTAGTGCGCAGAGTCGGTGGACCCGGCGAGATGACGCGGCGAATCTGTGCCGCGCTCGCGATACTCGGCGTCGTCGACATTCCTCTGGTTCGGTACAGCGTGCAGCGCTGGCGGGGGAATCACCCGCGGGTCATCACGAAGGGCGGCTCCGGAATCAGCGACGAGATGGAGGTGGCGCTCCTCGCTGCTTTCGTCGTCACCCTGTTATTGATGGTGTGCCTGATGGCCGTGCGGGTGCGAATCGGTTCGGCTGAGGTCGAATCGGATGTTCTGCACCGCCGTCTTGCGAGGGTTCGCAGACGGCAGGACGCCCTGGCGCGCGGGAGTCTGAATTGATGAATAGACCGCAACGCTGCCGGCTTCGCGCCGGACTGCTTACGCTCGCACTTTGTGGAACGATGCTGGCATTCGCGGGCACCGCGTCAGCGGATGTGGCGCCGCCTGAGCCGCAGCTCTATGGCGAAGAGGTCGGCACGCCGGGCTCCGGGTTTGTTCCTGCACCCGACGGTGAGGGTGAGAACATCAACGGCGGCGCATTGATGCTTGCTGCGTACGGTGTGTTCTGGGTGCTGATCCTCGGATACGTTGGCACTCTGGCATCGAGGGCGCGTCGCGACAGCGCCGAGATGGGGGCCCTGAAGCGACAGGTCACCGATCTTGAAGACCGCCTCGACGAAATCGAGAAAGGCGCCTGATATGAACGCTCTGGTCGCGATCACCTTCAACCATGTCTTCTACATCCCGTTGATCGTCACCGGAGGATTCATCATCGGCTTCTTCGTCGGTCAGCGGGTACTGCGAGCGCGCATAGCAGAACGTGAACGAGAGGAGCGGGAGAGAGCGCGGAGGCGCCGCGAGCGGGAAGAACGTC
The DNA here is from genome assembly GCA_030427825.1 of bacterium. Classification (GTDB taxonomy): domain Bacteria; phylum Myxococcota_A; class Bradymonadia; order REDH01; family REDH01; genus JAUICO01. The sequence continues at coordinate 1,774 of JAUICO010000068.1, read as the reverse complement.
GTGCGGGTGCCGCCGCTGCCCCCGTTCCAGCTCAGTCGTCGTCCGTCTCAGAATCGGAATCGAGCCCGACGTAGACGACGTTGTCCTCGGTTTCGTCCTCGACCTCATCTACGTCGACGCGTGGTGCAACCGGCGCCGGCGCTGTGAAGTGCGTCTGCTCGGGCGGCGGCGATTCGATCGCGAGCGTGCCCATCGCGTCAACGAGCTCGGTAAGCCCGTCTCGCGTCACTGCCGAGAATGCGTAGAAAGGGACACCGAGGCCTTCGAAGTGTGCGCGGAGGCGGTCTTCTTCGTCCCGTGCAAAGGGCAGATCAATCTTTGCGAGGGCCACAATCACCGGTCGCGCAGCGAGGGACTCCGAGAACTGTGCCAGCTCGTGCGTGATCCGCTCAAAGTCGCGGATGGGGTCGCGGCCATCGTCGACCTCGTCGAAGGGTGGCGTCACCTCGATCAGATGACAGATCGCACGGCAACGTTCGATGTGGCGCAGGAACTGAATCCCCAGCCCGTGGCCTTCATGTGCGCCTTCGATGAGGCCCGGAATGTCCGCGAGTACAAAGGCCTCATGATCCCTCCACGAAACGATGCCGAGGTTCGGTCGCAGTGTTGTGAAGGGGTAGGCGGCGATCTTGGGGCGGGCGTTCGAGACGACGGAGATCAGGGTCGACTTGCCTACGCTCGGGTAGCCGACAAGTGCGACGTCCGCGAGCAGCTTGAGTTCAAGCGTCACCGTACGTTCTGTGCCTTCGATGCCCGGCTGCGAATAGGTCGGCGATTGGTTCGTCGAGCTCTTGAAGCTCGCGTTTCCGCGTCCTCCGATTCCACCGACCGCTGCGGTGTAGGTGGCGCCGTCGTCTGCGAGGTCCGCCAGGATCTCGGTGGTCACGGCATCGCGAACCAGGGTGCCCACCGGCACCCTGATGATGATGTCGTCGGCCGAAGGGCCGTCCTTGAGGCGGGCCTGGCCGGGCTTACCGTCGCCGGCGCGAATTTCTTTGCGGTACCTGAGATCGGTAAGGGTGCCTACGTTGCGGTCAGCGATGAGCACAATGCTGCCGCCGCGTCCGCCGTTGCCCCCGCTGGGGCCGCCGAACTCAACGAACTTTTCGCGTCGCCACGCGACGGCACCGGCACCGCCGTGGCCGGCGATGAGGTGGGTGGTAACGCAATCTACAAATGCCATTGGGAGTACTCAGTGTGGGGAGCGCGAGGCAATGCCACGCGCAGGCGCCCGCGTTGGTACTCAGCCTGCGGCGTCGACGTTGACGCTTTTCTTTCCTTTCGCGTGCACTTCGAACTTCACCTGTCCTTCGGAGAGGGCGAAGAGAGTGTAGTCACGACCCATGCCGACGTTGCGGCCGGGGTGGAACTTGGTGCCAAGCTGGCGCACGATGATGTTGCCGGGCACGACGTGCTCACCGCCAAACTTCTTGACGCCACGTCGCTGGCCGGCGCTGTCGCGGCCGTTCTTAGTGGATCCCTGTCCTTTCTTATGTGCCATGATCTGCTCCGATGTGGCGCGCTGTGTTCAGCTGAGAACGATGCTCAGGCAGGCGCGATCGCGGTAATCTTCACGCGGGTAAAGTGCTGTCGATGCCCGCGGGTTCGCTTGTAGTTCTTGCGACGCTTGAACTTGAAGACGAGGATTTTCTTCGCGCGCCCCTGCTTGACGATGTCAGCGTGGACTCGTGCGCCATCGACGTTGGGCTTACCAACGATCAGGTCCGAGCCCTCGCCGACGGCGAGGACATCGCCGAATACGATGGTTTCGCCT
>JAUICO010000196.1 GCA_030427825.1 bacterium | reverse complement strand
GTATCGCTGCCCAGGCACCCCTCGCCGTGCAGGCGACACTCGCATCATCGCGTGCCTCCCTAACGGATGGACACAACGCAGCCCTTGCGTCGATGTACGAAGCGGCCCGCGCGACGATGAGCAGTGAAGACGCCGCGGAAGGTGTCGCGTCATTCCTCGAGAGGCGTGAGGCGCGCTTCGTCGGCCGCTGACACAGCGGCGCTTTCCTTCCCCGAAGTGGACTTGTAGCAGTGTGCGCGCAGCAGGGAGACGGCGATGAGACGAACGCAGGCGTATGGTGGATTGGCAGCAATGTTCTGCCTTGGCGTGTTCCTCAGCGCGTGCGCATCAAAGCAGGCTCCAGCGGGGGATGCGGTGCGGGCCGCAGATCTTGTCGATATCGCCACCGGGACGGGCACCAACACCGCTCCCGGCGAGGCTCCTGCCGTTCGACACGACGCGCGACTGCAGTGCGAGCATTGTCCGACCCTGGGTCCGGACTCTGCCCTCATCACGATCATCGAGTTCGGCGACTTTCAATGTCCCTATTGCCGGCGTGTAGAGCCGACCATTTCTCGGCTCCGTGAGACCTTTCCCGACGACGTACAGATCGTATTTCGGAACCTGCCCCTGAGCTTCCACATGCACGCCCGCCCTGCACAGATCGCCGCCCTGGCTGCGCACCAACAGGGTGCGTTCTGGGAATTCAAGGCGCTGGCGATGTCAGACGAAGCACTGTTGGCGGCCGGCGACTACGGGATGTGGGCCGCACACCTCGGACTGGATACGGCGGCCTTCAATCACGCACTCGTGTCCCAAAGTCAGCGGCTCAACGCCGTCATCGAAGAAGACACTGCGCACGCGGAGTCCTTCGGCATTCGCGGGACCCCGCACTTTCTTATCAACGGTCGCCGAGTCCGCGGCGCGCAGCCCTATGAGCATTTTGAGCAGATCGTGCGCGAAGAGCTCGCAAAGATTGAACGTTCTGCGGCGATCGTCGGCGTATCGCCCGATCGCGTAGTTGCACTGGAAGAAGACCGAAACCTCAGTACGCTCTACGCCGAGCTCGAAGCCACCGAACGCGAGGCACAGCGACCGGCTCCTGTGGAGCCGGAGGGCCCCTACGATATCCCGATTCGCACAGAGGACCCGCAATACGGACCGGTCGACGCGCCTGTACATCTCGTAATCTACAGCGAGTTCCAGTGCCCCTACTGCGTTCGCTTCCTGACTACCGTCGACGACGTTGCGGCTCTCTTTCCCGACCAGCTGCACATTGTGCTGAAGAGTTTTCCGCTCGATTTCCACAGCGACGCTCGGCGAGCGGCGACAGCGGGCCTGGCAGCGAACGCGCAGGATCGCTTCTGGCCCTTCGCGCGCCTGATGCTCGGCGACTCCAGCTCGCTGTCACGCCGGCAGCTGGACGACTACGCCGACTCTCTCGGGCTCGACATGGACGCGTTCGGCGAAGCGTTGGACACCGACGCATTCGCGGATCACATTGACCGCGATATCGCCGAGGGCGTGAGCTTCGGTGTCAGCGGTACACCGACGTGGTTCGTCAACGGCGTGCGCTACCAGGGCGCGCTGCCGGCGGCAGAGCTCGAGGCCGCGATCCGAGAGGCCTTGGGCGCAGCGGCGCCATGAGCACAAATACGCCTCCGCGTGTGGTGCACGGCGCGTCGTCGCGTTGGACTTGAGACAACGGCCTTTGTTAGTGCATGCCCATTCGCACAGTTTGCGCAGGGGAGAGCATGTCCACAGAGTCTCCGTCATCAGACGGGGTCGCTCCATATCGTGAGCTGACGCCGGCCGCGGTCATTCTTGGTGCCATCATCGGCTGCCTGATGACCGCAGCGTTCGTGTACATCGGGCTCAAGCTCGGCTTCGGATTGCCCGGGTCGACTGTGGCGGCCATCCTCGGTTTCGGGGTGCTGCGCGGCGTCCTGAAGAAGGGCACGATCGTCGAGAACAACATCAACCAGACGATCGCCTCCGGTGTGAACAACGCCTCCGCCGGGATCGTGTTCACCCTCCCGGCGCTCTTCCTCCTGCACGGAGAGGCGCCCAGGCCGCTGCCGTTCATTCTGGCTGCGATCGCCGGCTCCTTTCTCGGCATCGTCATCATTATCCCGCTGCGAAAGCAGATGATTGAGTTTGAGCGTCTGCGATTTCCGAGCGGAATTGCCGTCGCAAGTATTCTCAAGTCGCCGGGTGCCGGCGCGCAGCAGGCGGTCCTGCTCGGGATCGGATTTCTCGTCGCCGCGATCCCCACGCTGCTGACCCTGCTGCACAAACTCCCACACGACCTGAATCTCGGCGTGGTGTTGAATATCCCGCAGCACATCCCCATCATCTTCGGGGTCACTTTCGCGTCCCTCGGCGCAGGCCTGCTCTCGGGTCGCGGCGGCCTGCCTTTCGTCGCCGGCGGTGTGCTGGCTTGGTGGGTCATCAGCCCGATCGCCGTTGCACAGGGGTGGACACCGCAGCTCGGCGCCCTCGACCTGCCGGCCGGCGTCGACCCGAGCTCCCTCGGCGAATGGCAGATGTGGGAAATGTACGGGACCATGCTTCGGCCCCTCGGCATCGGCATCCTTATCGGCGGCGCTATCGCCGGGGTCATCGCATCACTGCCTGCCCTGAAGGCCGCGATTACAAGCCTCGCGCAGGCGGCGAAGATGGGCGGCGGGGACGCCAATGAAGAACTCTCGACGAAGGTCATCTACGGCGGAATGATCGGCGGTGTCGCCGTCCTCTTTCTTGTCGCGGTCACGCTGGTGGACGGCGTCAGCGTGGCACAGGCCCTGGGCGTCGCGCTAATCGGCGGGCTCTGGCTCGCCCTCGCCGGACTCATCGTCGCGCAGGCGACCGGCATGACCGACATCTCCCCGCTTTCCGGCATGGCCCTCATCGCGGTCACGCTGATGTACTTTATCACCGGCGGCAACGTCACAGCTTCGGTCATGCTCGGCGTCGCTGTGTGCATTGGAATCGGCCAGTGCGCGGACATGATGAGCGACCTCAAGTCGGGACACCTGATCGGCGCGACACCTCGAAAGCAGCAGATCGCGCAGTTCGCTGTCGCATGGATCGGAGTTCCGGTCGCAGTCGGTGTCGTCTATCTGCTTTGGGGCGACGGCGGCGGATTCGGGCCCGGCACCGACCTTACAGCGCCACAGGCGAGCGCCCTGCAGAACATCATCGGCGGACTGCAGGGCGGCGACAGCGCTGTCGACAAGTACGCCGCCGGCGGCGCGATCGGCCTCGCGCTCGGCGCCTACCCGATCAGCGGCATCGGCGTGCTCGTCGGACTCGCGATGTACCTGCCGATCAGCATCACGCTCACGTACGGACTGGGATGCATCGCCGCCATCGGGCTCAAGAAGGCGAAGGGACAGCGGTGGATCGCATCTACACTCGTCCCCATCGCCGCCGGCTTCATCATCGGCGAGGCCTTAACGTCGCTGGTGTTCAATCTCGTCAAGATGGCCACAGGCTGAGGAGTACTCCATGAAGCACATCGCACTCTTGCTCGTGATCGTCGGCTTGTCTCTCGCCGCCGCCTATGGCGCCCGCAACGAGGACACCCTGAAGCGCGGCTCCGAAGTCGGCAAGTCGGTGGACATGCACGCCGGGCACATCGCTGAGGCGCACGAGGCGTACTGCGTTGCGCAGATCGAAACCGCTACGGGACCCTATGATGGCTGCACGAACGGCGAAGAAGGCTCAGAACCGGTGGCGGACAGTCCGCCCAACGTAACAGCGCTTCCCGCCGACGTGCTGGCGGCGCGCGCCGCATGGATGAACGCTGTCGCGGCGGCCGAGGCGATCAACGCTGAGCAGAGCAACCTGCCGGCACCGGCGCCCGCCGGAGAACGCATCGGTGGTTGGTTCGGAACCGGCGGAACCGGATTCCTGATCGGGCTCGCGCTGCTGATCGTCGGCGTTGTCCTCGCTCGGATCGCGTTCAAAGCAGAAGCAAAGTCCGACCGCCCGGGAACAGACGGCGCGATCGACTTCGGTGCAATGCTGCGGAAGCTGCACTCTGATGTCGCCGCGTTGGCCGC
>JAUICO010000067.1 GCA_030427825.1 bacterium | reverse complement strand
ACACGCCGCTCACGTCCGATCGACTGGGGCTTCATGATCATCATGCTCGTCATGATGACGATCGGAATGCTGAGCCTGTACTCCGCCTCAAACTCGGCGGGCGCGAACCAGCCGCATCACCTCGATCAGGCGATCTGGATGCTGATCGGCGGGACAATCGCCTTCGCGCTGGCCGCCGTCGACTACAGGATCACGGCGCGCCTGGCCTATCCCAGCGTCCTCGTCGTCGTCGCGTTGCTGCTGCTGGTCGCCGTCATCGGGACGACCATCAACGGTTCGCGCCGTTGGATCATGCTGGGCTCCGCGAGTTTTCAGCCCTCAGAACTGCTGAAGCTGTCCGCAGTCCTCGTCGGCGCGCGATACTTCAGTGATAACGAGAGGGAAGACGGGCTCGGCCTGCTGGATATCATCAAGCCGGCGCTGGTGCTGGTCGTGCCTTCCCTGCTCGTCCTCATGCAGCCGGACCTCGGAACCACTCTCACCGTGTGGCTGATTTTTGGGACGATGTGCATCTTTGAGCGCATCAAGGGAACCACGCTGCTGGCGCTCTTTCTCGCCGGCATCATCGCGGTACCGCTGATGTGGACCGTCGTAATGAAGGACTACCAGAAGGATCGCGTCGTCGCCTTCATGAACCCCGACGAGAACCTGCAGGGAGACGCCTGGCAGGTGAATCAATCGAAGATTGCGATCGGCTCCGGCCGTGTCTTCGGCAAAGGGTATCTGCAGGGCACCCAGGTCCAGAACGGGTTCGTCCCCTATCACGAGAGCGACTTCATCTTCGCTCACGCCGGGGAACAGTTCGGCTTCATCGGCAGCCTGTTTGTTATCGGAATGTGCTGCCTGCTCATCGTGTGGCCGCTGCGCATCGCGCGCTACGCACGTGACAGATATGGAGCCCTGTGCGCGGTAGGGATCAGTGCGCTCTTTTTCTGGCATGTGGTGGTCAACCTCGGGATGGTGACCGGCATGCTACCCGTGGTCGGCCTGTGGCTGCCTTTCGCAAGCCGCGGCGGTTCGGCTATCGTGACCGTGATGGTGTGCTGCGGCATCCTGCACAGCATTTCGATGCGTAGAGCCGCGTTCTGAGTCGCAGGATTCCGGGTCCGTCGATGCGGTTTCGGTGCGAGACGCGCGGAAGTGTGCGCACGGGCAGGGAAACGGCGGCTGAATGCCGCCGGTCTCGCCGCGTCGCCCGGCCGGTGAATCAGGCCGGATTGAGTTGGAGTGGAGTCGCGGAATCAACGGACACCGCGACCCACGCCGGAATCAGCCCTTCGCCTCAAGAAAGAACTTCTCGAGAGAGCCCTTGTTCGAAAAGCCCACCTGACGGCCGACCACTTCGCCTCCGCGAATGGCGAGCAGGGTGGGGATGCTCTGCACACCGTGAGCCTGAGCTACGTGTCGGCTGTTGTCCACGTTCACCTTGGCTACCTTTACGGCTCCACCGTGCTCAGCTGCGAGCTCATCGAGCACCGGAGCGATCATCTTGCACGGCCCACACCAGGGTGCCCAGAAGTCCACGATCACGGGAACATCGCTCCCCATTACGTCAGACTGAAAAGAGTCGTCCGTTGCCTCGAATACATGCTCGGAATTTGCCATGAGAGCCTCGTCTGCCTTTAGCGGTCACGCTACCCGTGAATCGGGAAGCGCCAGCAACTAAAGCACCCCATCCTGGAGCGTCAAGGTATGGACCCCAACGCCTGGTGGATCACCGGATTCGGCCCCTTCGGCGAGCACCGATGGAACCCTTCGGGCTTGCTGGCCTCACGGGTCGCCGCAGCAATCGCGCGCCGCCGCGTCCTGGTGAGCTCGTTGGACGTAACCTGGGTCGAGGCTCGTCGCGGCCGCGCGGCAGCGTACTTCTGCCGCAGCATCCACTTCGGGCTCGCCGCCGACCGGGACGGCATCTGCGTTGAAACTGCCGCCTGGCGGGACCCGGCGAGGGTGGCCGACGTGTCCGGCCGCCTCCCACCGGGAAGCCCTGAACCGGACCGCGCGCCGGACCCGGTCCGCACACGCTGCGACACGGCTGCCCTCGTCGACAGCATTCGAAGGCGCACAGACTTCGCAGTGCGTCTCAGCGAGGACCCGGGGCGATACGTGTGTAATGCGCTGTATCGGGCCGCATTGGGCGCCAACCCGCGCTCGCTGTTCATTCATGTCCCCATGCTCAGTCCAGCCGAGGTCGGGACCCTGGCGCCGGAGCTCGCAGCATCACTCTGTGACGTGTTCGGATAGGGACCGATGACGTACGCCGAGACAATGCCGTGCGTCAGTCTTCCTTTCGCTTCCAACGGGACGAATCTCTCGAGTCGATGCGCTTCAGCGTCTGCTGCATGACCTGCTCAAGGTCGATGTCCAATGAGTTGGCGATGACCGCAACGGTATAGACAATGTCCCCAAGTTCGGCCGCAATATCCCCCTCCGCCTCACCCGGCTTCTTGGTCTTTGGTCCAAAGCGATGATTCACCTCGCGCGCGAGCTCCCCGACCTCTTCGGCGAGACGAACCACGTTCGCCATTGGGGACCAGTATCCCGCATCGAATTGTGTAATCCAGCCGTCGATGGCATCCTGCAGTTCACGAAGAGTCATTGATCACCTCAAGTTTGGCGAAGCATGCATATCAAGGAGCTATGGTCCGATGAAGACGCGCTTGCCCTGCGACGGTTTCAAGACGCTACACTCACCGGGTCGCTCATTGACGCGCTCCTTGCGATAGACGGGAGCGCAGGGCACGAAAGGAGCTTGATCGAGGCCAACCTTCAGCAATGGGCGAGATCGTTGGGAGACGCGACGGCGGACGCTGACCCTCTGGACCAGGCCGCTGCGCTGACCCGTGTGCTCGCTGATGAGCTGGGCTTCGTTGGCGACACTGCGGACTACTATGCCGTGGAAAACTGCTCGCTCCGCGACGTCCTTGAACGGCGGCGTGGCATGCCCATCATGGTGTCCTGTGTCTGGAAGCTGGTTGGCGAGCGCGCCGGGATAACGATCGACGGCGTCCCGCTGCCGGGACACTTCATCATACGCGTCGGCGGTGCCGATGGTGTGTACGTCGACCCCTTTTCGCAGGGCGCGCTGCTCTCGGTGCCGGAGTGCAAACGTGTCGTCAGAGAACTCTCCGACGACGGTGTTCGCTGGGATGACCGTTTCCTGAACGCCGCATCCGCACACGACATCGTCGATCGCGTCCTACGGAACCTGAGTAACTCCTGCGCAGAGGCGGGCAACGCAACCGCGCTCTATCGGGCAGTGCGCTTCCACGCGACACATCGTCCGGATCTCCCGGAGATTCAGATCGTTCTCGGCAGGATGTCTGAGCACTTTGGGGACACCGCGTACGCGCGGGCGCTCTTCAGCGGTGTCATGGAACGCTTCGAGGGCAGCCCCGAGGCCCTCATCGCAGCGCAACACCTGGAAGACCTCGAAAGCAGCCCGAAGTGGGCAAACTAGGCTCGACAGCAGGCCCACTCCGCCTGCTCGGGGTGCTACTCCTCATTGTGGTTGTGCAGGCGATCGCCCCGGGCTCGTACGCCGACGCCGGCGGTGTCGAAGCGGAACGATGGACGACAAGGGTGTCGCCTCACTTCAGGCTGCACACCCACGCCTCTGTAGAGGCGCTTGCGGACGATGTAATCGTGTTGCTGGAGCAGGCCCATGAGGTGCTCGTGCCCGTCGTCGGCAGCGCACCATCGCGGCGAACGGACGTAGTGCTGACCGATGAATCCGACGCGGCAAACGGCTCGGCGACCGTGTACCCGAACAACCGGATGCAGCTCTTCGCGTCGTCCCCGGACAGCTGGGACATTCGCGACGACGTTCAGCACCGTATGTGGTCGCTCATCGTGCACGAGTACATGCACATTCTGCACGTTCATCAGATTCGAGGTCTGCCGGCCCTCATCAACGTGCCTTTCGGGCGCATCTATGCGCCCAACCAGTTCCTCCCACGTTGGCTGCTGGAGGGCATCGCCACGTGGGCAGAGTCCCGCTACGGGGGAGGCGGTCGAGTGCACTCATCGGCCGCCCGCAGCTATATCCGGGCCGCCGCGTTGGCGGACACGATCCCGACCCTCGCGCAGCTCTCCAACTCCCCCCCGGACTTCCCACACGGTTCGGCGTACTATGTCTTCGGAGGGGCCTTCGTCGATTTCATCGTGCGACGTCACAGTGAGGCGGCCCTCGCGACGTTCATGCGCAACTACAGCCGGCGGCTGATGCCCTACGCAGAGAACGCCCACGCGATCCGGGCCTTCGGTGAGACATTCACAGACATGTACGCCGTGTGGGTCGATCAGGTCAAAGCAGAGGCGTCCGCAGTACAGCAGGCGCAGGCGTCGATCGTCGCTCCCTGTGCCTTCGAGCCCTGGAGTGATGAACGCTACTTTACCCGCTTTTCAGCCTGGGATCGCCAAACCGGTCGCCTCGGAGTCATCACGGTCGACGGCATCTCACCACCAACCCTCACGGTTTCGGGCGGCACCGAGTATGAGATAGAATTGGAAGCTGGGGGCGGTTTTGCGTTCGAACCGGACGCCCGGCACGTGATTATCTCACAGCCGGCGGTCTCGCGGACGTGGTTCTCGCAGCACGACCTGTTTCGCTTGGATCTACAGGACGGCTCACGACAGCGGCTGACGCGCAACCGTCGCGCCACAAGTCCCGACATCTCGCCCGATGGCGGTCGTGTCGCGTATGTGTCGAACCACGACGGGCGCCGCGATCTGCGCGAGCTCAACCTCGATACCGGAGAGGATGTGCTGCTTTTTGCGGGCGGTCCCTGGGGGCAGGTGTCTGACCCGACCTACGGAGCTCGCGGGGACCACATCCTCTTCTCCTACGCTCCCGTCGACGGACGCAGAGACATCTACTCCCTGTCCCGCGAGGACCTCAGTGTGGTGCAGCACACCTTCGACGATGCCGTGGACAACATGCCCGCGCCGGTTCCCGGCACCGATATCGTGCTCTTCTCTTCGGACCGGGATGGGGTCTTCAACATCTACGCGCTGCGCCTGAGTGATGGCGACGTACGGCGGGTCAGCGCTGAGGCCCTCGGCGCTTACTCTCCGCAGCCGCTACGCCTTCACAACGGGGTACGCCTCGCCGTCACGCTCTTCGACGAACGGGGGTATTATGTCGCAACCACCGACCTCCCACCCGACTTCTACGAGCGCGCACCGCCGGCTCCGGCCTCCTATGAACGCGAGGCGGTTCAACGTCCGGATGTGGACATCAACGTGCGCACACGCGGCTACAACGGCATCTTTCGCAGCTACCCGCGCCGTTGGAGCCTCGTGTATGAGCGCGAAGATGACGGCGACCGCCTGCTCGGCGCCGGCATCGAAGGCCGGGACCCGGGCGGCCACTACTGGTGGAACGCCGATGTGGCATACAACCTGGACAGGCAGCATACGAACCTCTGGCTGCGCGGCGGAACGAACAGGCTGCCGTTAGACTTCTCCCTCGATTTCAGCCGCACGGTGGGCGACCGCTTCCGAGACCTGATCGCGGCTTCTCGCTACGTGCCCTTTGAGCAGGAGGTTGTGTCCGCGGCGCTGCATCTGGGCCTCCCAATCGATGGCTTTGCAGCGTCCCACTACCTTTGGGCGAGCTGGCGGATTGAAAACCGCAGCTTCGTGAGTGACCCCGGGGTCGAAAATCGGCCATGGGACTTTCAACCGCGACACCCGGAGCTCGGTCGCTACGACGCCCTGTCATTCGGTTGGTCTTTCTCGAATACGCGGCGCTACGCAGACAGCATCTCGAGCGCTGCGGGTACCCGCGCAAGCATCGGAGCCCGTGTTCGGGCGCCCTGGACGCGCGCGGACTATACCTCGCTCGCCGCGTCCTTCGAGGTGCGTCACTATCACTCGCTACGTCCGGAGCATCATGTGCTCGCGTTCCTGCTTGCCGGCGGCGGCAGCGTGGCAGAGCAGGGCGGTCGCTCGATGGGCGGCGTTGGGAGCCTGAACTGGCTCAGCGCGCTGCAGAATGGGGAAAGGGCGCCGACCACTTCCGTACGCGGCTACCCCGAGTTTACGCAGGTTGGCGCGGGGTTTGCGCTCGCATCATTAGAGTATCGCTTCCCCCTCCTGCGTCCCTCGTGGGGCGTCTCGACGCTGCCGCTGTTTCTGGACCGGATTCACGGCGCCATCTTTGTGGACGTCGGTCACGCATTCAGTGGAGCTCCGGAGCTTGTTGATGCGCTGGTGGGCGTCGGGGGTGAACTTCGTGTAGCTGCGGTGCTCGGCTACTTCTTAGGGCTCGACATGCGCTTCGGTGTGGCACGAGGTCTCAGCGGTCCATCACGCGGGACGCGGGCCTGGGCGACACTGGGAACATCCTTCTGACGATGCGCCTGCGCGCACGCTTTGTCCTTGACCGCAGGCTCGCGGTTCACGTAGAAGCCGCGCCCCCGGACAGGCTCTCCATGGGTGGGCTTGTTCTACTCTCAAACCCGAGGAAACCCCCATGGCATTGTCTACAGACGCGAAAGCAGAGCTGATCGCGAAGATTCAGCAGCGATTCGACCTCCCAGCGGGCGACACCGGCTCCACCGAAGTGCAGGTCGCGATTCTCACGAACCGCATTCAGTACCTCACGGAGCACTTCAAGTCGCACAAGCACGACCACCACTCACGTCGTGGCCTTCTCAAGCTCGTCGGTCAGCGTCGGCGTCTGCTTGACTACATGAAGGCAAAAAACATCACGCGTTACCGTGAATTGATTGCGGAACTCGGTCTACGTAAGTAGAACCGCGCCCGACAGGCGCTGACGGTGCGTATGCACTGCCTGCTCGGGCCTACCAGCTGGAGCTTCAACGTTCGGTAGCTTGTACTGGAGCGCACCCGCTGCGGATGCAGTGTTGTGAGGTGTGTTGCACTACACGCTACGGTGAAGACGGACAGTGAGGGGTGGGACTGCGGACGGACGCTATTGCGATCGTACGGCGCGTTACAACCACCTGCTCACTGGAGAAACATGAGTAGTGTACATCGGGTAGCGATTCCCGTCGGAACGACGGAAATCACCCTTGAAACCGGCAAGCTGGCCAAACAGGCTGGCGGCAGCATTCTAATTTCCTGCGGCGAATCGATGGTTCTTGTTACGGCATGCGCCGGCAAGCACCGTCCCGACGCGTACTTCTTCCCGCTGGTCGTCGACTACGTGGAGAAGCACTACGCAGGCGGCAAGATTCCCGGCAGCTTCTTCCGTCGTGAAGGACGGCCGGGCGAACTTGAGCTGCTCATCGCTCGCCTTACCGACCGTCCGATTCGGCCGCTCTTCCCCGACGGGTACAAGGGCGACACGCAGATTATCGCGACGGTAATCAGCCACGATATGCAGCACGACACCGAGGTCATGTGCATCACCGGTGCCTCAGCGGCCCTGATGCTCAGCTCGGCGCCGTTCGCAGGTCCCATCGCGGGCCTTCGCATCGGCAGCGTCAACGGCAAGCTCATCGCGAACCCGACCGCTGACGAACGGGAGATCTCCGATCTCGACCTCGTCATGGCCTGCTCCGCCGACGCCATCGTCATGGTCGAAGCCGAAGCCAACGAGTTCACCGAAGAGCAGATGCTCGAGGCCCTCGAGTTCGGCTTCGACGCCGCACAGCCCCTGATCGAAGCCCAGCTTGAGCTCGCTGCCGTCGCAGGCAAAGAGAACATGGTCTTTGTGAAAGAAGACCTGGATCCGGCGATCGTAAAGGCCGTCGAGAAGCTCGGAAGCGACAAGCTCGCCGAGGCTCTCAGCATTCCGGTGAAGCTGGACCGCTACGCCGCTGCCGACGCTGTGAAGGCTGAGGTAAAGGCTGCGCTTAAGGATGAGTTCCCCGACAGGGGCGACGAAATCTCTGAAGCCTTTGGCGAGATGAAGAGCAACATCGCTCGCGGCTGGGCCCTCAAGGAAGGCCGCCGCATCGACGGGCGTGGATTCCGCGAGATTCGCGACATCGACTGTGAAGCCGGCCTGCTGCCGCGCGCTCACGGTTCCTCGCTCTTCACCCGCGGTGAGACGCAGGCGCTTGTCGCCGCGACCCTCGGCACCTCGCGTGACTCGCAGATGATCGACAAGGTCACCGGCGTTCGCGACCTGAACTTCATGCTTCACTACAACTTCCCGCCCTTCAGCGTCGGCGAAGTGAAGCCCCTGCGCTCAACCGGTCGCCGCGAAATCGGTCACGGCTGGCTCGCTCACAAGGCGCTCAGCCCGGTCGTCCCGAAAATTGAAGACTTCCCCTACGTCCTGCGCGTCGTCAGTGAAGTCCTGGAATCGAACGGGTCATCGTCCATGGCGACGGTCTGCGGCACCAGCCTCGCGCTGATGGACGCCGGTGTGCCCATCAAGGCACCTGTCGCCGGCATCGCGATGGGAATGATCTCAGAGGGCGACGATTACGTCATCCTCTCGGATATTCTCGGCGACGAAGACCACCTCGGCGACATGGACTTCAAGGTCGCGGGAACTGCTGACGGCATCACCGCGCTGCAGATGGACATCAAGATCGCCGGCCTGTCGATGGACATCATGGCCGAGGCGATGGAGCAGGCCCGAGAAGGGCGTCTGCACATCCTCGGCAAGATGAACCAGGCTCTGGACGCACCTCGCGAAGAGATGTCGGACTACGCGCCGCGTATCACGACGATCAGCATCAGCCCCGATCGAATCCGCGACGTCATCGGCGCCGGCGGAAAGACCATCCGGGCGATCAGCGAGAAGACCAACTGCCGCGTCGAAGTCTCCGACGACGGCACGGTGAAAATCTCTTCGTCCGACCAGACGAAGACGAAGGAAGCCATCGCGATCATCGAAGCCATCACCGCAGATGCTCAGGTCGGCGAGATTTATCTCGGCACCGTCGCACGCGTTACCGACTTCGGTTGCTTCGTCACCATCATGCCCGGCGTCGATGGCCTCTGCCACGTCTCCGAGTTGGCTGAGAACCGCGTCGACAACGTCGAAGACGTCGCTCGCGAGGGCGACGAGATGATCGTGAAGTGCATCGGCACAGAGCGGGGCGGAAAGATTCGCCTCTCTCGCAAGGCGGCTCTCGGCAAGCGCCCGACCGTCATCGCATCGAAGCTCGAAATCTGAGCCGCCGGAAGGCGTCCTCAAAGAGAAAAGCCCCCGCCAACCGGCGGGGGCTTTTTCGTTACCCTTAGACCTGAGACCCGCTGCACGGGACGTTGGTTCGTGCGTCGACCGGAGCGGGGGCGACCGGGATGGGGCGCATACCCTCCTGCGGCCTACTCCTCTGCTTCTTCCGACTCGTCCTCGAGTCCCCAGGCAGCTTCGATGTATTCAATCTCTGCTCCGGTGCGCAGCTCGTTGACGAGCCCGACCTTGAGCTGTTCTTCCTGTCGGCGCCGCAGCGGTGCGAGAATGATGTCGCTGACTTCGTCGAGCTCCCGTACACCTTCCGGACGCTTCGAATGCACGAGGAAGACCTGCCAACCCAACGAGGTGCGGACCGGTTCGGTCATGCGTCCCTCTCGGGTCTCGAAGATGACGTCCTCGGCGCCGTCGGCGGCGAGCTGGCGGCGAAGGCCGCGCACAACCCAGCCCATGTCTCCGCCCCGTGAAGCCTCGGGACCCTCGCTGGCGTCGATGGCCACCGCGGCGAAGTCCTCTCCCCGATTCACTCGCGTGACAAGCGCCTCAAGCTCCTCGCGCTTCGCAGCCGCCGTAGCGTCGTCTGTGCCGGGTCGCATGCGAATCGTGAGGGTGCTGACGCGCGCGCGCTCGCCCTCGCGCCAGCGCTCGCGATTCTGCTGGTAGAAGGTGTCGATCTGCTCGGGCGTTGGCTCCAGATCTCCGCGTCCGCTGAGCACCTGCCGTGTCGCGATCTGCTGTCGCTTTTCTTCCATGAAGGTGTCGCGGTCCTTCTGCTGGCTGTCCAGATATCGCGCGAAGAGCGATTCGTTCTCGAACACATGCCCCAGCTCATTGCGGAGGTGCTCCTCGACCTGCTCATCGGTGACGGTGATGTTCTGGGCGTTCACGTAGGTCTGTACGAGGTGGTCATGAACCGCATTCTGGACGATGCGTCGGCGACGGAGGTTGCGCCACGATGGTGTTGTCTCGCTGCGACCGGGCACACGCTCGTAGCGCTCTACGATCGATTCCAGTGCAGCCTGGAGCTCGGCCTGCGTGATAACCGCCTCGCCGTTTACACGTGCGCAGACCGGCGAGCCCGGCTCTGCCGGTGCGGCATCATCCGCGCTAAGACCGTCGTCTTCAGTCGGAGCGCCTTCTTCGCCCTCTACGGGCGCCACCTCTTCAGCCGGAGCCTTCTTCTTGCATCCAGACGCAAGAAGCAGCGAGGCCATGCAGATCAGCAGCAGCAATCCCAGCACAACCGGTCGGTGTTTTCTCTTGAACATATCTGTCCCTCTCGTGTTCTGAACCCGTACAAGCGGTGGCTACGTACACTTCATTCCGCACCGGAATTCCCGGTGGCCGCGAAGCGCCGGGCTAATCGACGACGCAGGAGAGCGCAACGGAGCACGCCGAGGCCCTGACCCGCAGCTGCCGACAGGGCATCTGCGGCGCGTTGACACCTCGTACCGGCCCCACGTAGAGTCCGCCCACGCAACGCGGGAATCGTCGCGACCGGGCGAAAGGGCTCGGTGCGATGTTGCAGTGTACCAACATGGCCGGGGGAGAGCTATGCGCAGGACCTTATCGCTACTTCTGAGCGGGATGATCACGATCGGACTTCTGGCTGCGTGCGGCATGAAGGAAGACTGGACGAACCCGAAGTATGTCGGGAAGCAGATCGAAGCGGGCAACGAGAAGGGACTGCGGGAGTTTCAGCGTCTCGACGACGAAGGCAGGGCGGCATGTGTCCCAAGCCTCATCAGGGCCTACAACAATAACCTCATGCAACGTGAGGTGGTACGTGCGCTGGTGTCGGCGCCGGACGAGCGCGCCGGCGATGTCTTCCGAAGCGCCCTTGCGCGCCCCGACGACGCGATCGCGGCCCTCGGCGCACGCGGCCTCGCTGCGATCAACGACACTTCCTCCTCGCAGGCCATCGCAGAGCGTCTCGGGGCGGTTACAACACCCACGGAGTTCGCCCCCTTCCTGGACGCCCTCGCTGTGGTCCCGACCGACGAGGCGCTGACGGTTGTCTCGCGAACTCTGCTCAGGCCGGCGAGTCGTATCGGCGGGATTCAGACGATTCGCAAAGGGTGCGGTCTGCTCGGCAGAGCGCAAACCCCCAACGACGAGATCATTGAAGCGCTCGTTTTCAGCATGGTGAACTTCGTTCCGCAGCCGTACCAGGACGCGATCAACGAATGCGAACTGGCGATTCTGGCCCATGCCGACACCGCGCTGCCGAAGCTGGTCGAGACCTACAACGGCCAGAACGCCAGAACGAACGACCACCTTCGCTCCCTCGACTACCCGGTGGTCGTCGCGCGCCTGCGCGCAGCACTGGCCCTGTCCCACATCGACTCGGACGCCGCCAGCGAGGCGATCCGCGGATTCTTCAACACGCCGCAGGAAGTCCCCTTCGGCGACCTGGCGTCAATGAACGTTCAGCAGCAGCAGAACTGGTACTCGAATCGCGGACAGCTCTTCCAGGTGTCCGCGCGCGGCCTCGGGTACCGAAACACGGAGGCGAACATCGCGATGCTGCGCAGCCTTGAGAACACAGGCGAAGAAATGGCTCTCAACAACTTCACGGACTGGTTCCAGCTCTCTGAGGGCGCCGAGGTTGGCCTGCGACAGTCTGTGCATGAGGCGCTTATGATTGGCGGCCACGAGCAGGATCGCGAGCTGCTCTGGCAGCGCGCCGAATCCGGCGAAGTAGCTCGAGGGGGCTCACGCAGTGATGTCATGCTGAGGATCAACACGCTGCACTACGTCGGCCGCACGGCACGAGTCGGTGAGATTCCGCGCTACGAACAGGTCGTTGCCGCGCAGCCCGAACGATGGCGCGGAGAGTTCGAGAGCCTGCGTGCCTACTTCGTGTTGGCAGAGCAGTGCACCGATGATGTCGCATGTTACGGCCAGCGCATCGCCGATCCGAGCCCGGTGCTTGAGGACGAGCGGATTGCAACCATGCTCGCAGGGATCGAAAACGAGCAGGCGCAGACGATGACACGCAATGGCGTCACCGCCGCGATCAACGCCGGCGCCATCTGGACCCTGGCTACGCGCCTGAAAGCGAATCCCGCTGCGGGCACAACGCTCCTCGGCCACATCGGACATGGAGACATGCAGACCCGACTCGCGGTCGGCGAGGCGCTCCTCACCTTCGATGAGCTTCCCGCAGGCGCTACGGAAGCGATCAACACGCAGCTCGAAGCCGACGCCGACCGCCGCGGAGTCCCCGGACTTCGCGAGTCGCGTCACCTTCTCAAGGTCCTGCTCGTCCGCTGAGGGCTGCGCCCCGGTCAGCGCCGGCGGGGCTGATCTATTCCTCGGCGAGCAGCTCGCGCGCGACCTGCAGGGCGGCTGCGATTTCGACCCGCAGCATCTTGTCGTTGTCCATGTCCGCGAGCTCTGCGGCCTTCTCCAGGAGCTCCACGGCGGTGTCCGCACAACCCACCGCGAGCAGGTTCTCTGCCAGACCTGCATAGAGCGCAGGGTCATCGCCATTCGCGTCGACAACTCGCTGCAACCGAGACAGACCTTCGTCACGGCGACCGCCGGCGACGTCGATGACGATACGTAGCTGGTCGTGCATGCCGGGGTCGTTGTCGAAGCGCCCCAGATCGCTGAGCAGCGCCTCGGCCTCGCCGAATCGGCCTGTCAGAACGCAATCCTGAATCAGCTCGAGGCAGATCTCGGCGTAGTCAACAGCAGGATGACCATTGCCGGACTCGATGATGCGACGGCAGACTCGCTCGAAGCCTTCGTCATCGTCTGAGTCGGCCAGAACCTGGGCGAGCGCCCACCGTTCAAGGTCGGTCAGCGCCTCTTCGTCGATGTCGGCGAGATCATCTGCTGACGCCGCGATAATACGATCGTGCGAGTCGCACTCCGCTTCGCTGAGCAGACTCCAATCGTGGTCGGTGTAGCCAAGCTCCTCATCCGGGTCGTCGACGTCCTTGAATTCTATATCGCCGATGATCAGATCATCCGGGTCCATTTCGGCTCCTGGTGCTCGTGGTGCGTGAGATCTGCCTCACCAACGCGTAGGTTGCAATTCCTGCCGGCTCCGGCAGCGCACTTCGGCCGTGCCTCGAACAACAAGCCTTGCGATTCAAACTTCCAGATTCAACGCCGCTTCGTAAGTTCGTTATCGCGAGCCAGCAACACCTCGCGCTGCTCGATCTCGCCGACCATGACGTCGCGGTGTACGACCCGCTCAGCGCTGACGACGCGCCGTTCTGCATGGCGATGAACCGCGCCAACTGCCTGGCATACGATGACTCGGTGTCGCCGGGAGACAACCCGGAGGCGCTCGGCATGCCTCTGTGGGTAATGCTCGACTGCTGCCTGCTGCCTACCGGAATGTTCGGTTTTGAGGCGCCACGAGACGCGATTCCACCGGAGTATGCGGACCTGCTCGACCCGACGGGAGCGCTCGGATGGATCGGCGTGAGCGAATATGTCGCTGCACGCGCGCTCGAAGAGGCCAGCTTCGTCGGCGTCTCCCTCTTCTCGCTTGCCTCCGGCTGTGGCCTCGGCGCCCGCACAAAGGCCTTCGGTCTTCAGGCAATGGCCGCCCGCCGTATGACCGGCGTAACCCAATACGATAACGATGCGCTCGCGACGCACCTCGTCTTCGGCCCCCTGGAGATCGTGACCCCGCTGGTGCGCGTGCACTCCCGCCCCGATCGCTCCTTTGTGTACCGCGTCGAGCTGCCTGAGCCCCGCAAGATGAAGGAGATCATCCGCGGGAGAGCATCTGAGAAGCGATTGAAGTCACAGTTTTCAGTCGACGTACGTGACCCCGCCGCGATTCGCCATCTCGCGACGTTGTGTCAGAAACAGCGACACGCCATCGTGGATGTTACACGAGACAACGAAGGCATCGCGAGTGTCGGGGTCAGGCGAATTGACGGCCGCTGACCTGTTGGCACAGGCCCCGCCCCTGCTCGTTCTCGGTTGCGGCTACTCGGGCGCCTATGTCGCTGCGCTCCGCCGGGAGAGCGGAGCGCGCGTCGTTGGTACCGCCCGTTCGTCGACGCGGCTGAATGAACTCCGGGATGGGGGGCTAGAGGCCTGCAGCTTCGATGAGTCCGACTGTGGCGCGCTCTCCGCGCTGCGCTTCGACACGGCCGTAGACGTGGTCGTTTCACTGCCACCGGCGAGGTCTGAACCGCACCACGGGGCGCTGCGGGTGGCGTTGGATTCACTATCGGATATCTCCGTTCGTCACGCCGTCTATCTCTCGTCGACATCGGTGTACGGGCACAGCATGGGCGCGACTGTCGACGAGACTACGGCAATCTCGCCTGCGGATCCCCGTGGCGAGCGCCGTGTCGCGGCAGAAGCCCTGATCAGAGAGTGGGGGGCAGCTCGGAGAGTGTCCGTCGATATCCTGCGACTTCCGGGTATCTGCGGACCGCATCGCACGCCCCGCGCACGCCTGCAGAGTGGTCGCTACGTGCTTCCAGAGGGTGGCAGAGTCTGGTCAAACCGAATCTATGTGAGCGACATCGCGACGGCCACAGAGCACCTGTTTCGCCGCGGCGGCACCGGCGAGGATTGGATCGCCACTGACGGGCGACCATTCATCGTCCGCGACCATATCAAGACCTGCTGCGAGCTGCTGGGACTGCCAATGCCCCCTGACGTTCCGCTCGCATCGCTCGATCCCTATCGGCGCGCGTTCTGGCAGGGAAACCGGAGACTGGACCCGAGCAGGTTACGCGACAGCGGCTGGGAGCCTGCTGTGGTCGGCTGCCGGGCAATGATGACCGACGCCTGGGCCGCGGAAAACGCCACAGGTGATGTCGACAATCGAGGACGACACAGCTGATTTTGTCGGAGGCCTGGTGTGCGACCAAAGCGACCGCGACTCAGAGTACGGCGTCTGCCTGCCGTACGCTGACTTCACCGCCTTTCACGATGCACTGGCAGGCGAGCCGGATTCCCTGCTCGATCTCGTCGGGCATCAGCGTGATTTCTTCTGCCTCGGTCACCGGATTCAGGTTCTCTTTGCCCGACACGACGTGAATCATGCATGTGGCACAGTTGCCTTCGCGACACCCAAAGGGGATATCCGCGCCGGAGGCGTCGATCGCATCCTGGAGGCGACCTCCGTCTTTCAACTCTGCGACAAGGTCATCTTCAGGGAAATGAACGGTGGCCATGCTCTTACTCCAAACCTATAAAGCGCGTCCGCGCGCGAGGTGAGACGGGCGATGCCGTTATCCATTCACGCGTACGTAATCAAGCAGAGGAGCCGCGGCTCACATGGCAACACGACAACATCGCTTCACAATCCGGAAAAGCGTCGAAATCGCGCCCGGTGTTGTGCACCTCTTTCTCACAACGCCCGACGGACCGGCGGAGCATCTGCCCGGCCAGTTTGTTATGGCTCAGCTGGAAGATAGCGAGGGTGAGTTCACGCGAAGCTATAGCTTCTCTGAGCTGCCGGGATCGGACGCCAATGAGCTCGTGATTTCTCGGGTGAATGACGGGCGCGGCAGCGAGATCATTTTCGGTCTCACGGCCGGAGATGAGCTGTCCGCCAAAGGCCCCTTCGGACGCTTTGTTCTCCGAAACGAGTCTCCGCAGCGCTACATCATGCTCGCCACGGGTACGGGGATCGCGCCGTTTCGCGCCATGCTCCCAGAGCTGAGACGCCGGATTGCCGAAGAGGGCGCAGAGGTCATCATCTGCCAGGGCGCCCGCGAACGAAGCGGTCTGCTCTTCGGCGATGAATTCAAGGCCTTCGCGGCTGCACATGAACGCGCGCGCTACTACGCCTGTCTGAGCCGTGATGAGAGCGTAGATGCGGAGCAGCATGAGTGCGCCGGCCGCCTGACCATGATTCTGGAGCAGCTGGGTCCGAATGCCGAGAGCGACATCGTCTATCTGTGCGGAAACCCGGACATGATCGACGAGTCGATTGAGATGTTGAAGGCCCGGAACTTCACTCCGCGTCAGATCCGCCGCGAGAAGTACTTCTCCTGATCATTCGGAAACGCTGTTTCTAACGGTCCCATGTACGTAGCGCTGCCGCGAACTGTCCCAGGCGTTGAGCAGCGTGCGCGAAGCCCCAGAGAGGCGAAGTTGCCGCAGATATCCCTCGCAGAACGAATCTCGCTCGGCCCCATCGTCCTGGACGGCGCAATGGGGACCCAGCTCTACCAGCGCGGCCAGTTCATCAATAAGCCGCTTGAGAGCGCCAACCTCACCAGCCCGGACCTCGTGAGCGCTGTGCATCGGGAGTACGTGAGCGCCGGGGCGGACGCCATCGAGACGAACACGTTCGCCGCGAACGAGATCAAGCTGCAGCGTGCCGGGCTCGCCGATGACCACGACAGGATCAACCTGGCGGCCGTCAGGATTGCGCAGGAGGCAGCCGGCGACGACGTCTACGTACTCGGCGCGATCGGCCCCTCAGGAAGCCTGTGGTCGGCGCTGACCGAAGAAGAACGAAGCTCTGTTACGGCGGCGCATCTGCGACAGGCGCAGGTGTTGATCGACGCCGGAGTGGACGGAATCGTACTCGAGACTTTCGGTTGGGCAGACGAACTGTACGCCGCCCTCGACGCGATACGAAAGGTCAGCGACCTGCCGGTCTTCGCGTTCGCATCATTCACGAGCGGCCAGCTTACGGCAGACGGGGCGGACCCGGCATCGGTGGCCCGCGCGCTCAAGCGCCGCGGTGCCTCGGTGATTGGCGCGAACTGCTCCGATGGCCCCCAGCAGCTCTTTGAGACCGCCGGCCAGATGGTTCCGTATGGGCTGCCCGTGGGGATCGTGCCGAACGCGGGATACCCGAAGAATGTAGACGGAAGACTGATCTACATGGCCACGCCGGAGTACTTCGGTGTGTACGCACGCCGAATGCTCAAGGTTGGAGTCGCTGTCATCGGCGGTTGTTGCGGCACCTCGCCGGACCACATCCGTTCACTGCGTGCCGCTTCAAACATGGCCGGCGGGTCGGCTGCGGCGGTGAGTCAGGCGTCGGCTGCGGGTCCCGAAACCCGTGAAATCGACGTGATTCGCGATCCGATTCCCTTCGCTGAACGCTCCGGACTGGCCGCGAAGATTGCAGGCGATGAGGGCTTCGTGGTGTCCGTCGAGGTGAATCCACCGCCCGGCCTCGATGCTTCAAAGTCTATCGCCGCTGCACGAATGCTGAAAGCCGCCGGTGTCGATGTGATCAACATCGCTGATGGCCCGCGAGCCTCTGCGCGCATGTCGAACTGGTCGCTGTCTCTGCAGGTGCGCCGGGAAGTCGAGATGGACTCGATTGTCCACGTCTGTTCCCGGGACCGAAACCTGCTCGGGTTGCAGTCCGATCTGCTCGCGTACCACATGATGGGCATCCGAAATGTCGTCATCATCACCGGTGACCCGCCCAAGATGGGCGATTATCCGCACGCGACGGCGGTCTTCGACCTGGACTCGATCGGGACGATTACGATGGCGAGCCAGCTGAATCGCGGCATCGATCCGGCCGGACGCGATATCGGAGCGCGAACCCAGTTCGCGATCGCCTGCGGGGCAGAACCTGCAGCGTTGGACTATGACCGCGAGATTCGCCGCCTTGAGCGCAAGATCAACGCCGGTGCGTCGTACATCATGACGCAGCCGGTGTACGACCCTGCTGTGCTGGACCGCTTCCTCACAGACATCGAAGGCTTCGGCGTTCCGGTGCTCGTCGGCCTCGTCCCTCTGGCCAGCCACCGGAACGCAGAGTTTCTCCACAACGAGATCCCGGGCATGCAGATCCCGGCTGCGATTCGCGCTCGCATGGAGTCCGTGGGCAGCGGGCCTGATGCCCGCAGTGAAGGTGTACGGATCGCACAGGAGATGCTCCTCGCGGTAAAGGACAGGGTGCGAGGGGCCTACATCATGCCTCCCTTCGGACGCTATGAGGCGGCGATCGAGATTCTACAGTGCGTGGGTTACGAAATCCCCGACGCCTATAGGGAAAACTGGCGCGCCTGAACCCGCCTGCACCCTGATCTCGTACGGTGACATCACGGGGCTGCCGTGATTCGCAACGCATGGAGTGTGCCAGTCGCACTCCCGGCGGGGCTACCGCGACAGGCGTCCGTAGACGCGCAGTGCCAGCGTCGCCCTGTCCACATCTCCGTCACGACGCAATGCCTCTGCGAGGAGCTGCAGCGAGTTCGGGTCGTGTGAGTTGACACGAAGGTTCAGCTCACAGCGCTGAACAGCGACGTCAGGCTCCACGTCCGGCGGCGTACCGTCCGGGCCGTCCAACAGGGCACCGGCGCAGGACTCCCAAACAGAGACCTGGCTGGAGTACTCCCAGGTCGCGCCTTCGCCGAGGTGAAAGCCGAGAATCCCCCTGGGGCTGGCGTCCCGCTCAAGCGCAGCCGGGTGACCGACGAGGGCGCTGATCATCAGTGAGAACGCCACGATCGAAACGCCAACAAGCGCGAGAGCGCCCAGCCCCCAGGCGCGGATGGTACCCTGCGATGTAGACGGACCCGGCTGAACGTAGCGTCCGAAGAGGGCGCCCACGATGAAGCCGCCAAGGTGTGCCGCGTTGTTGATTCCGATGGCGATCGTCGCGCCGCCGAATCGGCTGAGCTCGCTGGCGATGCCGAAGACCACCAGCATGGCGATCCAACGCTTCATGTTGGCCCGCGTCTCGTGGTCCCGAGGATGCACCCGCTGTGAGGCGACGAAGGCAGCGCCGATCATTCCAGAGACGGCACCGGATGCGCCGCCCGAGACGATGGCCGTATTCGGGCCGGCGAGCACCAGCACATACCAAACGTGACTCAGGGACATCGCGGCGATGCCCGCTGCCAGGTACGCGACGACGGTCTTTCGGGTGCCGAAGTAGCGTTCGACTGCCGGGCCTGCCGCATAGAGCGCCCAGAGGTTGAACGCGATGTGCAGAAGGTCGTGATGGATCCAGAAGCTGGTCACAACGCGCCACCACTCGCCCATTAGAATGCCGACGCCGTGGGTCGCTCCGAACATGGTCAGGGTGTAGGGCGACAGCGAAACCAGCGAGTCCATCCCGGCCGCCGCGACCGCCGCGACCTGCATCAGCACGATGCCGATAAAGATAAACCCGATGACGGGAGCGCTCTGAAGGGGTTTCGGCAGTACGCGCTCAATCAGAACGGCTTCCAACGCCGTACCGCGCAGGAAAGTCCCGCAACGCCGACATCGGCTCAGCTGCGCAGAAGTCAGCGCCCCACACTTCGGGCAGGTAGGGATGTTCGTCGACTGGTTCGCCTCAGACCTCCATTGAAGTCAGCATCCTACGACACGGTCTGCGTCTGCGCACCTGGCTTCGTCTGCGAACCCGGCTTACGACCGGCTTCAGCCGCGCTCCAGGATCAGGTCGCAGGCACGCTCGGCGACCGCGACGACGGGCGCGTGGGTGTTTCCGCTGGGCAGAAGAGGAAAGATGGATGCGTCCACAACGCGCAGACCCTCAAGACCGTGCACCTTCAGCTCGTTGTCGACAACGGCGGTCGGGTCATCGGCGGGGCCCATCTTTGCAGAACCCACCGGGTGATAGACGCTCATGCCTTCACGCTTCCAGAAGTCGAGAACCTCTTCGTCGCTCTGCACTTCAGGGCCCGGAATCAGCTCCTGCGTAGCGTGCTCCTGGAAGGAGGCGGATTCGTAGATCTCCCGCTGGATGCGAAATGCCTCAATGTACAACTTCCGGTCCTCTTCGGTACCCATGAAGTTGTGGAGGATGCGCGGGTGCGAGGCCGGGTCTGCGTCCCTGGCGTGAATCCAGCCGCGAGACGTGGGCCGAACCACGCAGCAGGTCGAGTTCACACCGGACTCTTTCGACGCCACCATGTTGCCTTCCGCGTCCATGCCGCCGGCCCCGGGCGTGAAGTGGATCTGCAGAATGGGGCGACCGCCTGACTTTGACCGCACGAAGGCGCCCACGTTCGCGGCGGCAAAGGTCAGGGGACCCTGCTTCTTGAACATGTACTTCAGCGTGTTGCCTACGACCCGCGGAAACTTCCCGTCTTCGCTGAGCGTCTTCGGCGTCTTCACACCGTACTGCACCCAGAGCTGCCAGTGATCCTGCAGGTTCTCGCCGACCCCCTGAAGCTCGTGAACGAGATCGACTCCAATCTTCTTCAGCACCTCCGGCTGGCCGACACCCGACATCTCCAGAAGGGGTGGGCTGTTGTAGGCACCGGCGCAGAGAATCACCTCACGTTCTGCGTGAACGGAGTGCACGCGTTGTTTCCTGTCCCGATACTCAATGCCGTTCGCGCGCTTTCCGTCGAACAGGATACGCTGCGCGAGCGCGTGGGTCACAATGGTCAGGTTCGGGCGACGGCGCACCTCCCTGGATAGAAACGCGTCCGCTGAGCTCCATCGCTCGCCGCCTTTCTGGTTTACCTGGATGTAGCCGATGCCTTCCTGCTCGGCGCCGTTGACGTCATCGTTACGCGGAATGCCGATACTGACCGCCGCGTCGATGTA
Source organism: bacterium (assembly GCA_030427825.1). GTDB lineage: Bacteria > Myxococcota_A > Bradymonadia > REDH01 > REDH01 > JAUICO01. Next base: position 4,662 of record JAUICO010000067.1, on the reverse strand, counting down.
CGCGTCAGTGATCGGGTAGTGCATCGGAACGCGGGTCACGTTCAACTCGCCGCCATGTCCGTGGTACTCATCGGCAGGACCGGCGTCGTAGTTCTCGGACTTCTTGAAGTAGGGCAGCAGCTCTTTGTACGACCAGCCGTCGCAGCCCGGCAGCGCAGCCCACTCGTCGTAATCTTCGCGCTGTCCTCGCATGTAGATCATGCCGTTGATGGACGAGCAGCCGCCCATCACGCGCCCGCGGGGCAGGGGAACGACGCGGTTGTCGAGGAATGGCTCCGGCTCCGACTTGTACAGATTCGAGACCTTCTTGCTGTACATCAGCTGCGTGAACCCGATCGGCATCTTGATCAGCGGGTTCTTCGCCTCGCCTCCGGCCTCGAGCAGCAGGACACGGTTGCCCGCATCTGCAGACAGTCGGTTGGCGACGCAGCAGCCCGCAGAGCCGGCTCCGACGATGATGTAATCAAACCTGTCAGACATTCACCCACCTCAAACTGGAACACGTTCTAGTTTGGGCTTGCTACCGGAAGTACCGGTGCCGGCGCAACCATGTGTGCACGCCGAACTGCAGGTGCCGTGGCGCGCCGACCTATCAGGATGCATCAAAGACCGAGCGCCGGTCTGGATATCGTCCAACCCAATGCGTTCTGCGCAGCCGGTCAGCTCCGGTAGTAGCTGTCGAACTCCTGCGGCGACAGGCCCAGCAGCAGCGGGATTACCGCGTCCTCTTCGACCCGCAGATGTTCACAGAGGACCTCGTCGTGTCGCTTGAGCGCGAGGACCAGCAGGGTGCGAGCGCCGGCGTCTCCGGGTGCGCTGCTTCGCAGGTTGCTGAACGCGAAGAGTACACGGTCGTGTGCATCGTGCAGCGCCTGGTGTCCCTCCTGCGACTCCCGCATAGAGACACCCCATCGGCGCTCAAGGAAGGGATAGAGTTTGCGCTCTTCGTAGGTCTCGTGGGAGCGCATGCCGCTGATCCAGCGCCGGTAATACTGCAGCAGCGACGCCGGATCGGCGTTCTTCTGCGCGGCAGCGATCAGGGCGCTGCTCGCGCTCCTGAAGTTGTCGTGTGACCCGAGCAGCAGCACCTGCGAGGGGTAGTTCGGGTGTTCGCGCCATGCCGAGCGCGGAATGTCAGGGGGATTTCGCGTTACGTCGCTATCCTGGGTTTCCATGTGTGCCTCCGAGAAGGCGGATAGGTAAGTCGGGTTGGCAGAAATGCAACGAAGGCGCCGCGAGCGGGCGCGACGCTGTGTGGCGGGAAACGGGCCGGACTTGTTAACGCCGGAGACACCTCAGAGTATGACGGTGCCCACAACCTGGAGGACGACTTGGCGAGATTGATTCAAGCATTGCCCGACGGCCCACTCGACATCATCGGAGACGTGCACGGGGAGCTCGCGGCCCTCGAGCAATTATTGGAGCGCCTTGGCTATGGGCTCGACCCCGATCCCGAAGAGGTGGACCGGCGTCTCGTGTTTGTCGGTGATCTCACTGACCGGGGTCGTGACAGTCCCAGTGTGTGCCGTCTCGTGAAAAAGCTCTGTGACCGCGGCGTCGCGCAATGCATCGTAGGGAACCACGAACTGAACATCCTTCGAGGGGCCGAGAGAGAGGGCAACGGATGGATTCTGGGCCACGACGACAAGTTCATGGCCGGCAAGGTGAGTCAGGCCTTTGAATCCGAGGAGCCGTGTGACGCCGACGAGGCTGCCGCGATTATCGCATGGTTTCAAACCCTGCCGTTGGCCCTGACTCGCGACGACATCCGCGTTGTCCACGCGTGTTGGGATCAGAACTCGGTCGACAAACTCCCTCCAACGGGTGATGTCGCGGCGCTCTGTGATGCCGCCGACGACGAGATCGAGAAAGCACTGAAGGACACAGGTGTCGCACGACTGGCGGACATGGAAGAGGCGGAGTTTGGCGGGATGAAAGACCCAAACCAGCGTCCGACGCGGACTCTCAGGAACCTCTCAGAGAAGTACGAAGTCGAGCAGACACGCAACGCGATCCGTGTACTGACATCTGGTACCGAGGAAGCAGTCGATGTCGATGGGTACGCGTATCTAAGCGGAAAGTGGCGGACGACCAGGCGTACTCCATGGTGGGACAGCTACGAGGAAGAACCCGCCGTGATCGCAGGTCACTACTGGCGTTCGAGGCACGCTGCCACGCCCGGCGGGCGGGACATCTGGCAGGGCGCCGGCCCCTTCGAGTGGTTGGGCCCCCGCCGCAACGTCTTCTGCATCGACTACTCCGTGGGCCGCCGCTTTCTCGAGCGCACAGGATCCGACGAGCAGGGCGCGTTCAACGGCGCGCTCGCGGCGATGCGCTGGCCCGAACGCGAGCTGGTGTTCGACGATACGGATGATCGCGTCGCGACGGTGAGCGGCTGAAACCCGTCGCGAAGCGCCAACGCACCGCCGAGCCGACAACTATTCTTTATTCTGGTCCGATGACCCGGAGTGGCTACTATTTCAGCGACCAATCTGGAAGTGAGTCAGCGAGCGCGACGTTTTCGTCACTGCGGGCACGAAGGGACGCGATTCTCTCCCAAACGTCCCAAATCTCGCCAACGACCGCTCCCGCATCTCGATAGCCCAAGTCGATCAGGCGTTCGATCGACGAGCGACTGCGATCGAATGTGGAACCGAACCGATGGTCAATCACCTCGGATGGCCTGATCTGCACTACGTTCGCCCCAGCGTAGTCTGCCCGATTTTGAGGTGTTTGGTCGGAGAGGAACATTGAGACGATCCATCTCGCTCCACGCCGATACAGTTCTTGAGTTGGCAGTGTGTCTGCGAGCCCTGCGTCGCTGAATCGCCTGCCGCGCACCTTCTTTGAAGGGAACGCGAGCGGAATCGCCGCCGACGCCAGCAGCGCATTCTTCAATTCTTCCGGCCCGAGGTCCCGGGCGCTAAGGTAGGTCGCGTCGCTCCAAGGGCCCTTGGCGATGTCAATGATGGCGTTCGTCGATGGTAGCACCGTGACAACGAATTCCTTGGTAGAGGTGCAGACGGCTTCGCAGTCGATCCACCTGTCGAGCATGTCCTCCATTTGCTCAGGATCCGGTATCGTGTGCGATCCCGCCGCAAAAAGGTTCACTAGAACCGCCACCGCCGGTTGTCTGCGAGCAAAGACGGTCTCGACAGCCCGCGGCATCGCAGGCCCGCTTGTCTGGATGACGTCGATGTTCGCCATATCTCTCCAGAGTCCGCAGAGTGCCTCCGCATGGGCTGCTGAGCCATCGCCCTGAACATAGAATGCACCGTTGAGGGCGCCAATACTGGTTCCAGCGACAGAATCGAAGTGCAATCCCGCCTCAGCGAGAAGCAAAAGTGCTCCTGCCTGATAGGCGCCTCGCGCACCACCTGACGCCAAACCGAGTGCGGGTTGCACGTCGCTACTCCATTTCTATATCGGTAAGCGGCCGGAGTTCCTTCGCGATGAATTCCGCTACTTCCCAGTCGCGGATGTACGCGTCCTCTAGCTGACGGTCGGGGTCAGACACACAGCGCGTGATGGCCACCGCATCTTGAGCGTGCTCCTCACACAGGGGTAACCCGGCAATGCGGCGCTCTGCGAGCATTCCTGTTGCACGGAGCACGCCTGACGCTGGCGCTGCGAGATAGAGCAGCGTTTCCAAGGCCCCCTGCGAAACAGACGCTGCGGCTTCGAGCGCGGCCTCGTCCATTGGCCGCGGCCGTGGGTCCGAAAGGCGTTGGCGGACAACTGCCAACGCTGCCTTCTTCTCTCTCTCCAACCGCTCACGTTCTTCGCCCCAATAGTGCCACTCGATGGTCGCCAGAAAGAGGCCGCTGCCGGCAGCCATCCCCAGCCCCTCAGTCAAGTCGCCAGCGCGGTAACGTTCTGTCAGTCGTCGGACAGTCGCTTCGCGGTCCACCTGCACCTTAACTTTCTCAATCGTTGCCAGCAGTTGAGCAGATTCTGTCCGGATGACCTCGTGCAACTCCACTCGAAGTGCCTGGGATTCGCGGCGCGAGAGTTCGTCAACATATGGCTTCACTGCCCGGAGGTTCCGGAGAACCTTATTCATGCATGTTTTGGTTCGCTCGGTCTCAGACATGACCGCCTTCACGAGCGCCAGCATTGCATGTTGAGTAACAACTATGTCCTGCCCAATGGCGCTCTGCAGCTCTTGCCCAGAACCGGTGATCCCGCCAACCACGCGACGAAGGATCGGCCGCCCCCGAAAACCACGGAGGCCTGCCTCCGCGCCGCGTAGGGCATTCGTAAGGTCGATCGCGATTCTATCCGCGACAAGCGGGTACGCATCCGCGTCAGGACCTATAATTCGCTGTAGCTCTGTGTTACCTGATGTCATCGCCTCTCACCTCCAGAGCCTCGCCGCACTTATTCAGTGACTTCTGTAGTTCCGAAAGCTCAGAGATTGTGGATTTGACCGCGTTGAGCCGGGCGCCCCGTGTATCTTCGCCACTCTGCGAGTCCTGCAGAGACTGCCGAAGGTTCTCCACATAGCCGTCGCGGTACCTGGTGATTTCAGCGCGTGCGTCATCGATTGCGGCGCCAACATGCTGTTTGACTACCGCTTTGGCGGTCTTCACCGAAACGTCTGTTTGATTGCGGATCTGCTCGCGCCAGTACTTCAGCAGGGCGTCAGCATTCAGCCCGTAA
>JAUICO010000066.1 GCA_030427825.1 bacterium | reverse complement strand
ATTTCAACGGCAGCCTGATCATCGACGGCGAGCCGGACGCGAACGGGCGACTCGACGGGGACAATCTCCTGGAGCTGTACGAAGTCGAATTCGAGTTCCAGACCATCGACTTCGCCGGCGTCGACCTGCGCAACTACGGCTACAATGCCGCGAGAGGCGACTGGACCGGCGCCGTCGGCTTCAGTGACGTCGGAATCAACTACACGCTCGCCATCGAGAGCTTCGGCCTTGAGGTGCAATACGGCGAAATCCTCGCCTTCGTCCTCGAGCGCTTTGTGTTCCCGGCAATCATCGATCCCGGCCCCGGCGAGCCCCCGGTGGACAGCCTTGAGGACTTCGTGGGTTGGTTGATCGATTGCGAATCGATCGCCAATGGCATCGGCAACGCGACCTTCGCCGGCATCGTCCAGTCGGTTTGCGACGGAGCAACCGCCGGCCTCGGCGCCCTGCTACGCGACCAGCTTACGAACCTGTCGGGGGACACCTCCTCTTTCTTCCAGCTGCAGACCCCTGCGGACCAGGCCTGCCCGCTCTTCGATACGGACACGCCCTTCGACAACGAGATCGATCGAATCGGCGAAGAGGCTGACCAGTGTATCTGGCAGGGTACCGTCCGCTTCGACCAGAACAACCCGACAGGCGATGACCTGAACGGCACGTTCTACGCGCGCTGAGCAGCGAGGGCCGCACAGCGGAACAATGAGTGATGAACTGCGCGTCAGTGGTGCGCGCGTACACAACCTGAAGAACGTCTCACTCGCAATTCCGCGGAAGAAGCTTGTTGTCTTCACAGGCCCTTCCGGCAGCGGCAAGTCCTCGCTGGCCTTCGACACCATCTATGCCGAGGGACAACGACGCTACGTCGAGAGCCTCAGCGTGTACGCGCGTCAGTTCATCGGTCAGCTTGAAAAGGCGGACGTCGACCGTATCGACGGGCTCGCGCCGACAATCTCCATCGAGCAGAAATCGTCGACCACGAATCCCCGCTCCACAGTGGGGACCATCACCGAGGTCTACGACTATCTGCGCGTGTTCTACGCCAACGTTGGCCGTCAACACTGTCACATCTGCGGCTCGCAGGTGGGCGCCGCCGACGTCGCAACCGTTCTCGACGCGATCACCGCGCTGCCGGAGGGCACCAAAATTCAGATTCTTGCGCCGCTTGTGGTCAATCGCAAAGGCGAGTTTCGCGATCTCTTCGAGAAGCTCCGTCGCAGCGGCTTCACGCGGGCTCGTGTCGATAACGCGTTTCTCCGCCTTGATGAGGTAGAAAAGCTCAAGAAGAACTTTAAGCATAATATCGACGTGGTCGTCGACCGACTGGTCGTAAAGCCCGGCATCGAAGACCGGCTTGCCACGGCTGTTGAACGCGCTCTCGAAGAAGGCGAGCGGCAGCTTCGTGTCGTCTACGATTCCGGTCCGCGGGAAGGCGAAGAAGACTTCTTTTCGCAGACCGCGTGGTGCCCCAATGACGAGATTTCATTCCCGCCGCTCACCCACCAGAGCTTCAGCTTCAACAGCCCGATGGGGCGCTGTCGGGCCTGCAACGGGCTGGGCACTGAGCTGTCGATGGACCCCGAAAAAGTGGTCCCCGACCACAGTCGGTCAATCAACAAGGGCGCCTTCGCACCTCTGAAGTACAACAAGTCGCGCGCAATTCGGTGGTTCATCCGCGTCATGGAAGCGGTATGCGACCACTACGAGATCAATCGGCGAGCCGCGTGGTCTGATCTCTCGGAGGAGCACAGGTACATTGTGCTCAACGGGCCCGGCGAAGAGCTGACTCTCAAGGTGAAAGGTCGAACCAGGCCGACACGGGTACGCTTCGAAGGTGTGCTCGGTTGGACGCTCTCGCGTTACGAGGAGGCTACGAGCGAAGGTTGGAAGACCTTCTACGGCTCCTTCCTTTCGTCAGCGGACTGCTCTGCGTGCGACGGCACGCGCCTGCGTCGCGAGTCCCGGGCGGTACAAATCGGCGGCTATGGGATCGATCAAATCAGCGGAATGACCGTCGCGGAAGCGTCAGAGGTGTTCCGCGAGCTTCGCCTGGACGGACGCGACGCGACCCTCGGCAATGAGCTGTTGAGCGAGGTCCGCGCGCGGTTGTCGTTCCTCGTGGACGTCGGCCTCTCCTATCTGTCCCTCAACCGCAGCGGCCCTACACTCTCAGGTGGCGAGGCGCAGCGAATCCGTCTTGCCGGCCAGCTCGGCGCCGGCCTCTGCGGTGTTCTCTATGTCCTGGATGAGCCCTCCATCGGTCTGCATCAACGGGACAACCGCCAGCTGATCACGACCCTCGAGCAGCTGCGAGATGCCGGCAACACGGTGCTCATCGTCGAACATGACCGCGACACGATCGACGCCGCTGACTTCGTTGTGGACTTTGGACCCGGCGCCGGCACCCACGGCGGCGAGGTGACCTTCCAGGGCCCTCCCGCAAAGCTGGCGGACGCGAAAGGCAATGTTACCGCAGACTACATGGTGGGCCGACGTTCCATCGAAGTCCCCGCAACTCGCCGTAGCGGCAGCGGACACTCGCTTACGGTTCGAAACGCCCGCGCGAACAACCTGCGCGGGTTGGACATTGCGTTTCCCCTCGGCACTTTCTGCTGCGTGACCGGGGTATCCGGCGCCGGAAAATCGACCCTCGTGAACGACATCCTTTTTCCCGCGGTAGCCGGAGTCCTGTATCCCGGAGAACACCCGATCGCGCCCTGCGATGGAGTCGACGGCGTCGAACGTGTCGACAAGGTCATCCGAATCGATCAGCGCCCGATCGGCCGCACGCCGCGCTCAAATCCCGCGACCTACACGAAGGTCTTTGACCTGATTCGAGCCTTCTTTGCGAAGCTCCCCGAAGCGCAGATGTATGGCTACAAGCCGGGGCGATTCAGCTTCAACGTGGCCGGTGGACGCTGTGAAGAGTGCAGCGGCGCGGGAGTAAAGCGCATCGAGATGATGTTCCTCGCAGACGTGTTCGTAACCTGCGACGTCTGCCGCGGTCGACGCTTCAACGACGCGACCCTCCGGGTCCGATACCGAGGTCACAGCATCGTAGATGTCCTGGAAATGCCCATCGAGGAAGCCACAGAGCTCTTCTCTGCACATCCCAAGATTCGCCGTGCGCTTCAGACCATGGTGGACGTCGGGCTCGGCTACATTACGCTCGGGCAGCCATCGCCGACACTCTCCGGCGGCGAGGCGCAGCGTATCAAGCTCAGCCGCGAGCTGCGAAAGGTCGCGACCGGCGACACATTATACGTTCTCGATGAGCCCTCTACGGGGCTGCATTTCGACGATATCCGCAAGCTGCTCGCGGTAGTCGACACCCTGGTCGAGGCCGGCAACACCGTCGTAATGATTGAGCACAACCTGGACATTATCAAAGTCGCAGATCATGTGATCGACATGGGCCCTGAGGGTGGAGAACAGGGGGGCACTATCGTGGCATCAGGTACCCCTGAGGATGTCGCGCTCATTGATGCATCGCACACCGGGCGCTACCTTCGCGAAGAACTCCGTGCTTCGGCCGCGGCATCACGTTGACGACACCTGCCGGCGACGACGTAGTCCGCATACCTTGAGCGCTCCTGAATGACGCTGAAACGCAGATACAGGCTTACCCGCCCCATCGGACCCGGAGGTCAGCTCCTGCGATGGAGTGCCGTACAGCGCATCCTCGAGAAAGAGTGCGTTGCGGTGCAGCTCGCTGACAGCAGCGACGCGGCGACCATGGACGCGTTCCGACGCGCCGTACTGGCTGCCTCGCGCATTGCCCATCCGAACGTGGCATCCATTGTGGACGCCGATTTCGACGCGGAAGAGCCCTGGTTTGTGCTCAACGAGAGCCCTTCTCAACCTCGCCTGAAAGAGCTGATCGAGACAGAGAACGCCCCTGTGTATGCGGCGTGCTCTATTGTGATCGCTGTGATGGCAGCCGTCGAAGCCGCGCACGATGTGGGCGTTCTGCATCAGGGAATCCTGCCGGCCTGCATACGGGTGGCATCGAGAGATGCGGCGTCGGTGTCCGGCTTCGCGGCGGCGCCCTTTCGCGCCGACCCGGCGAACCCTGCGCACAGCGTGTCGGTTCGTGCGCGGCGTTACCTGCCGCCTGCGGTCGAGCTCTTCGACAGGCCGGACGCCTATCAGGCGGCCCACGACCGCTACGCAGTCGGCGCCCTCGCCTGCCACATCTTCACCGGAATCCAGCCAACTGTGCAGGAGGCTCCGACCGCCGATGCGGGCGCTGTCCCCTGGCCCGTGGTTGACGCAATCGCAGGACTTACCGACTTGAAGAGTGGCGCCGACAGTCTGGAGGCAGCTCGTGAAGCTGTGTCCGCGTGGCGTGCTGATCTCGCCAAAGACGAGTCAAAACGCCGCGCTGCAGACGCGTGGTTCACAAAGAATCGAGACCGACCCGAGAAGTATTCGGGCGCGCATGAGGTGCCGTCACCGGCAGGTGAACTCCGTCAGCGAGCGCTCGGGAAACTGGCAGCGTACAGGGAGCTCTTTGGAAAATGAGCAGTGATGGCAGCAACGGATTGCAGGCACGTGTGTTCGCGCTCAACGGCAACACGCCGAGCTTTGCTGATGATGTATTTGTCGCGCCCGGCAGCGTCGTCTGTGGCAACGTGCACGCCGATGAAGGCACCTCGATCTGGTACGGCACCGTAGTCCGTGGCGATGTTGGGGAAGTCCGTATCGGAAAGCGGGTGAACATTCAGGACCAGAGCCTGGTTCATATGACCGGCGGGCTCTCGTCCGTGTCGATTGGGGACGACGTCACCATCGGACACCGCGCCATCATACACGGCTGCACCATCGAAGACCGCGTGTTGATCGGAATGGGCGCGATCGTCATGGACAACGCCGTGATCGGGGAGGAGTCGGTGATTGGCGCGGGTGCCCTCATCCCGCCGGGCAAGGTGATTCCGCCGCGCTCCATGGTGATGGGTGCACCGGGCCGGGTCGTCCGCCAGGTCGCGGACCACGAAGTCGCGCGCACCGTGCTCTCGTCTGCGCACTACGTCGAGAACGCCGCCGAGCACATGGCTGCTCTCGCAGAGGACATTTGAGCCGGGCGGGATCGACAATCTGCGCTGCCCTCGCCTGCTGTCTTGCACTCGCCTGCGGCGGCACGCAGTCAACCGGGCCGCGTGGCACCACGATCAACGAGGCGGTCCTCGCGTGCGAATATACCCTCGAGTCCATGAGCGCCCTGGACCTGGAGAATGACTCGGAGGCCACCCTCGAGGCCGCGATGAACCTCGCAGACGAGCGCGAAATCGAATGCCGAGAACACTTCGCACGAGCTGCACGAAGCAACGGTCAGCGGGCCATCTTCTCACGGCGCGCCGATTCCTTCACCCTGTACGCGTTGCATGTGGAGGCGGCGCTGAGTCGACGCTTCGACGGTTTTGAGGGTTACTGCACAATTCTCGGCGATATGGGTCGGCTGCTCGTCGGTGGCATCGCATCGATGCAGGACGCGCTGACAGATGAGACGATCGTCGACGAAGAACGACGCAGCATCACCGAGCTCGTTGGACTCGACTTTGAGAGCCTGCAGGTGCTCTCGGTCCAGATGGAATCCTTCTGCCAATGAGGCGCCGGCTGCGTGGTCCGCGCCTCTGCACCACGCGTTGCTCAGTCGCCGGCTTCGCCTGCGTCGGTGATTGGCAGGGGGCGGGTGTCGACGGCGATCACTCCGAGTGCACGCACGTCGGGGTTCGTCCGCAGCTCGAACACCGCGTGCGCGATATTGGACGGTGACGACCCCGCGATTTGCGAGATTGCCCGTTCTGCCTCGGGCCAGGGGAAGGGTCGGTCGGCGACAAAGGTGACCAGTACGCTGGGGCCGGCCACAAAGTTGTCGCCAAGCTCGCTGAGCGGAGCGTCCAGGGTGCCGTCGCCGGGAAGCTCAAGAGTGTCGGGTTCGACGGGAGAAGGAGCGACCGGTGTAATGCGCCACGACCCGCGGCGTACGCTGCGGTCTGCCTGCACCACGAAGGTCGCTACGTGGAGCCCACCGGCATCACCGCCGCTGTATCGAACGCGCAGCGGCCCACCGAGTGGGCAGCCCGCTTTCGGCGCAGTGTTGGCCGCGAAACTTCGAGCGCAGGCGTATTCGATTTGAAGGCCGGCGACCCTCTCGGGAAGCGCCTCAGCGACGACGGCCGGCTCCGGGTCGCTTAGCATCGATCGGGCCTGCTCAATCAGACCACCGGGCATGACGAGCACAGCGGCGATCACCGAAAGTAGAAGCAGAGCGCACACCGGAAAGAGCCATGTGGGCACGCGTCCGTCGACCGTGCCCGCTGCCTCCTGGTGCTTCATCCACAGCCTGACCCGATCCGAAAAGTCGCCGTCTTCGCCGGGTGCGACGCTCGACACATAGATGTCAGCCTCTACGAGCCAGTAGAACTCGTCCTGCACGTCGCTGTTCGTCTCCAACAGTTGCCTGAAACGCACCAGGTTCAGCCCGGGCGGAAACTCCGGGTGTTCGCCGCGCCAGATCTGCTGGAGGACGTCAATCGCCTGCTTCTTGCGATAGCGGCGAAAGAGTATGGGCTGTCGTAGACGAAGGTTCAACGCGATATCCGCTCCACAATCTCCATCAGTTCCTGCGGGTCGAGGGACTCGATGAGCCCTTCCCTGCGCATGTAAGCGAGCAGCTGCCCGCGAATCCCGGACACCAGAGCACGAACCCGGTTGCGGTCAACGCCCATCTCTGCGGCGGCGTCACGCTGTGAAATCGGGTCCTGATAGTACAACCGTACAAGGCGCTGTTCGTCCTCTCCAAGTTCGGAGACGAAGCCCTCTAGTGCGTCCGCGATCTGCTGGTGCAGGACACTTCGTTCAGGATTGCGCCCGAGGCCGAACAGGGCGCCGGTATCGTCGCCGGTTCTTTCGATACGCGAATACTCACCGGACGCGGTCTTCTGCACGTCGCTGACCATCCGCGTGCGCGCGCGCTTGGAAGCACGATGCCTGTCCACGATGACGTTTCGGCAGATGCGACGGAGAAACGGGAAGTATGGGGCGACACCCTTGTATGACCGGCGTGCCGAATCGCTGAACGCGCGCGCGAAGACCTCCTGTACGATTTCGGCCCTCTCATCTTCGTTGCGAATCACGAGGCGAATTCGGGTATCCGCTGAACGAGTACGCAGCCCTCTACGCAGCATGCGTTGCAGCTCAGGAGCGTAGCGCTCATACACTCGTGCCATCGCTGTCGACTCGCCGCGGCGATACGCCTGGAGCCACGACTCATCGTGGTGCAGTTCGTCGCTCACCGACACCTCAGCATCCACCCGCTGAGGCTGCGCCGATGCCTGGCGATATGGACGAACCCGTACGCCCGCACACTGCATCGTTGCCGTCGTATCCATCCCGCTCCTCTCCACGCGAACTCAGGCTCATGTGGTTCTGCTCGTCGCCGGCCGAGGATTGGGTACATTTATCGTCGATTCGCAGACTGTTCGCTTCGTCGAATTCGTTTCTGCAGTCTGTGAATCAGATTGAGCGCTTCGATCGGCGTCAACGTATCTGTGGGAATCGACGCCAGCTCTTCGATGATCGGGTCTCGCGCCGGCTCAGTCGCCGCCGGTATCGTCGCCCCGAAGAGACTCAGCTGAGGGGAGCGGCGGCGCGGCATTCCCGCGACACGGGCCAGCACCGGCTCATCGGCTTCGTCGAGCTCGACCTGCTCCAGATTGGCAAGCACCTCTTTGGCACGAGCGACCACAGAGTCCGGCACACCGGCCAGACGCGCGACCTGGATCCCGTACGAACGATTCGACGGACCGGGGACCAGCTTGCGCAAGAATACGATGTCGTCGTTGTATTCTCTGACGGCGATGTTGAAGTTGCGCGCTGCGTTCCGCACCCGCTGCAGGTCGGTGAGCTCGTGGTAGTGCGTTGCGAAGAGCGCCAGCGCGCCTGTCTCATCGTGCAGATGCTCGGCTACCGCCCATGCGATCGACAGGCCATCAAAGGTGGCCGTTCCGCGCCCGATTTCGTCGAGCACGATCAGGCTGCGTTCGCTGGCGTGAGAGAGAATGTGCGCCACTTCACTCATCTCGACCATGAATGTCGACTGCCCTCGCGCCAGATTGTCACTCGCGCCAACGCGGCTGAAGATCTGGTCGACGACACCAATCTTCGCGGAACGGGCCGGCACATGGGATCCGATCTGCGCAAGCAGCGTGATCAGCGCCACCTGGCGAATGACCGTGCTCTTGCCGGCCATGTTCGGCCCCGTAATGATGTGGACGCGCGCATCCGGCCTGAGTTCGGTGTCATTCGGCACGAAGCGGTCGTCGGTCAGCATCACCTCGACGACCGGATGCCGGCCGTCGACGATCTCGACGCCCTGCCCGTCGAAGATCTCGGGAGCACAGTATCCACGCTGCTGGGACAGCTCGGCCAGTCCGCCGAGCACGTCGATCTCAGCGAGCGCCGAGGCCGTCGCCCGAATGCGGCCGAGCTCGTCCAACACCGCGCCACGCACATCCTCAAAGATGCGATACTCAAGGGCGCTTCTGCGATCGGACGCGCTGACGATCTTGTCTTCATACTCCTTCAGCTCCGGCGTGAAGAAGCGCTCTGCGTTCGCGAGCGTCTGCTTGCGAATGTAGTCCTCGGGGACGGACTCCAGGTTCGCCCGTGTAACCTCGATGTAGAATCCGAAGACGCGGTTGTGTTTGACCTTCAGCGATGAGATCCCGGTGCGCTCTCGCTCCTGCGCCTCGTAACGGAGCAGCCAGGCCTTTCCTGTGGTTGTCAGCTCGATCAGCTCATCCAACTCGCTGTCATAGCCGACGCGAACCACGCCTCCTTCGTTCAGGGCGACAGGAGGGTCATCGACGATCGCGGCAGCGAGCAGCGACACGACATCGGCGCATGGGTCGAGGAGGTCCGCCGCGCACGCCAGAGCGACATCGTCGATTCTGGCGAGCGATGACTTGAGATCGGGCACGATCTCGAGGGTTGAACGCAGCGTGACGAGGTCGCGCGCGTTGCCCTGGCCGGCCGCCAGCTTGCTCGACACGCGCTGCACGTCCGCCGTCTTCTTGAGCAGCTGGCGTACCAGGGTTCGCAGCGGCGGGTCTGCAACCAGCGCGCTCACCGCGCTCTGGCGCCTGAGGATGCTGTCTACGCCGACCAACGGATACGAGAGCCAGGTTCGGAGTCGCCGGCCGCCGGCGGATGTCACGGTTTCGTCGACCACGCTGATCAGCGAGCCCTTGCGGCGACCGCCCATCAGGGTCTCGAAGATCTCAAGGTTCGCCGCGCTCGCCGGGTCCAGAGATACGAAATCGCTTGTCCGGTAGACGCGTGGCTCCCCGAGATGTGCCGGGACTCCGCCCTGCGTCTGGCCCAGGTATGCGACAAGGAGCGCGCATGCCGCCTCGACCGCTTTTCGGTCACGAAGGGTGTGTTCCGACAGGGCCGCGAATCGCTGCTGCAGCTCCCGCTTGCCGAGGGAACGAGCCAGGGGAACGCGAGGGTTCACCGCCAGCGACGGGGTGCCTGCCCCGCCGATCACCCGATGCAGCGAGAGATCTGCATCCGGCTGCTCACGAACCGGGGCCTGCAGCTCGTCGATCGCGGACACTACGGTTCGCTGACCCTCTGCGACGAGAATCTCTGCGGGTCCGATTCTCTGCAGCTCAGCGAGCAGCTCCGCTGCGGACTGCTGCTCGCAGACACTCAGCTCGCCGGTAGAGAGATCCAGGTACGCCAGCGCTGTGACGTCGGCGCTGCGCAGCGAAGACACCGCGACCGCTGCCACGTAGTTGTGTCGCCGGGGGTCCAGCGACTCGTCGTCGAGCTGCAGCCCGGGGGTTATGACCCGGACCACACCACGGGCGACGATTCCTTTGACCGATCGGGGATCTTCCAGCTGCTCGCAGATCGCGACGCGAAAGCCCTGCTCCACAAGCCTGCGAATGTACCCGGGCGCCGCGTGGTGCGGCACTCCGGCCATCGGGATCGGGTCGTCGCCATCTTTGCCGCGCGCGGTCAGCGTAATATCGAGGGCGTTCGAGACCGTAACGGCGTCATCGAAAAAGACTTCGTAGAAGTCGCCCATCCGAAACAGCATAAGCGCATCCGGATGCTGCGCCTTCGCATCCAGGTACTGTCTCATCATGGGTGTTACTTTTTTGGTCACCCTATTCGGATACCACCGCCCAGCCGTTGGCTGAATAGGCTTCCCACGACTCGAACACGAGGTTCTGCAAAGTGAATCCGTCCCAGGAGAAGCTGCGCGCCCGAATCGCGAGCACTGTGATCACGAGGGTTGTGCGCGGCGGAAACGGACCTTCGAGTGAACCTTCGGGCCAGTACGGCAGGTTGAATGCTGTCTTGTCGCCGGGAACCCACACATCCCAGAAGGTGATCTGCTGTGTCACGTCCTGAACGCGGATGTAGTAGAAATCTACCGGCGCATCGGTGCCGAGCTCCCACTCGACTCGTCGGCCATCGAATACCGTTTGAGGCTCCGGCTGCACCAGAATGGGCGGCGGAACCATCTCGGGCAGAGTCACGAGGTTGTCTGTGCTGCGAATGTCGTCCACGATGGCGGCGGCAAAGGGCAGGCCACCGGTGCTGCTGAAGGTGCCGCCATAGACGAGGTAGCTCAGACCTTCGAGTGGACCTTCGAGCGACGCGAAGCGGCGACGACTGATCACGCTGTCTGTACCTTCGATGAGAACGTACCCGCCAAACACGCCTTCCCCGCCAAAATCGAGATAGGGGATCGCCCGGTTCAGATCCGGCATCGTCCCGCGTGCACCGAAAGGCGGGTTCGGGATTTTGACCGACAGACTTCGATCCAGGGGTATGTTGCAGTCTACATCGACTTCGTACAGCCGGTCGCCCTGCGCGAAGACGCCCCTTTCGACGCCGATGTACAGCGGCAGGAAGTCCCCGGTGTCGTTGTTGAACAGTCCACACATTGCGACGACAGCGAGGTCGCCGAGGCGCGAAGTCAGGCGGTAGCGTCCGTCATCAGTTCGCTGGTTCTCGGTGCCCGGATCCGGATTGTTCGAGAAGATTGTGTTCGTTGTCGTCAGCACGACCCCGAGCACGGTCTCGTTTGGCGCCGGATCGACGATTTTTCCGATGCCCGTCAGCTGCCCTTCGATGGTCGCCACCGTGGGGGCGGGCCCGGTGCAGTTCTCTGTGCAGGTGCCCTGAATGCAGACGAAGTTTCCTTCCGCTGCGCAGTCATCATCGTCGCTGCACGTGGTATCGATCTGGCACAGCATGAGCGTGTCGTTGCAGGTCTGGCCCGCGAGGCACTCGCCTGCTTCTGCGCATCCGCACCAGCACTTTTCGACACAGCGGCCCGTCGAGCACACATAATTGCCGTTGCCGTAACCCTCGCAATCGTCGCCCGTGGTGCAGCTCGCCGCCGGACCATCGGTATAGCTGCACAGGCTGACGCCCTGGCGCGGTAGGCACATCTGCTCTTCATCACCGCAATCGTCGTCTTCATAGCAGGGGCAGATGTATTCCAGCAGCAGGGTGACATTGCGACTGTTTACTGCGGTGGATGTGCTTGAGCTGAATTTCGTCGCCGTGGCGTTGATCACCTGCTCACCCCGTAACTCCGGTCCTGAGATGGTCACCCGCCCGTTGCCGTCTGTTCTTCCGGTGTAGCGGGTGTCACTGCCGCGCACAGATAGAGTAACGAAAGCCGCCGGGATCGGCGCGCCACCGTTCGCGTTGAAGACGGCGACGTTCACCGACCCGTCGATCTCACCGCCGGACCAGCCACCCGAGCCGGAGGCCGGGTCGTAGTAGGTGTAAGCGGCTGCAAGTGTCGCTCGTCCGACCGACGCGCCGCCATCCTCTGTCGAGCGCGTTTCGACGGTGACGTCGACGGCTCCAGGAGCAGCAGCGGGCGTTCGCACGCCAAGAGTCGAGGGGTCCAGGAGCTGCACATCAGTGGCGGGCTGCAGCCCGAAGCTCACCTCCGCATCGGCAGAGAAGCCGGTTCCCCGCAGCACAACCCAGGTGTTACCGGCGACCGAACCGAGCTCAGGCGCCAGACCGAATAGCTGCGTGTCGATGGTGTAGGTCCAGACGTCATCCGCTGTGTGTGTCGAGGCACCGCGCTCTACACGCACGGCGCTCGCGCCCGGACTTCCCGGCGGCGTACGCACACTCGCAGACGTAGAATCCATCAGGCTCACCACCTCGGCAGCGAGCGGTCCGAAGAAGAAGCGCGTCTCGGCGTCAAACCCCCGGCCGGAGACAACAACAACGTCGCCGCCATCCACATCGCCCCTGTCCGGAGACACGCTGTCGACCTTGAGCGAAGGCAGCCAGGTCCACCCATCAACGATGGTTCGCTCGATCAATCCCTGACGCACCGTGACATCGGCAGGCCCCGGTGCTCCGGCGGGGCTCAACGCCGTAATCGAGGTGTCGTCTGTAGCGATGACAGTTGCCGGCGCGCCACCAATCAGCACCTGCGCGCCGTCCTGCAGTCCTTCGACGGCGACCGTGAAGCGTGTGCCTCCGGCCTCGTCTCCGCGGTTCGGCTGCACCGAGCGGAGCGCAAGGTTGCCTGTACTGCTCGCTACGTATGTGTAGCCGTCGGGCAGGCTCGCCCCGCCGTTGTCGTTCTGCACGACAACATCAACGGCTCCGGGTGCGCCGGGCGGCACCACCACCTCCAACGTTCCGCTATCCACACGAGTAGCGGGGACGGCAACCGGGCCGAAGAAAGCCTGCGTGCCGGCGATGAAGCCACGGCCAAGAACACGCACCGTCTCTCCACCGGCGCTCAACCCGACTCCCGGAAACACCCGGTCGATTGCCGGCGCATCAAAGTAGGTGAAACCGCCGGTGAGCACTCGTGAACCTGCGCTGTCGGTTACGCGGACGTCCACGACTCCAACCGTCCCCTCGGGAAGAATGCAGTCAATGCGCTCGTCACCTACCGGCCGGGTATCAATGCAGAGCCGACCACCCACGCTGACCGTTGCCGCCGAGGTGAACCCGCTGCCGAATAGCGAGAGCGGCGTTCCGCCCGAGGTAGCACCACGTACCGGGCTGATGCCGTCCAGCGCAAAGGGAGCAAGGTAGGTCCAGGCGGATAAGAGCGTCGCGTCGTTTTCACTGTCAGCGGCCTTTAGATCGTACACTCCCGGGCTACCGGGCGGTGTCGTCGCGAGCGCTGAGAAGGCGTCAATCACGTCCACGTTCTCGAGCCGGCGACCGTTGATCGTGAACACAGTCTCCGCGCGAAATCCGGCACCGAATACTGTTACGCGGGTACCACCTGCGGTGCCTCCGGCGGCCGGCACCACGCGAAACAATTCCACGGGTGCGTCACCGATGTCGACGTCCGGCGTGAGGTCGATCTCCGGCCGGCCGTCACTGACTACATCCAGCTCGACGCGCGTATCCTCGTCAGCGGCGTCATCGGTGTCGGCGCCGGCATCGGGAAACTCGCTGTCGACCTCACCGGTATCGCCGGTCGAATCCGGAGTGCCGCAAGACGACATCGCTGCGCACACAAGCAGAACCGCCGCCAGGCACGGCAGGCGCTCACTCATTGATAGAACGCAGGTCGAGGCCGGCCGGGTAGCCATAGCTCACAAACCGGTCATAGCCGTGCACCATGACGCCCACTGGGAAGTCGGCAGCGATGGTGTGAACACCGTCGGCGACCAGTCGGCGCGCGGCGCGAAATCCATTCTCGCCAAAGGCCTCCCATTCATCATCGGTGATCTCCTCGCCATCGAGATACACCGTGGCGAAGTCCGGCGCCGTGATCGACACGTAGTCGAACTCGTACGCGTTGGGCGCCAGGAAGGTATACTCATTGCGATACTGCTCGATGGGCGGGACCAGAATGAATGCGGGGTCTCCGGTGCCGGCGTCGGTGTGCGGCGGCTGCTCCGAGGTCGTGGAGTTTGGATATGGTGCCTGCTCGGCGGCGAGGAACTGACCCACCATGATCGGTCCCGTGGCGAAGATCTCAAAGTCCACCGGGCTCTCGAACTCGAACCATTCGCCTGCGCCGACCGTCCACTGCCGCTGCTGGGGTATCTGCCCCTGCAGGTACCCCAGCGCCTCAGCGTCATTCGGATCCGGAAGTCCGGACAGTGTCACCGTCGTATCCTCAGAGCCCGCGATCACCCGCCATACGTCCGCCTCGTCACCGCGGCGTACCGAGTGCACGGCGTTGAAGCGTCTTCCCCACGCAGACACCGGCAGCATCTGGTGCTCCAGGTGGTCGGCACAACAGGTTACAAACTGGCTGCAGCGACGAATGTCGGGCTCGTCGTTGTCATTCAAACAGGGGGTGCTGCGATCGGCCGCGCAGACCCAATCCTGCTGCGACACACGGTAGACGCAGGAGTCCGTATTCGGCGCGTTCGACGCCTCGCTGCCACCAAAGACGGCGACGCTGCGACTCGCAGACACCACCGTGCCGGTAAGGTCGGCCCCCGGCCGATTCGTCTCAATATTGATCAGCTGAAAGGGCTCCAGTTCGATGGTGATCGTGTCGCCGCCGTAGAGCACCGGGATGCCCTGCCCCTCATTCGCGAGGGTAATCACGGGGTTGTCAGCGGTGTACGGTGGCAGGGTGATTTCGACCCGAGTTGTCGGCGCTTCGGGAGTCCCCTGTGTGCCGATAACGGTCACGTACCCTTTCAGGGTGTCGAAGGTCTGCCTGCGCGTCATGACGATGTAGTCGGTACCCAGCGAGGTCGTCGGGAAGAGGATGGACGCGTCGTTCGAAAATACCTCCTCTACGTTGTCGAGCGGGTTGAATTGATAGGCGATAATCGGAATCGAAGATTCGACCTTAAATGCCTCGTAGCCGACCATGGTGCCGTTGATATTCGACGGGGGCATCTCAAGAATGCGCAGCTCGCCCGGCGGCACAGACTCAGAAACGATCACCCCGTTTCTGTCTGAGACTGTAACGGCCGCGTCGAGACTCTCGTGGACATTGGAGACGACGATCGCGAACTTCTTCCCGGCCGCATCCAGGTAGTTGCCGCCGCCGCGATGCAAAAAGGCGTTGTCGAGGTCGACAGCCCAGTACTCGCAGCCGACGTAGGTCTCCTGCTTTTCGATGAACTCGCACAGGGGTTTGCAGCGACCATCGTCCGCGTCGCAGATGCTGCTCTGCTCCTCGTCGCGGCAGTCACGCTCGACGAACTGCAGACCGCAGGGATCGCAAAGCTCCTGCTCGAAATCACTGGTACATCGCCTTGTTTCAGGCACGCAGTTCCAATCAACGAGCCTGGCACCGCCTTCGTCTTCGACGCACACCTTACCCTGCGGTACGGAGAACTCGCCGACGGCATGACCCAGCGGCGAGCAGCCGAGATAGGTGCGGCAATCGACGCAGCGGGTGATCTCGGTGAAGGGTTCGCAGCTGCCGGCGACGCCGCAGTATCGGTCGGCGCAGATTTCATCGCCGGCGCAGGTCTCCGCCTCCCACTCACCTTCGCCTGAGCAGATCTCGACGGCGGGGCTTCGGTCGATGGTGGTGCAACGTCGTCGGCCTGCGGGGGTGCACAGGTCGGTATCCGAAAGCGGGAGGTCGCCCTGTACATCGTCAGCGACTTCCTCCGATGTGTCGGTGACGTCCTCGATCACGTCCGGCAGGGAGGTGTCTTCGCCACCGTCGCTGCCCGAGCCGCAGGCTGCGAGCAGACAGGCGGCCAATGTGAGCGCGATGGCTCCTCTCATGCAGTGCTCCCAGGTGTTCGTCCGACGCCAACGGCGAAGGTAGTGAACCCCTCGTCCAGGTTCAAGCCGTGGCCACCTCCCGATACTACACCTTGAAGCTGTCGAGAGCCTGCTTCATGCTCTCTCAAAGTGCACTGTGTGCCGACCTGCTCGACTCGTTCGCGACTTGAATACAGCGGCGGTCGACGCTCTCTGTCTGTCACGCGCCCAGCGAAGACTTGAGCATCCAACTCTGCACATCCGGGCGTGTCAGGCACCAGATGGCGAAGCCATTTACGGCGACCGCGATGGCGTTTCCGGCGACCAACGCCGGCTCGCCATAACTCAGCGCCGCCGGCAGCCCGATCGCCGCGAGCACTGCCTTTTGCGATTCCCACAATCATCAGCGCGCCAACTACGACTGGAGCCCATGCGATGCCTCCGACCTGGGTCGCGTTGTAGAAGTTGAGGAGCAGGTTCAGGCCCAGGATTCCAAGCAATACTAGAAGTTTGGTCGGCATGATGCGCTCCGGTGTTGAGGGTGGCCCCTGACTGTCGCACATTGGGACGAAGTCTGCCGAAGAAAAAGCGGCGTCTGCGCGCCTGCCGGCGCAATCGAGAGATCACCCCCCCGGACGAGAACGTCACGCACAGCACACCGGGAGCCACAGCTGCGGTCAAGCCGGGGTCGGCGATAGATGGTACGCCGTGAATATGTCGAACACCGTGGTCCACGCACGCTCGAAATACGAAAAGGTCTGTGCCCACTCGGGTTCTGACTCCCATTCCGCTGCGGGCCAGCCGAGATGCGTGAGGCGCACCCTTGTGCCTCGATCCTGCTCATCGAACTGCAGAACCACCCACGTGTGACGGCTGCGCGTGTGCGCGAAGGTCGGCGGCGCATTCCACGTAAAGCTGAGCATTCGGCCGGGCAGAAAGCTGAGGACGCGGCACCCTTCTCCGCCGCGCCGGCCCCAGGGCAGATCCGGCGCGAAGAAGATCTCGTAGAAGCCACCGGGGCGCAGCTCAACGCGGGTCGTCGGCAGCCACCATTCGGCGAGCCCCTCCGAGCTGCTCCACAGATCGAAACAGCGCCGTGCAGACGCTGACACCACCGTCTCGACGACAATGTTCTCAGGTCTGATGTCGCCGGCCGCGGCGGCAACCAGCGGCGGAGCAAAGTTCGGGTTGGCGATCAGGCCGATGTGGTTCTCGAAGGGATCGACCAGGGAGGACACAAGGATGCCATCACCCACATCGCGGACTTCGCTGTGCACGCGCGCGCCCAGCTCTATGGCGCGCGCGTGGGCTGCGTAGATGTCCTCAACAGACCAGAGCGCTGTGGTCTCGCAGATCTCACCCGGCGACGCAGAAAGCGGCATGATGCCCAGCTCATAGCCGGCGACGTCAAACCCACTGTAGAAAGGCTGCGCGAAGTACGGCTTCACGCCGAGCAGCCGGGTGTACCAGGCAACGGCGGCGTCGTAGTCGACGGCGGTGAGAATGTGGCTGCGTAGTCCTTTGAGCATCGTTGCCTCGTTTGAGTAGGACGCGGTCTCCGCGTGGTGAGCGCCGGGTACGGCGGTCACCGATCCGCCCGAGCGCTCACAAGCCTACGACAGAATCCGGCATGTTGCCGTCCGCCGGGCCGCCGGAGTTGCCCCGCAAGTCACGTCCGCCCGGCCTGAGCGCGGGGCCGCCCTAGATGCCCATCGCAGACAGTGTGTCGACGACGTCCTCAACGATAGCGGCGAGCGTCGGATGCCTCGACCCGAAGCGCGCAAACGAACGCCGAATCCTATCGGAAACACCGTCACCCGAATCTGTATCGGGCTCAAGGACTCCCTCGAGGTCGGTGATCAGCGCCTCAATGAGCTCGCGCGTCTCGTCGTCGAGTTCGTCGGCCGAAAGCTCGCTGCGAAGGTCGATGAGTCTCTGCTTGAGTCGTGATTCCGGCATGCTGTTTCCCGTTGAGGATGACATGGCGATACTGCCGAACCGGGCGATGGGCCGCAAGGCTGCTTCCTATCGTGGGACAAATTGGTGCAGGGTCCGAATCGATGCACGTACGGCAGCATTCTGCGCGGCCGAATTGCCTGCCGGAGCACCGGCGGATAAGCGCGCGTTCTCAACGAACGTATAGGATGACCACCATGTGTTGCAGCAGGTCCCGAGAATCACGAGCGCAGTCCATGCGGACGCTTGCAGCGTTGACAGTGTCGCTTCTCTTCGCCGCGACGGTGGCTGCGGATGCGCACGCAGAACCCGATGAGGTCTACGTCGGCGCGTACGTCGCCGACGTCATGGCGCTGGACTTCGCGAAACACACCTACACCGCCGACTTCTACCTGTGGTTTCGCTGGAGCAACCCGGACATCGATCCGAGCGAGAGCTTCGAGTTCGTGAACTCGTGGGAGCAATGGGGGCACACCCTCGATCGCTCCTACGAGGAGCCTGACGTACTGCCCAACGGAGATCTCTACCAGGTCGTCCACGTCCAGGGCGGCTTTCACCAACCCTTTCCGCTGCGCTCGTACCCCTTTGACCAGCAGACCATCTCAATTCGCATCGAAGACACCGAATCCGAAACCGATGCCATGGTGTACCGCAGCGACGGCGCCACCCTGGATCGTGAAGTCGTGCTGCCGGGTTTCGACGTCGGCGAACCTCGCATCGCCGTCGACGTGCACGAATACCCGACCAACTTCGGTGATCCGCGCCTCGCAGATGACAGCATCTATTCTCGCGCGACGATTGAGATTCCGATGCGGCGGCCGGTGTTGCGTCACATCGTTAAGGTTCTGGGGCCCATCTTCTGCGTGATGCTCTGCTCCTTTCTCATGTTCCTGCTGCCGACTCCGGAAACGCGAATCACGGTCGGCATCACGGCGTTGCTGACGACGGTCGCCCTCGCCCTGAATCAGAACCTGCCGCAGGTGGGATATTTGATCCTGATGGACCGCATCTACATCACCTCCTACGCGTTTATCGTGGCCGGGCTCGCCCTGAACCTGGACTCGATACTACGTCGCGACGGGCGGCTGGCCCGCCGGCCTGCGATTGCGTGCTCGGCCATCTACGTTGTGTTGGCACTCTCGATGATCGGCGAGGCGATGATCAGCGGGTAGCCCTGTCGCGCCTGCAACGCAGAAACAAGGCCCCCCGCGCCTGCTCCCCGGTCCAACACACCTGTGTCGCGCGATAACAGTGTGAGGGGGCACCTGTATCGGTACGCGATGAGTCCGGCCACGCCGACAGCGCCCGGACGATGTTCGCGTCGCAGAGAACGCCGAGTTCGAAGTTGCGTCCTACTGCTCGACACACACGAGGGGCCGCGACGCGTCGCATCCGACACTGCCGCCCTGTAGAAATGCGGAGTCAAGGGAGTGCGTCCAGCCTACACCGGCGTCACCGGTTGTCGACGTCCAATCATCACAGTGAAAATCAGGACGAAGCGTCCAGTCTCTGTCAAAGCCGCTGAACTGGTTCACTCCGCCGGGGGTCAGAACTACGGCAATCGGCCACGCGATCAGGGCGTCGCTGTCCGTCTCAAACAACTCCACGCCGTCCGGCGCCAGGACGTAGCTCGACGCTGCAGCGAGGACCCAATCCACAGGCGAAGGGCCGGACGCGCAGTCTGCGTCTGCGCAGATTCCGCGGGTCGTTCCGGCGATCAATGCCTTGTAGACACCATCTGCGGGCCTGTTTGCGTCCGCCATGCAGTGCGCGTCCGCGCCGGCGATACCGGTTCCCGGCGTATACTCGGCGGCGGTGACGAAGACGCGCAGGTCCTCCTGCGACGAAGAGTCACCGGCTGCATCGCCGCCGCCGGTGTCGGCCGTGTCGGCCGTCATATCGGCATCATCAGCACAGCCTCCGATGCTCACCTGGAGCAAAATCGTCGAGAATAGGATGAACGCGCAGCGTGGCAGATTCGACATTAGGTGGCGGGCCCCTGTTCCTGCAATCGTGGATGACGCGGCGACAAACACAGCGTCCAAGGAAGCGTCATTCCGGGAGTGTACCTCCGCCCCCGCCGCACGCAAAGTACGCCAGGCATCGCCCTCGCTGACACGGAGCAGATTCGACAACCTTCGACGCCGCTTCCGGCGCCGGACACGCTGCGCCGGCGCTGGACACCCTACGCCGGCGCTCGTACCCTCGCGGCTCCGAAACGCCCGCCACGACCGACGGCGGCTGCCCCGCGCTCAACCCACTCCGACCCCGGTCACAATCTCGATGACGCGTGATGACATCCTGACAATGGACGAGGCGGCACTCAGTGAGGCCATCCGACATCACAACCGCCTCTACTGGGACGAGAACGCGCCTCAGATCCCGGACACGGACTACGACCTGCTTGTGGAGCGGCTGCGCACACTGAACCCGGAGGCAGCCGTCCTGAGCGAGCTCGGCGCGACGCCCGACGCGAGCGACGAAACCGGCCGCGTGGTGCACGCGCACCCGATGTTGAGCCTCGACAAGTGTTACTCTGAAGAGGACCTGCGGAAGTGGTTCGCGCGCTTCGAGGGCGACGCCATCGTGACGCCCAAAGTAGACGGCGTGGCGATCAGCGCGCGCTATGGCCCCGACGGGAAGCTCGCGCTGGGTGCGACTCGCGGCGACGGGACACGTGGCGAGCGTATCACCGACAATCTGCGCGGCATCCACGGCATTATGGAGACGGTGCCGGTGCCGAACCTCGAAGTGCGTGGCGAAGCCTACATGCCCCTGGACGTGTTTGAGTCCCGCTACGCCGAGGACTTTGTGAACCCACGCAACCTGGCGGCGGGCGCGATCAAGCTGAAGGACCCGGCCCGGACGAAGGCCTACGACATCCACTTCTTCGCCTACGAGGCCATCGGCCTGCCCGCAGAAAGCGCGGCTGATCAGGCGAGGCTGCTGCACGAAATGGGCTTTACGCCGGTGCCCCATGAGCTGGCTACCGCTGACAACGGTCAGGCGGTGTTCGAGGCCCTGAGCGCGCGGCGCGAGAGCCTCAACTACGAGACGGACGGCATCGTCTTCAAGGTCAATGACCTGCGCCAACACGAATCGATGGGGCGCACCTCGCATCACCCCCGCTACGCGATCGCCTACAAATACCAGGGCGAATCCGGCTTCTCGCGTCTGGTGGACGTGGAGTGGAGCATCTCGCGAACCGGAAAGATCAACCCGGTGGCGATCGTTGAACCCGTCTTTCTGTCCGGCGTAACGGTGCGGCGCGTGTCGCTGCACAACCTGGGGATCATCGACTCGCTGACGGGCGGTGAGCCTCTGCGGCGCGCCTCGAAGGTGATGGTGACGCGGCGCGGCGGCGTCATTCCACACATCGAGTCGATCGTTGAGCCCGGCGACGAAGCCATCGAGACGCCGGCGGCCTGCCCGGAATGCGGTGCGGCGACGCAGCGTGTAGACGACTTCCTCATCGCCGAGCACACGGACGCATGCAGCGTCACGGCGATCCGCCGCCTCGAACACTTTTCGGCGGTGACCGACATTCGAGGCCTCGGTCCGCGCATCATTGAGATGCTGTACGCCGAAGGCAAAGTCCGGTCGCCGGCGGACTTCTTCACCCTGGACGCAGAGACGATCGCAGCCCTCGACCGCATGGGGGAGCGCAGCGCCACCAACCTTGTCGCGGCCATCGACGCTCGACGTACCCTACCCTTCGCGACTCTGCTTACCTCCCTCGGCGTGCCCGATATCGGCCGTACTGTTGGCCGCGTGCTCGCCGAACACTTCGACTCTGTGGAGGCCCTGCGTGCGGCAGACGCGGGGTCGCTCGAATCGATCGACGGCATCGGATCCATCATCGCCGCCCGCGTTGTCACCGGAATTGCGGACAACGAGGCCGTCATCGACGCGCTGCTCCAGCACATCACGGTCACCTGGCCCGAACCTGAGGCACCGCCGGCAGAATCCGCGATTACCGGAAAGAGCTTCGTGTTCACCGGCGAGCTTACGTCGATGAAGCGAAAGGAAGCCCAGGCGAAAGTGCGGGCGCTGGGCGGGCTCACCCCCTCAGGGGTATCCGCGAAGCTCGACTACCTCGTGCTGGGCGACGCGGACTTTGAAAAGTTTCAGGGCGGTTGGCGCTCGTCCAAACTGAAGAAGGCGCAGGGCTACATCGACGGCGGCGCCGGCCTCCAGGTCATCTCTGAGAGCGATTTCGTTCAGGTTCTCGACACCGCCGGTTGACCATCAAGGCAGCGATCCACTAGCTGCCACTGCCCCGCGGGCACTCCGCCTGCGACGACAGAGGAGTCCTCGATGGGACGCTTTATTACGGACGACAAGCGCACTCACACCTGCGGCGAGCTCCGCGCGGACAACGCCGGCGAAGACGTTGTGCTGATGGGGTGGGTCGACGATCGCCGGGACTTCGGCAGCCTGCTCTTTCTGACCCTTCGCGACCGCTACGGTGTCACCCAGGTGACATTCGATCGCGACTCGCACCCCGAGCTCTTCGCGGTGGCAGACGAGAGCCGGCCCGAGTGGGTGGTCGCGATCGCCGGCACGGTGCGCGCCCGCTCCGGGGGTATCAACGAGAGGATGGCGACGGGTGAGGTTGAGGTGATTCCGACGCGCATTGAGATACTCTCGCGTGCCGAGGTCCCGAAGTTCCCGATCCGTGATGAAGTCGACGCGAGCGAAGACCTGCGCCTTCAGTGGCGCTTCCTCGACCTGCGCCGTGGTCCCATCCAGCGGAACATCGTGCTGCGCGCTGAGGTAACCCACATCGTCCGCAGCTTCCTGCACGACGAGAAGTTTCTCGATCTGGAGACGCCCATCCTTACGAAATCGACGCCTGAGGGCGCGCGCGACTATCTCGTGCCCAGCCGCGTCCATGACGGGCAGTTTTATGCCCTGCCGCAGTCTCCGCAGCTCTTTAAGCAGCTGTACATGATCGCGGGCTACGACCGCTACTTCCAGATCTGCCGATGCTTCCGTGACGAGGACCTGCGCGCCGATCGCCAGCCTGAGTTCACGCAGATCGATATGGAGATGTCCTTCATCGACGTCGACGACATTATCGGCGTCTGCGAGCGCATGATGGCTCGCGTCTGGAAGGAGACACGCGGCGTGGACCTTCCGCTTCCGATGCAGCGAATGAGCTTCGCAGAGGCCATCGACCGCTTTGGCGTAGACAATCCGGACCTGCGCTACGGCCTGGAGTTGTGTGACCTGAGCGACGTCGTCGCTGACTCCGACTTCGGCGTCTTTTCAGGTGCGGTAAAGTCTGGGGGCAGAGTGAAGGCCATCGCAGTCCCCGGCGGCGCGAAATTCTCCCGTAAGCAGATCGACGGCTACACCGAGCTTGTGAAGCGCTACGGCGCGAAGGGCCTGGCCTGGTGCAAGCTCGGCGACGAAGGCTGGACGGGCCCGATCACAAAGTTCTTCGACGGCGACGCACAGGCCGCAATCAACGGCGCTACCGGTGCAACGGCCGGCGACGCCCTCTTCTTCGTCGCTGATCGCAAGTCTGTGGTTTCGACGGCGCTCGGCAACCTGCGCAAGTCATTGGCCGCGGACCTGGACATGATTCCAGCGGACGAATGGCGTTTCGTCTGGATTACGGATTTTCCGCTCCTGGAGTACGACGAGGACGACAAGCGTTACTACGCGACCCATCACCCCTTCACCTCGCCGCACCCGGACGACTTCGAGCTGCTCGACAGCGATCCCGGCAAGGTACGCGCACGCGCCTATGACCTGGTCCTGAACGGCAACGAAGTCGGCGGCGGCAGCATTCGTATCCACGACACGCAGGTGCAGAGCCGCATGTTTGAGGTCCTGGGCATCGACGAAGAGGAGGCGCAGGAGAAATTCGGCTTCCTGCTCAAGGCGCTCGCGCACGGCGCCCCGCCCCACGGCGGACTCGCCTTCGGTCTGGACCGCCTGGTCATGCTGCTCACCGGCGCCGGCAGCCTGCGGGACGTCATCGCGTACCCGAAGACGGCCAGCGCGAGCTGCCTGATGACAGAGGCACCCGGTCCGGTCGACGATGACCAGCTCAAGGACCTGCACATCAAGCTACGCCGACCGTCCGAGTAAGCGACCGCCACAAAGGTACGACAAGGCTTTACCGACGCAGAAGCGCCCGGTAAGTCCGCACATTCGGGAATCGACGGTGCTCGAAGGGTGCCGCATCGAAGGGGACTCGCGCGCATGGAAAAGACATTCGCGGCACGCCTGATTGAGATTGGCATCTTCGTCATCTTCTGCGTGCTCGTATTCTTCAGCATCAAGCAGGTGGATCACCTCGAGAAGCTCGTCCTTTCGCAGAAAGAGACGATGAACGAGCTGGACCGCACCGTCAGCCGTATGGCTGCGCAGCTCGAGAGCGGTGATTTTGCCGCCGGATCGCGCAGCACAACGGATGGCACCGGTGATCCGGCGATCGACTACCACCGACGCTACTACACCGACGCGGAGTGGGAGCTGCTCAACCGACCGGGCAACCTGCTGAGCCCGCGCACGAACCGCTGGCACGGGCCGGACGCGCAGGACGGCGGCGTCATGCAGCGGGCCTTCATCAACGACGTTCCTCAGCTGAACTACGTGGTCGAAAACGCGGCCGATGTCTCCGAGCTTTGGGGCTACATCGGCGGCATGCTCGCCACCCGGCAGCGAAACGACCCGGACCGGTGGGTCCCTGATCTCGCGGTACGTGTAGAACCGAACGATGACTACACACAGTACCACGTCTGGCTGAAAGAAGGCGTCTACTGGCACGAGCCGGCCGTCGATCTCTCGGACTCCCGCTACGCGTGGCTGGCCGGAGATCACGAGGTGGTCGCAGATGACTTCGTTTTCTTCATGGAGCTTGTGAAGAATGACCAGGTAGAGGCCGGTTATCTCACGGGGTACTTTGAAAACTTCGAGCGCATCGAAGTCATCGACGAGCACGAGTTCATCGTGCATTGGATCGAGCCGGAATACACATCGATCTCGACGACGCTTGCGACGATATACCCGGTTCCCCGCTGGCTCTTCGGCTTCGATGAAGACGGCAACGCCTACGACGAAAGTGAGATCGGGCGCCGCTTCAACACCCACTGGTACAACAGCAAGATGCTCGGCATGGGCCCCTATCGCTTCGTGGACTGGCAACAGGGTGGACGCATCAGCATCGAGCGCAACGAGCGCTACCACTTCGAGAAACCGCCCATTGAGCAGATCGAGTTTCGCATCATCGCCGACGCGACCGCCCTGTTGAACAACCTCCGCGCGGGCGAGCTCGACTTCGCGCGCATTGAGCCCACCCAGTACCGCAATGAGATCGTCCAGGGCGGTACCCCTGGCTTCGAGAACGGCGAGCTCGAGTGGGACACCTTTCAACGCACAACCTACCGCTACCTGGGCTGGAACGCAGACGGGAAGTTCTTCAACGACCGTCGGGTTCGCCTGGCGATGACCCACGCGCTGAATCGCGAGCTGACCATCGAGGCAAACATGCACGGCCTCGGGCAGATTATCAGCGGCCACTTCTACATCGACGGCCCGGACTACAATCACGATGTTCAGCCCTGGCCCTACGACCTGGACCGGGCCGCCGAGCTCCTCTCTGAGGCCGGCTGGGAGGACCGCAACGGCGACGGAATTCGCGAGAAGGTCATCGACGGACAGAC
>JAUICO010000195.1 GCA_030427825.1 bacterium | reverse complement strand
CGGAAGCGACGATTATCTGTATGTACCGAATAAAGTGCGTCCAACCTTCGTTTGTACTGGGTGGGCCGACACTTCGGTCACAAGGAAAAATCTCTCATCTTGAGGCCAATCCTCACACGCATCCTCACCGAGATCCTCACATCCATCCCACCCGGATACTCCCTCCTCGGAATCTGCCACGGCTACAGAGATGAAACGCGCGGCGCGATTGCAACAGCTCTCGCGCCGTCGCAATTTTCGGCACGTGGTTTTTGCCCGTCCCGCTCCAAAGACTCAGATTACGCCGCCCTCGGAAACCTGCCAACGCTGAGACTCTCCCGATATGCGGACGAATTCCGCGTCGGTCGTCGTGATAAACACCTGACCGTCGAAGCCTGACAAAAAGTCAAAGAGGCGTTCGTTGCGCTTCGGATCGAGCTCGCTCGACACGTCATCCAGGAGAAGAATGGGCGCGGCACCGAGGCCCTCCTCAATCGCGGCGATCTCTGCGATCTTGAAGGCCAGCACGAAGGCGCGATGCTGACCCTGAGAAGCATACGCGCGCATCGGCTGACCGGCCATTGACACAACAAAGTCGTCTCGGTGCGGTCCTACCGTCGTGAAACCACGGGCTTCATCGCGAACCCGTGACGACCGCAACGCACGCAGCAGAGCTTCGATCAGATCAGCACCTTCGGGCTCCCGGGCAAATCCACATTCGTAGCGCATCTCCAGCCCCAGGTGCTCGTCAAAGATGGCTCCGAAACTCTCTTGAAGGCGCGGCGATATCTCTCGGACAAAGCGCAGGCGTCGCTCCACCACCTCAGCGCCTCTCACCGCCAGCTGCCTGTCGTAAATATCGATCAGAGCGTAGTCTACGACCTCTGCTCGCAGCGCTGAGTTTCGTTGCTTGACCACCTGCTCATACTCTGACGCGACCAGGGAATATGCGGGCTGCAGGGCGAAGATCGCGCGATCCAGGAAGAGCCTGCGGTCCCCGGGAGACGACCGGAGAACACGAACGTCATCGGGTGCAAACGACACGACATTGATGCCCCCAAACCACTCATTCAACTCGCGCACAGGGTTGCCGTTGAGCCACACACGCTTCCCATTTGCGGCGACACGTACCTTCGCTCGTCTGAGAGATGCACCACGGCGCACGTCGCCTTCTACGAAAGCGGATTTCTCGCCGTGACGAATCAGCTCCCTATTCTTCTGCCCGCGAAGAGAGCGCAACGTGGCGAGCACATGAACAGCATCCAGAA
Source organism: bacterium (assembly GCA_030427825.1). Taxonomy (GTDB): domain Bacteria; phylum Myxococcota_A; class Bradymonadia; order REDH01; family REDH01; genus JAUICO01. The sequence goes on along the minus strand of JAUICO010000195.1, from coordinate 2,976 downwards.
GGTTCGTCTTTCCCTGGCCGTTTGCGCCAACAAACACATTGAAGCGCGGATGAGGTGCAATGCTGACAGCGCTCAGGTTGCGAAAGTCTGTGACCGAGAGGCTCTCAAGAATCACAGTCAGATGCGCATTGGCATCACGATGAAGAGCGAGCGCTCGCCTTCTTCGGAGTCGAGTTCATGAATGAGCGTTGGCGAGAGAGTGTCGACCAGCTCAAGCGCGACCTGCTCTCCGCCGATGACGTTGAGCACATCCAGGACGTATCGATAGTTGTACCCTGCCTGGACGGTCTCGGAGTCGTACGCTGCCTGCACCTTCTCTTCACACTCACCCTTGTCCGGGTCCTGCGCAGAGATCGTACAGGTCGCTTCTTCAAGCTCTATGCGCACATTGTGCGTCTTCGTGTTTGAAAAGAGCGAAACAAACTTGATTCGGTCGATGAGTGTCGCTCGATCGACATACGCCATTCGCTCTTTCTTCGACTCCGGAATCACCTGGTCGAAGTTTGGAAAGTTCCCGTCGATTACACGAACAAACATTGTGGTGTTTTCGTGACGAACTACCACGTTGTTTCCGCGTAGACCGAAGCTGATCTCCGGCGCGGTGAGATCAACTGTCCGACGTAGCTCTGCGAGACCCTTTCGCGGAATGATCACGCCGTCCTCAAGCTCTGACGGCAGCTGCTTGCCTTCCGCGTCTACAGGCGCCGATATCATGCTGAGACGATGACCATCGGTCGACACCATCGAGATTCGGTCCGCGCCGGCCTTCTTGAAGAGCGCTCCGGTCAGGTTGGGTCGGCCCTCATCGGTCGAGATAGAGAAGATGGTGCGATCGATCATGCGCATGAAGCGATCGGTAGGCAGCGGCACGAACTGTACTTCGTCGGCGCGCTGCACCTGCGGAAACTCATCCGGGTTCATACCGACAAAACGAACGCGAACGGTGTCCGAAGTCAGTCGCATCCACTGATTGTCTTCTTTCTCAAGCGTGACCCGCTCGCCCTTGAGGTTCTTCACGACGTCGTAGAGGTCGCGGGCGCGAACCGTAATTCGGCCGGGCTGCGATACTTCGCACTCGCTTGTCGTCGTTACACTGACGTCGAGATCCGTCGCGTGCAGAGTCAACTCGCCGCTATCGCTCGCTTCGATCAGAGCGTTCTGCAGAATGGGCATTGTGCCTTTGGAGTTCACGACACCCTGCAGCTTGAACAGTTCGCGGGAAAGAGTCGATGTATCCAGAGTAATCTTCATGCGGCTTCCGTCTCCTGTCTCGACTCGTCAGAGTCGGCTTCGCGCTTGGTAGCCGAGCCCTTTGAAAGCCTCAAGCGCCCTCATATGCTCAACCTCCGTGGGCTTTCCACAGACAGATCTGGGGTTGGGGTTTGCATAAAGGATTCCAGATCATTTTCCCGTCCTCCCCGTAGGGGCGACCCGTATGTGCATAGAGACTTCTAACGTCGCCTGATCAAAGACAAATATTCCGTCGCTTATCTACCTGAATCTGAGGATCGGATCCGGTACAGCCTGTGGATAGTCAGTGGGCAGATTCCGGCCGCCGAAATAGCACACAGATTGCCCCCGGAGCTGTCCCGGATCTATCCACAGCTTCTGCAGCCTGCGAAGATCGTCGAGCCGAGAACACCGCTGCGGGTGCACCGCGCCGAGCTCAATGAGGTGAGTGTACTGCGCCGAGCTCAATGAAGCTGAGTTCACTGTGCGGCGCCTGCCGCGCCGAGGATCCACGGCCGGAAGATCCCGAGGCTCTTACTCGCCTGCCGGTTGCGGCGGGATCAGCTGCGGTAACGCCTGACTTTCAGGCGCCTGCGGTTGAGCCGCTTCTCCCCCGGCTCCTTCTTCGCCGGCTCCTTCATTGTCGCCCTCGTCTTCATCGTCGCCCTCGTCGTCGGCTTCCGATTCCGCGTCGCCCTCAGCCTCAGCCTGAGCCCGCTGCCGAAGCTCTGCCTCAAGCGCCGTCATGCAGCTTCCGGCGACCTCATCGCTGGGCGCCAGACGGAGGCAACTCTCCAGCTCGGGCCACTCGTCCGGCGCACCTTCGCGCAGATCCCGCGCACGTCGAACACAGGTTGTCAGGCCGTCCCCCTCTGACAAGCTGTCTACGTGGCGGCAGACGTCGCCGACAATGACCGAATTCGCTGCGCTCGTGCACGTGCTGCGGTCGGCGTCGTTACCGGCGCGCGTGTAGCAGATGGCGATATCGCTCCAGGTGTCGCCCAAAGCCGTCTCCAGGCTCTCCATCTCATCCAGGCAGGCATCACCCTTCTCGGCCCACACCGGCGATTGCTTTGCCAGGTGACGGCACACCCTCTTCGGGTTTGGTGAACAGGCGGCGACAAGTACGAGGCACGCTACTGCCGCTGCCAGTCGCAGTAGAGCAGACGGTCGCGGTAGATTTGTCATCGAATCGGCTCCGAATCAGTCGGTGCCTGCTCTTCTTCGCAGGCGATTCAGCACAGAAGACCCCGACGAGCTACCCTCGTCCGAGGTGCCGGAGCCGCTATCACTGCTTTCGGAGTTCTGCGAGTCGGACCCGTCGTTTCTGCGGTTTTCCCCGGCAGCGGCCTCTCGCCGCAGAGCCGCCTGTTCTTCTTCGTAGCGCCTCTCGGCGGCGGCATCTTCTCTCTCGCGCTGTAGGCGAAGCTCTTCCATCCGGCGCTGTCGCCGTTGGACCTGCTCGGCGCGATTGTCGCTGTCTTGAACCGCCGAGCGGACAGAACGCCCCTGTGTACCGGCGGAGCTTCCCTGCGCTTCGGAGGCGTCGTTGTCGGTCGATACCGCCACATTCTGCGCGCCGCTATCCGCGCTATTGTTATCGCCGGCGGCTATCGCACCATTGTCCGCGATGTCTGCGCCCACGCCCGCTGAGTCGGTGATGCACCGGACCCCAAGCATCGGGATCGCGCCGGCCGGCAGGTCCCGTGCCTGCAACCTGCGCGCAAGACCGGCCTCGGCGATCAA
>JAUICO010000065.1 GCA_030427825.1 bacterium | reverse complement strand
ACGGCGTGATCGACTCGAACGAAGATTGCGAAGACGGCAACCGCATCAACTCCGATGGCTGCTCGAACAACTGCCGTGCTCCCGGCTGCGGAGACGGAATCGTCCAGGGCGCGCTCAACGAGGAGTGCGACGACGGCAACAATATCGACGCGGACGGCTGTCAGGCAGACTGCAGTAATCCCCGTTGCGGCGACGGTATCAATGACGACTACGTTCTCGGTGAAGAGTTCTCGAGCCCGCGGGTCACCGAGCCGAGCGGGATCCGCGGACGCGTCTGTCACGACGGATCAGGCTGCACACTCGGTGAATCCTGTGATGTCTCGGCCCTGGGCAGCGCCCCGGCGCACGGGATCTGCGAATCCCTGGGCTACGATCTTGCTGTGTCGGTCACGTGGGGCGGTGGCCTCGTCGAGCCCGCTTCGCAGACACCACGCGCTCAGAACTGGGAGTGCGAGGACTTCGACTGCGTCGGCGCCGCCGGTCCGATCATCATCAACAACTGTAGCGACGACACCTTCCTCGACACGATCGCCTGCGAGACCCGCGGCGGCGAAGAGTGTGACCCCGGCGACGGCGGCTTCTCGGCGACGGACGTAGACGGCTGCCGACCCGGTTGCAGGGCAGCCTATTGCGGTGACAACGTGGTCGATACAGGCGAAGACTGCGACGACGGAAACGATGTGAATGAAGATGGCTGCTCCAACAACTGTCGAACCCCCGGCTGCGGTGACGGGATCAGGCAGCCCGGCGAGCAGTGCGACGACGGTAACAACATCGACGGCGACGGCTGCCAGGCTGACTGCGTCCGTTCGGTGTGCGGCGACGGCATCACGGACGACTATGTGCGCTCTGCGGAGTTTCTCTCGCCACGAGTGTTCAACCCGGCTGCACGGCAGGGCAACGTATGCGGCGATGGAGCGACCTGCCCCAACAGCGGTAGCGGCTCCAACACCACCTGCGATGTTACGGGGGATGGATCGGCACCGGAGCACGGCATCTGCCAGGCCCTGGGGTACGATCGGGCCACAACCGTCATCTGGGGCGGCGGCGATGGGGACGACTCGAGCCCCATGCCTCACGCCTACAACTGGCACTGTGAGGACTATGAATGCCGCGCCGGCAGCCAGACATCGACGACGGACAACTGCTCCGCGTCGGAGATGCTGCACACGATCCGGTGCGACCGTTTCGCGGTAGAGGAGTGTGATTTCGGTACCGACAACTCCGACGAAGAAGCCGACGGATGCCGCAGCAACTGCGTGTTCGCCTACTGCGGAGACGGCGTGACCGATTCCGGCGAAGAGTGCGATGACGGAGATACCGACAATCTCAACGGCTGCTCCAACAACTGCCTTCTGCCCGGCTGTGGCGATGGAATCGTCCAGGATGGCGAAGAGTGCGATGACGGCAACAACGTCGACGGCGACAGCTGCCGGCCGGATTGCACGGAACCCGCGTGTGGAGACGGCGTCATTCAAGCCACCGACCGCATCGAGACGCTCAATTCTCCCCAGGTGCCGGCACCGAACGGCGAGACCGGCCATATCTGCGACGACGGAGGGACCTGCCAGGGCGACACGTGCAACGTCGAAAACAACGGCGGCGCGCCCGAGCACGGGATCTGCCAGGCACTCGGCTTCGACCTTGCGCTCAGTGTGAGCTGGGAAGGCGGCCCCGGTGCAAGCAGCGATCCGATCAAGGCCTACGACTGGAGCTGTACGGACTATGTGTGCGGCGCCGGTTCTGGAGGCGCAATCTTCTGCAGCGAGGACGAGATGCTGACCTCGATCACATGTCGCGGCGGCTTCGTCGAAGAGTGTGATGATGGAAACAACATCAACGGCGACGGCTGCTCCTTTGACTGCCTGACGGAGTAGCAGCATAAGCCCGCAGGCTCGGTCCACCAGGCGTCGGAATCGCGGCGACTGAATCGCGGCTCAGAAAAATGATGCAATGCGTCATTCTGCCTGGTAAGGAAACGCTCACTTCGGTGGCGGTGGCCTGTAGATGCCCTGCTGATCGAGCTTCCTTCTCCTCACGTCGCAGGGATCATGGCTGTCTCCTCACGATTTATCCTTGAGCAGGGACCCGTAATTCGTGGCCTCGTCGACGGCGCCGTCGACATCGCCATGCAGAGTACCGGCATGGCAAAGCCGGCCGCATCGATGCAGACGCCGGGCCCGCTCTTCCAGGCAAAATTGCCGCCGCGCTCGCCCGAGCTCATCCGGGCGTACGTGCGCAATGTGGGCGGCCAGCCCGGCGCGTATCGAAAGATCGTACCGGCACACCTCTTCCCGCAGTGGTGTTTTCCTCTGTCGACGAAGACGCTGAAGGGGATTCCCTATCCTCTCGCGAAGGTCATGAATGGCGGATGTCGGCTGGAGATCAACGAGCAGATCCCGTCGAATCAACCGATCGTGGCGACCGGACAGCTGACGGAGATCGACGACAACGGCAGCCGGGCGGTGCTGAAGCAGAAGCTCACAACCGGCACCGAAGCCAACCCCGAGGCCGTCGTAGGCTACTTTTTCCCCATCATCCCCCTCGGCAGAGGCGGCGGCGGCGGAAAGAAGAAGGACAAGGCCCGCGTCCCGACGGATGTGCGCGAGATCGCGCGCCTGAAGGTCGGCCCGAAGGCAGGGCTCGACTTCGCCAAGCTCACCGGCGACTTCAACCCGATCCACTGGGTCCCCGCGTACGCGAGGTCGTTTGGTTTTCGTGGTGTCATCCTGCACGGCTTCGGCACGATGGGGCGCGCCATTGAGGCGATCAACCGCAACGTGCTCGCCGGCGACGTCACCGCCATGAAGACATTCGACTGCCGCTTCACCCGGCCCCTGCACATTCCCGCTCGGGTAGGCGTCTACGTCGACGCGCAGAACGGCGTGTATGTTGGTGACGCCCCCGGCGGACCGGCATACCTCGTGGGCAGCTACGAGACCCGCTGAGCTGACATAACCCGGAGCTGGCCATCCCCGGCTCCGCTTCACCCATTTCAATCACCCCCGCAGAGCAAGCAAACACCATGAGTGATTTCCTCCTCGACCTCTCGAAGAATCCACAGGCGCGTCGACTGATCAAATCCGTTGGACTGCCGATCCCGATGCCCACGCCGCTGCGACGTGCGAAGGGCCCGATGGATGAACGGCCGCTGAGCGACCTCAAGGTCGTCGTCGCTGCTGCACCCGGCAGCGAGCTTAGTGGGCATATCGCCGAGATCCTCGCGCCTGCCGGTGCGGATCCCCTGGTCCACTCCAGCGTCGACATCGCAAAGTTTCAGGGACCCGGTGAAGCGTGGGGACGACCGGCGACCGCAGTCGGCGAAGGCGATGCAGACGGGCAGCGCGTACACGCGCTGGTATTCGATGCGACGGGCATCTCGTCCGCGGAAGAGCTTCGCGCGCTCTACGATGTGTTTCACCCCTGGGCCGGAAGCATCGCGAAGTCGGGCCGGGTGGTTGTGATCGGACGACCGCCGGCGTCCATCAAGGATCCGGCACGCTCCGCGGCGCAGGCAGCGCTTTCGGGCTTCACCCGCAGCTTCTCGAAGGAGATCTCGCAGGGCGGAGCGACGGCAAACCTCATCTACGTCCAGTCCGGCGCCGAGCGCCAGCTGGCCGGACCTCTGCGCTTTATCCTCTCGGCGCGCTCGGCCTACCTCGACGGTCAGCCGATGACGGTCACGAAGAAGGTAAAGGATACGAGCCTGCCGCGCTGGACGCGTGTGCATGAAGGCAAAGTCGCCCTCGTAACCGGCGCCGCACGCGGCATTGGCGAGCAGATCGCGCGCCGCCTCGCCGCCGAGGGAGCCGCCGTCATTGTGCTCGACATTCCGCAGGCAGACGCCCTCGCAAGCAAACTGGCGCGCGACATCGGCGGACAGCTCCTGCTCTGCGACATCACCGCAGCGGACGCCCCGAAACAGATCGCAGACTTCTGCAACGAGAAGTTCGGCGGCGTCGACATCGTCGTCCACAACGCAGGTGTAACGCGCGACAAGACGCTCAAGCGCATGAAGCCCGAGTACTGGGACCAGGCGGTCGACATCAACCTCGGGGCTGTGATTCGAATCAACGACTACATCGAGAAGCGCGCGCTTCGAGACAACGGCCGTATCGTCTGCCTTTCCTCCGTATCCGGCATCGCCGGCAACCGCGGACAGACGAACTACAGCGCCTCGAAGTCCGGCCTCATCGCATACTGCGAAGCCTACGGAACCAAACTCGCGACACGCGGAATCACCGTGAACGGGATCGCACCCGGATTCATCGAGACACGTCTTACGGCCTCGATGCCGGTCGCGAACCGAGAGGTTGCGCGCCGATTGAACAGTCTCGGCCAGGGCGGACAGCCGATCGACGTCGCAGAAGCAGTCACATTCCTCACAACCCCCGGCGCATCCGGAGTCACCGGCAACACAATTCGTGTGTGCGGCGGCATGATGATCGGCGCCTGAGCTTCGCTCAGCTCCCTCCCCGCCCCCGTACCCGGAGACGGGTCAAACCAAACAATCGCGCCCTCATTCTAGGAGGGAGCAAAGAATCCAAGCTTGGAGATTAGCATGGCTACAAAGAAGAATACCCGTCGCGCCGTCGTTGTTGACGGAATCCGAACTCCCTTCGTGAAGGCATTCAGCGAGTACCTGACCATGGACTCGATCGCCCTGGCCGACGTCGCCGTCGAGGCGCTGGTCAAGAAGACCGAGATCGCCGGCACTGACATCGACGCGATTGTGTGGGGCGGCGTGATTCTGCCCGCCCTCGCACCCAACATCGCGCGCGAGGTCGCGCTCGATCTCAAGCTCGGTGCACACATTGAAGGCCACACCGTCACGCGCGCCTGCGCCTCGGGTCTCCAGGCGATCACCAGCGCCGCAGCCATGATTGAGCGCGGCGACGCGGACGTGGTCATTTGCGGCGGCTCGGACTCGACCTCGAACGCCACGGTCGCGCTTCCCAGCAAGGCGGTTCATGCCCTCGCGCCCCTCGCGTTCGGCAAAGCCGGTCCCCAGGACATTCTGGGTGTGCTCGCACAGCTGATGCCCATCGGTGACATCCTGCCGAAGATGCCGAAGATCGCCGAGCGTACCACCGGCGAAGTGATGGGCGAGTCCGCCGAGAAGATGGCGGGACGCAATGGCGTCACCCGTCAGGAGCAGGACGAGTTCGCAGTGATGTCGCATCACCGCGCCGCAGAAGCCATCGCCAGCGGCCGCTTCGACGATGAGGTCACTCCCGTCGAGACCCCGGAAGGCAAATGGGTACACGCGGACACCATGGTGCGTGGCAACACCTCCGTAGAGAAGCTTGAGCGTCTGCGACCCGTCTTTTCGAAGACCGGTACGCTGACCGCCGGCAACTCGTCGCCGCTCACGGACGGCGCCGCTGCCGTTCTGCTCATGAGCGAAGAGAAGGCACGTGCCCTCGGCTACGCACCCCGCGCCGCCTTCCGTTCATGGAGCTACGTCGGCGTCGATCCCGCAGACCAGCTGCTCATGGGACCCGCCCTCGCCATGCCTGAGGCGCTGAAGCGTGCCGGCATGAGCATGTCGGACGTCGATTTCATGGACATGCACGAAGCCTTCGCGGCGCAGGTTCTCTCGGTACTGCGCATGCTCGACAGCAAGGCCTTCGCAGAAGCACGCCTCGGACTCTCGAAGGCTGTCGGCGCGCCCGACTTCTCGAAGCTCAACCTGCACGGCGGCTCAGTCGCGATCGGTCACCCCTTCGGTGCCACCGGTGCTCGCATGGTCACGACCGTGGCGAATGAGCTGGTGAACTCGAACAAAGAGACCGCGATCCTGGGAATCTGTGCAGCGGGCGGCATCGGCGCGGCAGCGATTCTCGAGCGCGTCTGAGTATCGCAGGCGCGTAGCGCAGGCACGTGCCGCAAACATCTCCCGACGAAACGCTGACGATTATTCAAAGGTCAGCGTGTCCGGATTCCAGGTCTTCCAGGCACCGTCGACTTCCTTCTGAATGTCTGCCGTGCCGGCCTGCGTGCGAAAGCGCGTAACGCTGAAGAGATCATCCAGGGCCTCCACGGGATGATCGGTCGACGCCTCTGTGCCGGCAATTCCGTGATACTCCACGGTGAAGGCGTCGGCGTTGACTTCAGCAATCGAGAAGCCATTCTGTGCCGTCGACGCATAGCGCAGGTGCGGGTTCGGCACCTCAGCCGGCGACAAGAGCAGCGTGTCCACACCAAATGCCAGGGCAGCCGCCCCAGCCGCCACAAGGTCGGGATCTGTCGTGGCCGCGCCGAGCAGATATTCTCGATACGTTCCTGACGAGATCGCGGATCCCACAAACTCAACAATTCGATCTTCGGGTTGGCCGCGCACCGATGGCGTCGACGCGAAGAAGGCATGAATGTCGCCCGTAATCGCTACCACGTTGTCCAGCAGGGACAGCTCTGTAAGGATTTCGTCCCGACGATTTCCGGCAGCGCTCCAGTCCTCGGCGCTCAGTGAAAATATGGTCTGAAACGCTTCCGGCAGCTCGACGTTCCGCAGGTCCAGGTCGAGCGGTGTCAGGCAAAATTCATTGCCCCACACTTTCCACGTCGCCGTCGAAGCGTTCATCGTGTCGAGGAACCACCTCCGCTGCTCGTCACCCATGACGAGTTCGCTGGCGCCGCCGCTGGCGACGAACTTCGCCTTTGCAAAGGCCTGATACGCTTCACGCTTCACGAGGGCACGCGAACCCAGAAAGCTGAAGCGTGAGTTCTTGCCCATGGTCTGAAAGGCGATCCCTTCGGCCAGGCCGTCCACGTCGATCAGGGGAATCGGAGGCCCGTCCACAGCGACGTTTCGCTCCTCAATGCGCGCGTTCAGCCACGGCGCAGATACGTTGCCCGAGAGATACGCAGCGTCATCCGCTGTAAGGAAATCCTCGCGCAGGGCGTAGAGCGAGCCGCCATCGTAGGATTCGAAATCGATGTATGGATCAACGAGCTCCGGCACGACCAGCGAGGCCGCGGCAAGCTCTTCTGCGCTCGCCGCGATCGTCGCCGGATGCGCACCCTCCGGGATCGGGTGATCGGCGCGCCAGGTGCGCAGGTCGGTCATGACGAGGTGCATATTCGCACCAAAGCGCAGGTCCCGATAGATGCGAATGTCGCCGGGGAAGTCCTCACTGCGGTCATACTCGAAGTCCGCGTCCTGATAGGCCACGGGCATATACTCAAACCATGCCTGATTCGCGTTCTTTCGACGCTCGACATCGAGCTCGCTCTCGAAGTCATCGAAGTAGGTCCCGTTCGCGCCCCAGGCGTCGTCAGAGAACTCGTGGTCGTCCCAGATGCAGATCATGGGGAATCGCTCGTGAATCTGTTGCAGCACGGCGTCGCTACGGTGAGTTTGATAGAGCTCACGGTAGTTGCTTAGAGATCGGGCCGCGAAGTACTCGTCGTCTCCGCCTTCATTGAACGCGATCGCACCCTCGGTGTCGCTGAAAACGACGATCCGATCCGGGCTGGTTTGCTGAAAAGAAGGGTCGCCGGTGGTCTCGTAGACGTAGTCTCCCAGGTGCACGATGAAGTCGAGATCCTCATCGAGCATGCGCTTGTAGGTGTTGTAGTACTTTCCGTTGAAGTCCTGGCACGAGACCCAGGCGAATCGCACGGTCTCGTTGGCATCCGGCGTCGGAGCGGTACGCGTCCTGCCAACGCGGGTGCTTCGAAACCCGCTACCGGTTGCGGCCGAATCGGCCACGGCGAAGCGGTAGTAGTAGGTTGTCGCCGGATTCAGGCCGTCGACCTTTACCTTCAGGCAGTGATCGAATCGCGACTCCGCCGTGAGTGACAGAGAAGCGGCGCCGTTGATCGCAACCAGCGACGAGAAGTCTTCGCTCTCCGACACCTGCAGCTCGACCGTCGTGTCCCCGGTGGCCGCAACGCGAGTCCACAGTACAACGCTATCAGGCCCGGGATCCCCGGAACACAGCGACTGCGGGAAGAGAGAGGTGTCGACGGTGTAGCCGGGACCGCTCGGCGTGCCATCGTCGCTACAACCGAGACCGCCTGCAGCAACTCCGGTGGCCGTAACCGCGATCGCCTTGAGAAAATCGCGTCGTCGTATCTCGCTCATCGGTGCCTCTCAGTTTGTTCTTTCGCGTCTACAAAGCCGCTATCTGCTTCGCAGCGCCGTCATCATTCGTTCGATTCTAGCGGGGTCCGCCCAGTTTGGAATCACCGTCGTGAGAAAGTGCTCGCGCTCTTCGGCGGTCACCCGGGTGGTCTCGCGTCGCAGGGTCGTTTTCGTCGCCGCATACGCGTGCCGCGGAAGCGCCGCGCGACGCGCGAGAAAAGCGTGAGCTGCCGCCTCTGCGTCGTCACTGATTTCATCGATCATGCCTAACTCCAGAGCACGCTGGGGCCCGAAGGCGCCTGAGCCCAGGAGCACCTCCTCGGCGCTGGATGTCGGCAGGGCGTATCGCACGATGCGCATGAAGAGCGGTGGATATTCGAGCCCGAGCTTGACTGCGGGCAGCCCGAGGCGAATCGCTGCATCATCGCGGCTGACCCGATGCTCACAGCAGGCCGCAATGAAGTAGCCTCCGGCTACACAGTGCCCGTGAATGTGTGCCACCGTCGGCGCGGGATGCATGAACAGACGCTCAGCGAGCGCCTCAAGGCCTTCGAGAAAGGCACGGAATTCGTCGACGCTCATGCGCAAAAGGGCCTTCAGATCGAGGCCGGCAGAGAACGCGTTGCCTTCGCCGCGTACGAGCAGCGGCACCGAACCCGCGCGATCGAGCTGGTCCGCGAGGTCGGCTATTGTCGCCGGAGAGATGGCGTTGGGCCCGGGTCCCTGAATCGTTATCGTCGCAAATTCGCTCATGGGCACTGCACCTACGGGACGGATCGACCGATGTCGGCGTGTACACCATGGAGGGTTCACCGACCAACGAGCTTGCGTAGCCGGGCGCCGGTGGCCACTCTGCGGTCTTCCGCACACTCGAGGTTCCATGTACCTGCGCAACACTCCCCTACACCTGATCGCGACGCTGCTTCTCGCTGCCGGTACACTGCTCGCCGCATGCAGCGATGAGGGTGAGGGCGAGGGCGCGGACACCGGTGGCGACGACGCGGCTGATGTGAGCGACACACAGGAAATCGACGACGCGCCGGAAGACAGCTCGGAGGACAGCACCGAAGACGTTGCCGTTGAGCTGCCGCGAACGCTCACCTCGGAGAACCGAAGCGCACGGGTGCAATACCCACGGAGCTATGACGCTGCGCGCGCGTATCCGCTGATCGTGATGCTCCATGGCTACATGGCCAACTCCTCGATGCAGGAGCTCATCTTCAATCTTGGCAGCCGCGTGGACCGGTTCGAATTCGTCCTCGTGCTGCCCGAAGGTACCGAAGACGCTGCCGGAAACCAGTTCTGGAACGCAACGGAGGGGTGCTGCGACTTCGGCGGCACCAACGTCGACGACGTCGCCCACCTCACCGGCCTCGTCGACGCCGCCGAGTCCGCGTTCAACATCTCTACCGTCCACTTCGTCGGCCACTCGAACGGCGGCTACATGTCCTACCGGATGGCGTGTGAGATTCCGGAACGCATCGACAGCATCGTCTCACTCGCCGGGCTTACATTTCAGGACGAGCGAGACTGTGTGGGGACGGACTCCGTATCTGTCCTGCACATTCACGGGACCGCCGACGAGACCATCACGTACGAACCCGGTCCCCGCGGCCCGGGCGCAGAAGAGAGTCTCGCACGGTGGGCGGACAAGGCGCGCTGCGACAGTGAGCCTGTTCCCGTCGGAACCCGCGACACAGTGCCCCGTGCAGAGGGCGACGAGGCAGAGGTCTTTCGCTACAACAACTGCGTCGACGAACGCATGGAACTGTGGCGCCTGAATGAGGTCGGCCACATCCCGGTCTTCAACAACGACGCCCTCGACGCGATGGTGGAGTTCCTGCTGGTCCCATGACCTCGCGCCGACCCGGCAGGGTCATCGCCGTCGTCACCGCTCGCGAACCAACACGTGCACCGGCCGAACAAACAATCCGCTGAGGTACAGTTCAAACATGTACAGAGCGGACTGACCGTCAAACTCACTGATGCCGGGTATCCACTGACATGTAGGCTTATGTGCTTCCAGGGTACCCCACACCGTGCGGCCTTTTTCGCGGGCGCGCATCGTACCGGTGGCCAGCACATTTACACTTGTTTGTATGTTTGGGTTTGCTCGCGCGAATAGGAGCAGGTCGCGCATCGTCGCGGGATCACCCGCCGCTGAGATCGCTGCGACGGCCGCGTCGCCCAGCTCTTCACAGACGCCGAGATCGACCAGGGAATAGCGGGCTGTCGCAGGCGCAGGTGTCTGCGCGGTTACGTCGGAGTGCTCGACCCCTTCGCGCGCGAAGAAGTGCACAAACTCGAAGCCCCGCTGCGCGACCAGCTCACAGAGTGGCTCACCGTTGTCGGGAAGCTCGAAGCTCGGATTCGTCGGCGTCACGCGTGCCCCCGGGGGTGCGAGGAACGAACACGCCGGATGCTACTGACCGCGTCCGTAGATGGCAAACAGGCTGCCCGACTTCACGTCGCCATTCGAGTACCCCGGCGCGGACACGAAGAAGTCTGCGACGCCGTCCCGATCCTGGTCGCCGGCAGGGTGAATGGCCGCTCCGAAATTGCCGGCAGGATCGGTCCCGCGAAATCGGCGGCCGCGGGTGCGCAAGTCAATCTCGCCCTCAACCGGGCCGTAGACGAGGTACACAACTCCGCCGTCAGTAGTCGCGCTGTCGTCTCGGGGATCACCCAGCGCGATGTCCCCGAAGCCGTCGCCGTCGCTGTCGCCAACGAATGCCACCGTAGCTCCCACGGCGCTTCCCGCGTCCTCACCAACAACAACCGCCGTCGCCAGGTCTTCCACATCATGGAGACCCGCGAGCGGAGGATCAACGGCGTACACACGACCGGGGAAGGAGCTGCTGAACGTGGCCGGCGCGCTGATCAGCAGCTCCAGGTCACCGTCTTGATCAAGATCCCCGGCGGCGAGGGCAGTGCCGAGCTCGGCCCGGCTCCACGACGCGTCGATGCGGATGCCAACGGTGGCCAGCGAGACGCTGCCCTGCGTGCCGCCGGCGATGATGTACACAGAGCCGGCATCCGCGCCTGCGTACGCAGCGCGCGGCGCCCCAACAGCAATATCCGTACGACCGTCGCCGTCCAGATCTCCCAGGCTGACAACGGCAGAACCTGCGAGATCTCCCACCGCCGCTCCGCTGAGCGTGAGGTACGCGGTGCTCAGATCAAGCAGGTTCCCGGCCTCCGGATCCGTCGGTTCAAGGGGCCCTCTGAAGACGTACACCCGGCCTGCCCTGTCGCCGCTGACCAGCGCTCTGGGTGCGCTGACAACGAGGTCCCGAATGCCATCGCCGTCAAAGTCCTCGACGTCGAGGACCCCGGTGCCCAGCTCGTCACCGTCTTCTGCGCCGCGAATCTCCACTGCGGCGCCGGTGACGTCGCCGTCCGCTTCTACCGGCCCCGCGAAAACGTACACTGCACCGCGCCACTCCTGCCGGCTTGCGAGGGTGCGGCGGGGCGCGGACACCACAAGGTCTGTGACGCCATCGCCGGTGAGGTCCCCGTAGCCGGCCATGGCCGCGCCGGTGCGACTGTCGAAGTAGGCACCGTCCAGCACGACATCGGGGTCCTCGATACGCCGCACTCCGAGTATCGGCCCTGAGAGGCGCTGGACGCGGCCGGTAGCGCCTTCGCCGGCTGAGGTGGCCGCGACCCAGGACGCGACCACCTCGCCATCCACATCGAGGCTGACGTGCGCGTTGTCACCGAATCGCGAGAAGGCATCGTTGCCGTCCAGGCGATCGGCGATGTTGCGTGACAGGGTGTCCGCCGGGTGACGGCAGGCTTCCGGTGATGGATCACAGTCGTTGTCCACGCGGTCGTCGCAGATCTCATCGGCGCCGGGGTGCACCGTCTCATCGCCATCATCGCAGTCGCCGCGTGTCGTCACCCGTCCCTCAAGGGCAGCGCAGGAGAGCACCGGCCAGCTGTCATCGCCGTACCCGTCGTCGTCGTCATCCGGAAACCAGGCTGGTGCAGGGATGCCTTCGTCGATCTCGCCGTCGCAATCGTTGTCCACGCCATCGCACCGTTCGTCCGCTCCCGGGTAGATTGCATCGTCGCTATCGTCGCAGTCCCCGCCGGAGCGGATCCAGCCTTCTGGGGGACGGCACCGCTGCAGGCTGCCCTCTTCGCCGCCGGCGCCGTCCTGATCGAGATCAGCGTACCAGCGTGGGGTGTGCTCGTTGGCTTCATCAATGAAGCCGTCGCAGTTGTTGTCGCGATCATCGCAGACCTCGATCGCGCCCGGATAGACGTCGGCACGGCGGTCATCGCAATCCGCATCCGCGGGCACACCGTCCCCATCTTCGTCGATGACCTCACCGGTGCACGCGCCACCGGCCAGCAGGCTCAGGAGCAGAAATGCCCGGAGCGCCGGAAGCATCTTCACGCCTGATTGGCTCCTCGCTGAACGTTGCGGCACTGCGACCCTCCTCATTACGCATTCCCTGTAGTCGCATCCGTATTTCGGCTCCATCGTTGCCGCACAATTCTGGGACGACCCTCGCAGAGGCCTCTAACTCTGCCGGATCTTTCTCCCCGGATTTGCGCCGCCCGGCGCGGCGCGCGGCGCCTGCAATCGCCTTGTTGAGCGCACCCTTCCTGCCCCAATTCCAGGCAGGCCATTGCGCAGATGCCCGTACCGCACTAATACGGCGCCCCCCGTTTTGAGAGGAGGGTGCCGGTGCAGCCTACGAATCCGCTGATTGTACAGTCTGACCGAACGATCCTTCTGGAGACGAACAACGAACGCTTCGAGGAGGCGCGTGACGCCCTCTCGGGCTTCGCCGAGCTCGTGAAGAGCCCGGAGCATCTGCACACCTACCGCGTGACTCCCCTCTCCCTTTGGAACGCCGCAGCCCTTGGATGGGACGCTGACGAGGTCAAAGGGACCCTCGAGAACCTGACGAAGTACGACCTTCCTCAAAACGTTCTCGCCGATATCGACGAGTACATCGGCCGCTACGGGCGACTGAAGCTGGTACGCGACGTCGACGAGATGTTTCTGGTCTCGGATGATCCGGTCGTCCTCAAAGAGGTCTGTGCACATCGCAAAGTACACCCCTTTCTGCTCGGTGGGATCGAAGGAGACCGGGTCCAGGTGAAGCCGACTGAGCGTGGCTTCATCAAACACACCCTGATCCAGATCGGGTTCCCCGTCGAAGACCTTGCCGGTTACACCGAAGGCGAGCCACTGGATGTGCCCCTGCGCAGTGAGATGATCAGCGGCGGCGACTTCGGCCTCCGCGCCTACCAGACCGAAGCCGTGGACGCGTTCTACGCGGGCGGCTCGGATCGCGGCGGCAGCGGCGTGGTCGTACTGCCCTGCGGTGCCGGTAAGACAGTCGTGGGCATCGGAACGATGGCAAAGGTGGGCGCGAAGACGCTCATCCTCACCACGAACGTCACCGCTCTGCGCCAGTGGAAGTCCGAGATCGTCGACAAGACCGGTCTCAACGAAGAGGACATCGGCGAGTATTCGGGCGAGCGAAAAGAGCTCAAGCCGGTCACGATCACGACCTACCAGATCCTGACCTACCGTCGAAAGAAGACCGACGAGTTCGTTCACTTTCACCTCTTCAACGACGCCGACTGGGGGCTCATCATCTACGATGAGGTTCACCTGCTGCCCGCCCCCGTGTTCCGCGCGGTTGCGAACCTGCAGAGCCGGCGACGACTCGGCCTGACCGCGACTCTCGTCCGCGAAGACGGCAAAGAAGAAGAGGTGTTCAGTCTGATCGGGCCCAAGAAGTACGACGTCCCCTGGCGCGTGCTTGAGAAGCAGGGGTGGGTCGCTGAGGCCACCTGCCACGAGCTGCGGGTCGGGTTCGTCGACGACAACCTGCGCCTCGAATACGCGATGGCCGACCAGCGCAAGAAGTACCGCCTGGCCGCAACGAACCCGGCCAAGCTGCAGGTGATCACCCGGCTGATCGACAAGCATCAGGAAGACCGGGTGCTGATCATCGGACAGTACCTCGACCAGCTGCACGCGATCGCTGAGCTCACCGGGGCTCCGATCATCACGGGCGAGACCCCGCAGAATGCCCGTGAGGTGCTCTACAACAAGTTCCGATCCGGCGAAGAACCGCGCCTTGTCGTCTCTCGGGTCGCGAACTTCGCCGTAGACCTGCCCGACGCCAACGTCGCGATTCAGGTGTCCGGTACCTTCGGTTCGCGACAGGAAGAGGCGCAGCGTCTGGGTCGCATCCTGCGGCCGAAGCAGACCGGCTCGAACAATGCATGCTTCTACACCGTGGTGACACGGGACACGACAGAACAGGAGTTCTCGACGCGACGTCAGCTCTTCCTGACGGAGCAGGGCTATCGCTACGAGATCGAAACCATCGAGCTTTGAGGCAGGCGCGCCGGCGCACATCGCCCTGAGCGAGCTGTGCGCCGCACACGGTGTCGACGCCGTTGATGGGCTGGCGGCCTACGCCGAGCTGCTGATCGCGCACAATCGCCGCGCGAACCTCATCGGTTTCGACGATCCTCTGCGCATCGTCGACGAATTGCTGCGGGACTCCGTGGTGCTGGCTGAGATGGCCGGCGACGCGGCGAGCTTCGTCGATGTCGGCAGCGGCGCCGGTATCCCCGGCATGGCCTTCGCGATCGCTGCACCCGCTACCACCGGAACACTCGTCGAACCGCGACGAAAACGCGCAAACTTCCTACGCCACGTTCGCCGACAGCTGGATCGCTCTGGCATCGACATCGTTGAGGGCCGTGACGACGACGTGACCGATACCTACGGGCTGGCGATGGCGCGCGCCGTGTTCTCGCCGCAGGAATGGATCCATCGCGCCGAGAAGCTGGTCGCTCCCGGGGGCCGCATCGCGTGCTTCATCAACGGCGACGAGCGTACGATCCGCACAGAGCTCGCCGCCTACGAAGCCCGGATCTTCAGGATCCATAGCTGGCGTTGCACACGGGGCCCCCGAGGCATCGCACTCCTCGCCCCCAAAAGCCCCAACGCCTGACCCCAACCCTCCAGGAAAGCGCAGCTTTCCACCGGGTTTCCAAAGGGGGCAAGCGAAGCGGGTTGCCGGCGGCAAGCCGAAGAGTGCGGTAGTGGCGGACGCCAACGGCGGACGCGCCCTTTGGCAGAGCGCGCGACAGAGTCTCGCACCCCCGCATACTGATCAGACACCACCGGCGCTCCACGCAGATCTACGCTTGGGGCTGTCTGGGCCCTGTGTTAGAAGCCGCGCCCCTGTTGAGACTTCGACGGTGAAGAATTGAGTCGTATTGTAGCCATTGCCAACCAGAAGGGTGGAGTCGGGAAGACGACCACCGCGATCAACCTGGCGGCGTGTCTGGCAGCGATGAACTACCGCACCCTGCTCATCGATCTCGACCCGCAGGGTAACGCTTCGACGGGTGTAGGCTGGCGACGGGATTCGGGGACTCCGACGACCTACGATCTTCTGGGTGGCGAGTTGTCCCTCGATGCGGCTGCGAGCCCGACGGTCGTGGACCTGTTGAGCGTCGTACCTGCGAACACCGATCTGGCCGGGGCAGAGGTGGAGCTTGTCGAGTACGGAGACGGCCGCGAGATCATCCTGCGCGATCTGCTGCGACCGGCGATGAACGCCTGGGACTACATCATCATCGACTGCCCGCCTTCGCTCGGCATGCTGACGATCAACGCCTTCACCGCCTCGGACAGCATCCTGATCCCGGTACAGGCAGAATACTACGCACTCGAAGGCCTGGCCCGGCTGCTGGACACGATCAATCTCGTCAAGCGCTCGACGAATCGCTCGCTGCGCATCGAAGGGCTGGTGCTGACGATGCACGACGCTCGGAACAACCTGAGCCGTCAGGTCGAAGCCGAGGTACGCGAGCACTTTCCTCAGGCGACCTACACGACGGTGATTCCCCGCAACGTACGTCTGAGCGAAGCGCCGTCCTTTGGCGAGCCGATCATCACGTACGACGTGACAAGCCGCGGGGCGCGGTCCTACATCGACCTGGCAAGAGAGTTTGTGGTGCGCGACCGCGGCGAGGATGCGCACCCCTGACCTGATCACAGCTGTCGGGAGCGAGCATGGCGACGCGCAAAATCGGACAATCGCGACTCGGTCGCGGTCTTAACTCGCTGATCACGGCACCCGAAGCGGATGCCTCAGATGTGTACTTTGAGTGCGAGATTCGCGAAATCTCGCCGATGCCCGGTCAGCCTCGGCGGCATTTCGATGATGCTCGACTGAATGAGCTCGCGGCATCCGTCGCAGAGTCCGGCGTGATTCAACCCCTGGTCGTGCGCGAGCGCGCCTCGGGTGGCTACGAGTTGATCGCCGGCGAGCGGCGATGGCGAGCGGCGCAGCTGGCAGGCCTGTCGACGGTACCGGTGGTGGTCCGCGACGTAGCCGATCGCGACGCCTTTGCCTTTGCCCTGGTGGAGAACATTCAGCGCGAAGATCTCAACCCCATCGAAGAGGCGATGGCCTACGACCACCTGCTCAACGAATACGGACTTACGCAGCAGGAGCTGGCGCGGCGCGTTGGTCGTGGACGCCCTACCATCGCAAACAGCCTGAGACTGTTGCAGCTGAGCGACACCGTGCGCGAGCTTGTCGCAGAGGGCTCGTTGTCCGCGGGTCTGGCGCGGGCTGTACTGAGCATCCCCGAAGAGTTTCGTCAGAGTTTCGCTTCGCAGGCGGTCGAAGAAGGTTGGAGCGTGCGCCGCGCCGAGCGTGAGGCGCGGGACCTGTCGCCTGAAATCCCGACGCCGAAGAAGAAGCCCGAAGCGGCGCCAGAGGCCGCGCGTTCGCCCCAGCTGCAGGCGGTGGAACGCCGACTGCGTGAACACTTCGGCACACGCGCGGTGATCAGGCAGGCACCGGACAGGAGCGGGACAATCTCTCTGTCATTCGCAGA
This sequence comes from bacterium, assembly GCA_030427825.1. Classification (GTDB taxonomy): domain Bacteria; phylum Myxococcota_A; class Bradymonadia; order REDH01; family REDH01; genus JAUICO01. The sequence continues at coordinate 9,962 of JAUICO010000065.1, read as the reverse complement.
CGACGCGGCGCTTCAGGTACTGCTCGACCAGCTCTTCGGTGACGCGGTGCAGTACTAAGAGGCGCTGTCAGGCCACAGCCTGATAGCGCCACATGCGACCAAACACACGCGACTGAGCCGCGTTCAGGGTCCAACAGGACTCTTCATGGTCCACACACCGGGTCAGGGCCCACACAACGTGTCGCGAAGCGCCCTCAGCTCTCCTCTAGCGCCGACGCCGTGACACACACAGGCCAAGCAGAAGCGCCACAGAGAGAAGGCCGGTGCCGGACCCCTGTGTGGTCCGGCAGCCGTCGTCGCCACCGCCGTCACCACCGCCGGTATCACTGTCAACGCCGGTATCGCCGCCACCTTCGATGTTGCACGCAGCCGAGCAACCGTCGCCGGAGCTCGTGTTGCCGTCGTCGCATTGCTCTGCAGCGTCTACGACCGTGTCGCCACAACGCGCGGGCATGCAGTTCTCACGACAGGCATCGGGTTCGTCGTCGCTGTTGTTTGCCCCGTCGTCGCAGATCTCTCCGCTCTGCACGAATCCGTCGCCGCAGACGCCCTCCTCTTCCCGTCGACAGGACTGCGAGCAACCGTCGCCGCCCGCAATGTTCCCGTCGTCGCACTCTTCATCACTGTCGACCACCGCGTCTCCGCACTGGGACGGCAGGCAATCCTCGCGACAGCGATCGGGCATCGTGTCGCTGTTGTCATCGCCGTCGTCGCAGGATTCAAAGTTGTCGATAATCCCGTCGCCGCAGATGGGGTTCCTGCAGTCGGTTCTGCAGCGATTGGGAAGCTCGCGGTTGAGCGCGCCGTTGTCGCACTCTTCGCCGCTGTCCTCGACCCCGTCACCGCAGAAAGGGAAGCTGCAATCCGTGCGGCAGGTGTTCGGGCTGGTGTCGCTGTTGCCGTCGCCGTTGTCGCATTCTTCGCCGATCTCCGTTTCGAGCAGCCCGTTTCCACACATCGGTCCGATCGCGGTGCACATCGCGCTGCAGGTGACCGTCGGGCCGCCCGCATCGCACTCCTCGCCGGCGTCGATGACCCGGTCGCCGCACCGTGCGTCGGTGCAATCTGTGCGACAGGCGTTGGCGGTGCTGTTGTCGTTATCATCGCCGGCGTCGCACTCTTCGGCGCCGACGCGGATTCCGTCGCCACATTTTTCGACGCAGGGCTCCACCGTACAGATGGACTCGTCGGTGCCGGGTACCGACTCGCACGCGCTGAGGGCGCAGTCCCAACCTGTCTCGATCGCGCAGTTGTAGCAACCGTCGCCGGCGCTGTCGTTGCCATCATCACACTCCTCACCGGGATCGTAGGTTCCGTCGCCACAGCTCGGCAGAACGCAATTGCTGCGGCAGGTGCCGAGTCCATCATCAAGGTTACGGTCGACTCCATCGTCACAGGCCTCGCCGGGGTCGACGACGCCGTCGCCGCATGTGGGTTGCGTGCAGTCTTCGCGACAGCGTCCCACCGCGGTGTTGGAGTTCAGCGCGCCGTCATCACACGCCTCATCGAGGTCGATGACGCCATCACCGCAGAAGGCCGCAAGGCAGTTTCTGCGACACGCGTCCGGTTCGGTGTCCGAGTTGTTCGCTCCGTCGTCACACTCCTCACCGGACTGCTCCACTCCGTTGCCGCAGGTTCGCACGCCACAGATCAAGGAACAGGTAGCGGGATCCGTGTTTCCATTTCCAACGCCGTCATCACACGCCTCACCGGGATCCAGGATTCCGTCGCCGCAAAAGGGCGCGGTGCAATCGGCTCGGCAGGCGCCCGGGGTGTCACCGTTTTCGCCGGCTCCGTCATCGCATTCTTCGTCGCCGGCGGTGACGGCGTCGCCGCATTCGGTCGCGCAGGACAGGGTGATCGGGTAGCACATGCGCTCCGGATCAAGGACGCAACGAAGCTCCCGAGCGCAGACGTACCCGGCCTCAACTCGGCATTCTTCGCCACAGCCGACGAAATCGGGGCCGGGCTCGGGCCCGGGGTCGCAGTTCTCCCGCAGGTCCGACGTAGAGTCAGCGGGCGCGATCGCCACGATACCGTCTCCACATGTGGTCGAACACACGGACGGAGCGCCTGTGCAGGTGTACCCCGGACGCACGTTGCCCAGATTGGTGCAGCCATCATCATTGATACGGTTGTTGTCATCGCACTGCTCCAGCTCGGTGATGACGCCGTCGCCGAAGACAGGTTCGCAGCGCAGCGTTGAGACGGTGCACCCGGGCCCCGGCCCGGAACAGTCGACCTCGTCAGTGCAATCGTAGCCGGGCACGACGTCGCAGGCACTGGAGCAGCCCGGTCCGGGGTTGGTGCCCAGATCACACTCCTCCGTGCCGTACAGGACACCGTCGCCGCATACCGGCGAACAGTTCGACGGTGATTCGTCGTCGCACTCGAATCCCGCCTCGACGAAGCAGGCGCTGGAGCAGCCGTCGCCGGGCTCGCCGTTTTCATCGTCACACGCCTCGTGGCCCAGGATCATGCCATCGCCACAGACCGGCGTGCACAATGACGCACTCAGATCCTGGCAGGTGTCGGCGTTGCACAGCTTCTCTTCACAACTCCAGCCCGCCTCTTCGAGGCACGATGCGCTGCACCCGTCAGCGTCGTCTGCGTCGCCGTCGTCACAGGTCTCGGCGCGGTCGATCACCGTGTCGCCACAGCGTGGATTCGTGCAGTCGGTGCGGCAGGCGTCCGCGTCCTCGTCGCTGTTCTCGGTGCCGTCGTCGCATTCCTCGCCTTCGTCGAGGACGCCGTCGCCGCAGGGATCTTCGGCACCGGCCGAAGCGCGTCTCTGCAGATCAGTGCTTTCGGGTCCCGTCTCCGCGCACGCAGCGCAGAGCAGAATGCAGAGCGAAACATACGCGCCACGTTGGAGTAGCTGAATCATTGGCTGTCCGGGATGTCGTTAGAGCCTCAGGCTATCCGGCAAGGCGACCGCCGGCAACTCGGCGCCACCCGCAGCCGGGAATCGGCCGGCCGGGGCGCCGCACGAGTGCCCGCCGACCTCGCGATTCGTCCCGCGTTTGCCGCGACCGCGACACGCACTACCTGTATGCTTCGCACTGAGGCGCTTTTCGCGTAGAATCAGAAGCGGACGGCGCCATGCCCAGCACACCGAAACAGCAGAGACCTACGTTGAGTGAGTTCCGATACAAGAGCGCCGCCGCAGCCATCACTTTCGCTACCGCCGGCATGGTCGCCTTCCTGGCGTCCGCACAGGAAGCCGCGGACCGGAGCACAGAGTCTGCGGATGCGGACGTTGCAGTTGAGGAAGTCGAGACTGTACCTCAGCTGTCCGGCGACTCCGCCTTCGAGCGATTCCGCTGGTACGGCGAAGAGATTTTCTACTCTGTCGAAGTCCTCGGTTCGCAGGCGGCACGATGCGCTCTCAGCGCCGGATATCCGACCGATGTGGAGTCCGTCGGCGTCACGATTCCCGTGCAGGGTCTGTGTGCAAGCACCGGCATCTTTGCTGCCATCTATGAGTTCAGTTACGGCGGCTTTGCCTACCTCGACCCGGCGACGATGCTGCCCGTGTACGGCGAGAAGACGCTGAACGACAAAGGCGACACGCGGGTTTACCAGGTCCGGTTCAACCGCGACACCTTCGTCGGCGATGTCACAAAGATCGACGACAACGGGAGCACCCGTGACTGGGAGCGCTACATTCCCAGCGACGTGCACGACGCGATCTCATGGATTTACGAGCTGCGCACACAGGATCTCAGCATCGGCAACGAGTACATTGTGTACATCTTCGACGGATGGAAGCTGCGCCAGCTGACAATGCGTATCTCGGATCATCGCGACTTCTACACGCCGCTCGGGCACATTCGCAGCGCCGAAGTGGTCATGTACGCCGGCGTACTCAACTCAGACCACCCACTGCCATGGGCAGCGGACACCACTGTGCTCCCGCCGGTGTACACGGTCCGCGACGCGGTCGAAGAGGTCGGGCGTGCCTACGTCTCACTTGACGCAAACCGGGTCCCTGTCGGCATCGAAGTTGAGACCGCCGTTGGCTACATGAGGCTGCTGCTGGACGAGTACGTGCCGCCGTCTGAGGACTTCACGCCGGACCCGAGTCTGGACCCGACGCCGGACAACTATCGCGAGCTGCAGCCCCCGCCGCCGGCTCCCTAGTCGGGCTGCCCCTCGAGGGCTGGGGCGCTCAGCGCAAAGGCCGGCGATGCTTTGAGCAGTGCTTCTTCCCACTCGCTCTGCGGCTCAGAGTCGGCGACGATGCCCCCACCGACACTCCAGGAGATCTCATCGCCCACCGCCTGGAAAGAACGAATCACGACGCTGAGCTCTGCGCGGCCGTCGTATCCCAGCCACATCAGGGAGCCGGCGTAGAGTCCCCGCGGACCTGCTTCGAGCTCCTGCAGCATGCGGCAGGCTTCGACCTTTGGCGCGCCGGTCATCGAACCCGGCGGAAAAGCTGCGCGTACGACGGACCACGGCCCCTGCTGCGGCGCGAGGCGACCGCGAACCGTCGACGTCATCTGGAGCACGGTCTCGTACACTTCGACCTCAAACAGCGAAGTCACCGCCACCGTCCCGGGCACGCAGGCGCGACCCAGATCATTGCGCAGGAGGTCCACGATCATGACATTCTCGGCGCGGTCCTTTTCGTCTGCTCGTAGCGCGTCCGCGTCGAATAACTCGCGACCCCGCACTCTGGCACGGGTGCCCTTCATTGGCCTCGCGACGACCTCGCCGTCGCGGATCGACAGAAAGCGCTCCGGGCTGCTGGAAGCCAACTCCACATCGCCCACCTTGAGATACGCAGCGAAGTCGCCGGGACTCAGGCTGCGCAGGGCAACGTAGTGCGCGGCCAGCGATTCGGGTCGTCGAAATGGGATCGCAAAAGTATAGCAGCCCTGGAACACGCGACCGGCGGTGATCGCGTCCAGGATATTCGACACATTTGCGCGGTGAAGGTCGCCGTCCGATACCGAGACGCGCTCAAGGGGTTCTGGTGCAGGACAGATTGCGCCCGTGGCACGAATCTCGCGTTCAAGGGACTCCGCATTCGCCGCCGCGCTTGCGGCGCAGACGTCGACGACCACGACCCGAAGTCCCCGTCGGTCTTCAACGAGCGCGGCCTCGACGTGGGCGCACCACGCATCCGGCAGTCCATCCACCGACGGTCGCGCAGGAATGCCCGGGTCTGCGATCGACGCAAACTCGTAGGAGAGATAGCCGACCTGTCCGGGCGCCTCCGTTCCGCCGGCGGCAGCCCACGCACGCAGGTTTGCGTCCGCGCGATCGAAGAAATCGGCGTCGGCGGCGCACTCAAACACCACACCGTCCGGGGCCTCGAAGCGACACTGCCCGCCTTCGACTCGCAGCACCTCACGAAAACGCAACGCCAGCAGAGAGCGCTCGCCGAGCCCGGCCCGGCCCATCACCGAGTCCAGCCACACTACGTCACCGCCCTCAAGAAGCTGCGAGTAGTCTGCGATCGTGCCGGGAATCGGCCGTGACGCAACGCTGAGTTTCACAGCGGGCTCAGCAGCGCCGCGCGCATGGAGTAGGCGCTGCGGTCGGGGTTGTCCCACAGGCGCTCGCCCAGGCGCGCCACTCCGCGAACCAGGCGCAGGGAACTCAAGAGCAGGACCTCATCCGCAGCGACAAGACGACCGGTGTCGCATTCGCCGACTTGCACCTCGTATCCGCGGGCTTCGAGCTCAATCAGGGTCGTGCTCTCGATGCGCCCGGCCGGTGGCGGCTGCCACCATTGTCCGCCCTCGGACCAGATGATCGTGGCAGTCGACGCCTCAACAACCGCGCCGTCCCGAAGCAATAGCGCTTCGTCGCCACCCAGCTCACGGACCTCGCGCAGAGCGGCCCGCGACCACGCGTAACTGCAGGTTTTGCCCGGTGTAATAAGCCCCGGATGTGGGATCGTCGAAGGCACCAGCACCACGCCGCGTTCGTATGCCTGCTGTGAGGGCTCGGTCCACGCACTGAGCAGGCCGATTACATCCAGCGTATCGTCGGTCTCGTCGCTATCCGCTTCTCCGAAGTCGCCGGCAAGCACCCGAAGGCAGCCGCTCTGCCCGCAAGCGGCGACCGCGGAAAAGGTCGCATCAATGCGCGACCGAATCGACGCGTTCGCGAGGTGCAGCGACTGCAGGGTTCGCGTCAGTCGATCTGCGTGCAGGGCGGCGCTCATGACCCTGCCTTCGTGCACACGACAGGTCTCCAGGCCGGCATCACCAAACAGCAGGGGCGGCACCGTGACAGACGTGCAGATCGCGGGGTCGACCGCGTTACCGTTGATCCATACACTCATTCGCCGACCTCAACATCGCCGCCGTAGCCCTCATCTTCGTGTGTACCGTGGCTGAGCAGCTGAAAGGCTCGATCAAACTCCAGGCGCGCCGCGTCTGCCGCACACAGCACGGTCGACGCCGCCTCTCCGGCGATTCCATCCAGATCAAAGCGCGGTTCATCCGAAGCCGCTGCGCCGACGATGCGAAGCACACGTGTGGTGCCTTCGGCTTCGAAGGCGGCCTCGAAGGGCAATTCCGCAGCCACGATCTGCAGCGCGTCTTCGACGTCGACGTGTGAGACGACGACCCAGATGTCGAAATCGCTCAACGGCGCAAGGTCGCGACGCAGCCATCCAAGTTGGCTTCCCGGTTGCTTCGCTGTCAATTCGCCTGCCGCCGCGATACGCCGGGCGCTCTCTCCATCGCGAACGTCGAACTCGGAGCCGGCGGGTGTGAGGTGCAGGCTGAGCCCGCCGCCGATCGAGAAGGCTGCGGGCTCCGCTGGATGTGCGCGGACGCTGTGCAGGACGACCGCCTTCGGATTGAGTGGCCGGCCGAAGCAGCGCAGCACGGTCGCCTCGTCGATGCGTTCGCACTCCACCGCGGAGAGGTCGTCGCGCCCGCTCCAGGCGGGCAACGCCTGGGGGTCGTACTTCTCAAGGGGCAGGAGCTGCCAGTAGCTTCGCTCGCGCAGTCGCAGGTGCTCGCAGACACCTTCCCCGGAGGGAAAGGCCCAGCGAAGGATCGCTGCCGTGACCTCTTCATCCGTCAGGTCTTCGCCGCACTGTTCGCACTCCGCTTCGAGTCCCGGGTCGGCCAGGGCGAGTCGATTCAACAGTGAGCAGGAGATCGAATGAAGCGGTGTCTCGAGCCAGCGCCTCTGCGTGTACTCGTGGCCGCACAGTGAGCACTCTGCGCGCACGTCACGCTCGTAGCTCACCATGGGCTCGGCGGCCCATGTGTTGATGCGAAGCGCTACGCCTGAACCCATCTGCTCAGTGCACCGTAGGGCGATCGAGGCGGTCGTCCAGGCTCGCGATAAAGGTCAGGATTTCACGTTGGACCACCGGGTTGTTCGGCTCTTCGTGACCACCCTCGTAGATGAAGAGGGTTCGCTCATCGGAACACTCCGCCGCGAGAGCGTAGGCGCTGTCCACAGGGACAAGGTGGTCGCGATCGCCGTGCAGAACCCGCAGAGGGACCGGAATCCCGGCGACGGCGTCGACCGGACGTACGCGACCGGGCTCAAAGCCCGCGATACGCCCGCTGATACGCAGCACCAGCTGCGCGAGGCTCACCGGCAGCAGCAGGCTGCGGGCCACGCGCTCGAACACACGCTCGATGGAGTCGTAGGTACCCACCGTGACCACGCCGTCCACCGCCGGGTGCGACACCCGGCCGAGGTGCATCAGGATCGACGCGCCGCCCATGGAAAAACCGATGGGGACGATCCGTTGAAAGCCGCGCTCTTCCAGCCAGTCCAGGGCTGTTCCGATAGCGTCTCGCTCTCGGACGCCAAAGGTGCACAGGGTGCCCGGCGAATCGCCGTGCCCGGGCAGGTCGATTGCGAGCACGTTCACGTGGGAGGCGAGGCGCGAGATGAGGGGCAGGGTGAAGCTTTTGTCTCTGCTCCGGCCATGGACGATCAGCACCGCCCGCGTAGACGCTTCGTTCGGTACGAACCACGCGGCGCATCCGTCGGACAAACGCAGCTCGTTGGGAGCGATGCCCCACCGCAACGGGTCTGCTCCGCGCTGCATGGTGCGTATGGGGTTCGGGATCACCGTGAACAACACCAGCAGGCCGAGCGTGGTGACAGATACCACCGCGGCGGCCGCCAATGCGTACAGGGCAATCATCGGCGTCATCAGGCGCCCTCATCAGCGCCGGAGCGCGCCAATACGGCGGCGAAAGCTGCGGCGTACATCTTGATCTGTTTCAGCATCGCAGAGAGGCCATTCGAGCGTGTCTGGGACAGGTGCTCGCTGAGTCCGATCGCGTCGACGAAGGTCACATCAGAAGCCAGGATCTCGGCGGGTGAGTGCCCGGAGAATACGCGCAATACGAGCGCTACCAGGCCACGTACGATGGCCGCGTCGCTGTCGCCTTCAAAGCGAATCACGCCGCCATCAAGTTCTGCGTGCAACCAGACCTGCGATTGGCAGCCGCGTACTTTGAATTGATCTGCGCGCTTTTCCTCGTCGAGCTCAGGGAGCGCTTTCCCGATCGCGATGATCTCACGATAGCGTTGCCGCCAATCAGAGAGCTCGGCGAACTCTGCGGTCAGCGCGTCCTGCTTCTGGGCGATAGTCTCACTCATTCGATTCTCAGCTTTCCTTTGGGCCTGCGCGGCGGGACGCGCATCGGGCTCTCACAGCAACATGTCGCAGACTTCGCGCAATCCGACGACAAATCGGTCGATATCTTCACGGTTGGTATACGCGCCGAATGACGCGCGCGCCGTCGCCGGTACGCCCAATCGTCGCATCAGCGGCTGTGCGCAGTGATGCCCGACGCGAATCGCGACCCCATGGTGGTCGAGAAGGGTACCAAGATCAAAGGGGTGCACGCCTTCCACTGTGAACGGCACCAGGCCGCTGCGCGTGTCCGGATCTCCGGAGAATCGAAGCGCCGGTACCTCGCTCATCGCCTCGGTAGCGTACGCAACCAGCTCCCGGTCCCAGGCGTGCAGGCGCTCCATGCCGATCGCCTCAAGGTAGGTCATCGCAGCCCCGAGGCCGATGACCGAGGCAATGGCCGGCGTACCGGGTTCAAAGCGATGGGGGGGATCCTCGTAGGTCGACGTCTCATAGGTGACGTGGTCGATCATCTCTCCGCCGCCCATGAAAGGTGGCAGTTCAGCGAGCAACGCGGCGCGACCCCAGAGCAGTCCCGCACCGGTAGGTCCGAGCATCTTGTGACCGGAACAGAGGTAGAAGTCGCACCCCAGGGCCGCCACGTCGATCGGCAGGTGCGGCGCGGACTGCGCGCCGTCGACAATCATCTTCGCGCCGACGCCGGCCGCCAGTTTGGCGACCTCTGCGACAGGGTTCACGGTACCGAGTGCGTTTGAAACGTGCACGACTGAAACGATGCGCGTGCGGTCGCTGAGCTTTGCGGCGAGGTCGTCGAGACGAAGATTCCCGCGTTCATCGATCTCTGCGACGACGATGCGGGCGCCGGTGCGCTGCGCGACGAGCTGCCAGGGCAGGATGTTCGCGTGGTGCTCCATCTCTGTGATCAGGATCTCGTCGCCTTCGCCCAGAGAGCTGCCCAACGTGTGAGCGAGCAGGTTCATGCCCTCGGTGACACCGCGCACAAACACGATCTCGTTGGCAGAAGCCGCGCCGAGAAAGCGGGCGGCCTGTGCCCGTACCCCTTCGAACATCGCGGTGGCTTCCTGCGACAGAGTGTACACGCCGCGACGCACAGTGCCGTACTCCCAGCTGTAAAAACGCGATATGCGGTCAATTACGGCCTGCGGTTTCAGGCTCGTGGCCGCCGTGTCCAGATACGCGAGCGGTTGACCGTGAATCTCGCGGCGCAGTTGGGGGAAATCTGCCCGCAGCGCTCTGACATCTGCAAATTCTTCGGATTCCAAGACTGACATGATTCGCACACCCTCCACACGAACTGGCTGCATAGTGCACGCGGCACGCGGCACAAGGGAAGTTGCCTGCG
>JAUICO010000064.1 GCA_030427825.1 bacterium | reverse complement strand
GCCTGCGAAATCGCCTCTACCGCGCACCGGTACTTGAAGGTGCAGGGAGCGTGCGAGATCCTGCGAAGGTGTTGGCGAAGCACTTTGTACCGAATGCTCGGGCCGGCGTCGGGTTGATCATTCAGGGCAACACCGTCGTCGAAGCCGAGGGGCGGACCTCACCGGGGATGGCGTGCCTGGCCGACTTTTCGGAGTTGGCTCCGATGCGAGTAATGACGGATGCAGTGCACGAGGAAGGCGCGGCGATCGTGATTCAGCTCGGGCACGGCGGCATCTATGCCCTGGAGTCCTGGAGCGAAGAGTGGCAGCGGCGGCGCACGCGTGCTCCTCTCGCAGTGAGTCCACCGCCGCTATGGCTTCGGCCTTTTCAATCCGGCGTGCACGTCGCGTCGACTGCAGACGTTGAGGCGCTGATCCAGCGTTTTTCCGGTGCGGCCCTCGCTGCGAGGGAGGCAGGCTACGACGGTGTGCAGCTCGCGGCCTCCAACGCGAAGCTGCTGCACCAGTTCCTCAGTCGCAGCTTCAACCGACGACAGGACCGATACGGTGGCAGCGTAGCCGGCCGCGCACAGATCCTGATCGAGATTCGAGAGGCGATCGCGAAGAGCGCGGGCCCGGAGTTTCCGGTTCTGCTCAAGTACGCCGCCCTCGAACGCTCCCCAGCAGGCAGTGGAATCACCGCCGCGGAGGGTGTGGAGATCGCGCGCATCGCGGAATCCGCCGGCTTCGTTGCGATCACGCCGGCGGCCGCAGACGTCTTGCCGAACACCGCAATCTGCCGGGGCGATTACCCGGCCCGATCCTTCACCCACCCCAACGTTGCGCCGCGACTGAGGGAGTTCGCCGGCTCGGCCTTTCGCTACCAGACGCTGCGCGCGGGCTTCCGTCTCGCTGCGCAACGATACCCCTTCGAGCCGGTCTGGAACCGTGATCTGATCGCAGCTGTGCGAAACGCAGTCGACGTTCCGGTATTCGGCGTCGGCGGCATTCGCACGCGCGCCGAGATCGATACGCTGCTCCAAACAGGTGTGTGCGACGTGGTGGGCCTGGGTCGCCCCTTTTATGCGGAACCTGCCCTGGCACGGCGTCTTCTCGACAACGAAAATCCGAACGACGAGCCCACCCTGTGCGAGAGCTGCAATCAGTGCGTGGTGCCGCAGATGTTGGGCATGCCGGGTGTCTGCTACAACCCGGCTGTGAACCGAAAGCGGCGGCAATAGCTCGCCGACTCTCCTCTCAGGCTCCACGCCCCGCGATCTCAAGGTATGAGGCTTCGAGGCTCTGCCCCCGCCGTACTTCGGCGATCGGCATTCCTGCCGCGAGCAGCGCCGGCAGCACCGCCGCGTTCACCTCGGCGACGCTACGATCGGGCGGAATGCTGATCGCGAGGCTCTGCGGCTGCCAGTCGCAGGTCACTTCGACGGGCAGCCGAATCGGCGAGACCGCTTCCGCGAACAGGATCTGCACCCTCGCGCCGGCACCGGTGACCTCGTCGAGGGCGCCTGACCAGACGCAGCGCCCGGCTTCGAGGAAGACGACACTGTCGCAGACTGCCTCAAGCTCAGAGAGGACGTGCGACGAAATGATGAGCGTGCTTCGGGCGCCCTGCTCCCGAAAGAGCTCGCGCATGCGCACCACGAGCTCCGGATCGAGCCCGCTGGTGGGCTCATCGAGAATCACCAGCTCAGGACTTCCGATCAGCGCCTGCGCCAGCGTCACGCGTCGGCGCATGCCATGGGACAGCTCACGAATTCTGGAGTTTCGGCGTTCGTTGAGGCCGACCCGCTCAAGTGCGCTCACGGCTTCGCGGGAAGCGTCAGGCGGCGCCATGCCCTGCAGGCGCCCCAGCCAGGTCAGAAGGCTGACGATGCTGAGGTGCGGGTCCAGCTCGCAATCCTGAGGTAGAATCGAAACCCGTCCGGCGTGCGTCGCGTGGGAGAATGGGCCGGCGCCAAGTACATCAACGTCGCCTGCATCCGGCCGAATCAACCCCGCGACGATGCCCATCGTGGTTGTCTTGCCTGCGCCGTTGGGGCCGACGAGCCCGCACACACCTCCGCTCGGGACTTCGAAGCTCAATCCGGCGAGCGCAACGTTGGCTCCGTAGGACTTTGTGACGTTTCGTAGCCGCAGTGCGCTCATGCGTCCCTCGTACGAAACCAGGAGAATCCCACGCCCAGTGAAAGCGCGGCGGCGGCGAGACACGCGCAGAACGCGGCAGCACGTGGCAGCAGGTCGTCGCTCCAAAGGTACAGGCGCCAGCGGCGCGGCGTCAGCCATGAAGCCGCCTCACCGAGGGCCGGAGCGCCGTCCGCTGCCATCCACGCGACGATGCCCGTGGCGACCCCGATTCCAACCCATATCGCGAGGCACAGCAGGCGCGCGAGCATGGGTCGGCGGGTGAACAGGGATGCCCCCATGTAGATGCCCAACCAGAGGGCGGCGAAGATCAGGACGCGAAAACCGACGCGAAGCAGCGATACAAGGGCTTCGATGCCGGCGAGCTCAGGCAGGCGAATCAGGCACACCAGCCACGCGGCAACTGCGCCGAAGGCGAGCCCGATAGCGGTCAATGCCAATTGGCCGGCGTACTTACCGAGAATCCATGACGCCCGATCGACTCGGACGAGGGCAAAGCGCGCAGCACCTGTCGCGATCTCACCGGTGATCGACGCCGCTGACGTGAGCAGTACGAGCAGCGGAATCAGAGACAGTGACGTCCAGCCGAAGAAGAGCGCGACCGGCGAGACGCCCAGCATACCCCGTTGCAGCCCGGGCTTGTCGACCAGCTGTTCCACAGACTCGCTGAGCGCGCTCTCGAGCAGCTCCTGCGAAGTCATGTCGACGCCGGCGCTGTTCCGCAGGGTATCTGCGGTGCCTGCGACCGTCGCCGTCATCAGAAAGCACATGCCTGCCGAAACGATGACGTAGACCAGCACTACGCCAATCGCTGCGCGTGACCTCAGGCCCCGTGCCAGCTCAAACCCTGCTACCGAAGCGGCTCCGCGCATCGTACCTCCTGCCTGCCTGCCCTATACTCGTCCGTCCCGGCGTGTCCCAGTACGGCGCCGGCAGCGATCGGTCGCGCCCGAACAACGCCGCGTGCGGCGCATACCCGAGTCGCCCCTTCGACTTCACGCTCGGTGTACTCCAACGGGTGTCGCAGGCCGCCCATTCCGAGTCCGGTACCGTGCTGCTTCTAGCTCGGCGGCCACACAGGTAGACTGTGCCTCTGACCTGCCGTGGGAGAACGACAATGAAGCACTATCGAACATGCAACATCTGCGAGGCGTTGTGTGGCCTCGTGATTGAGCACGACGGCGAGAAGGTGCTGAAGATCCGCGGCAACGAGCACGATCCGCTCAGCCGTGGTCACATCTGCCCCAAGGCCTATGGCCTGAAGGATATCCACGAAGATCCGGACCGACTGCGGCGCCCTGTACGGCGCGTCGACGGGGAGTGGGTCGAGACCACATGGGAAGAAGCATGGGACGCGATTGCCGAGCGTGTTGTGAGCATACAGGAGCGTCACGGCCCGAATTCCATCGGCATTTATTCGGGCAATCCGACAGCCCACAGCTACTCCGCGATTCTGGCCGCGATGCCATTCTACCTCTCGATCGGCACCCACAATCGCTTCTCAGCAACCTCTTGTGACCAGCTCCCGCACATGTTTGCGGCGCTGGAGCTCTTTGGCGGCCAGGTGGTGTTTCCCGTACCCGACATCGACCGCACCGACATGATGGTCATCATCGGCGGGAACCCCGCAGTATCGAACGGCAGCATCATGACCGCACCGGGGGTCAACGAGCGTCTGCAGAAGATTCGCAAACGCGGCGGACGCGTCGTCGTGATTGATCCGCGCCGAACCGAGACCGCGCGACTGGCGGACGAGCACCTGTTCATCACCCCCGGTACGGACGCAGCCCTGCTCCTCGCAATCATCGATGTTCTGTTCTGCGAAGACCTCATCGATGAGGGCCCCTGGCGAGACTACGTCGACGGCCTGCCAATGCTCGCGGCGACTGCTCGTCGATTTCCCGCCGCGCGCGTGGCCGAAGCCACAGGTATCGACGCGGAGACGATTCACAGGCTGGCGCGTGAAATCGCGACCGCTGACAGCGCCATCGTCTATGGGCGGCTGGGAACTTCAACGCAGGAGTTCGGCGGCCTGGCCGCATGGCTGCTCTACGCGATCAACATCATCACCGGAAACTTCGACCGCCCCGGCGGCATCATGTTCGGGCGACCCGCCGTCGACCTCGCCGCCGTTGCCGGGTTGCTGGGGCAGAAGGGCCACTTCGGGCGTCGACACAGCCGCGTCAACGGCAGACCGGAGTTCAACGACGAGTTCCCGGCCTCAGAAATCGCGACCGAAATCGACACTCCCGGCGAGGGCCGGATTCGGATGATGTTCACCATCGCCGGCAACCCGGTGCTCTCGACCCCGGACGGCAAGCGACTCGCTGCGGCGCTCGATGGTCTCGAATCCATGGTGTCTTTCGACATGTACGTGACTGCGACCAGCAGCCATGCCGAGTGGATTCTTCCGCCACCGTCCCCTCTGGAGCGGGATCACTACGGCCTGGTCTTTCACGCCCTCGGGGTCCGGAATACTGCGAAGTACTCGCAGCCTCTCTTCGCTGCGGAGCCGGACTCCAAAGAAGACTGGCAGAACCTCCTGGGGATTGCGGCAGCGATCAATCGTCGACGCCGCACACTCAAGGGCCGAGTATCGGCAGCCGCCCTGGACCGCCTGTCGAGCCTCGGTGCAGCACGCCTGCTCGACCTGGCGCTGCGATGCGGACCCTATGGATCGTTTCGGCGCGGCCATGAAAACGACCTCTCGCTGAGCACATTGATCTCGGCGCCACACGGCATCGATTTCGGCCCTCTTGAGAGCCGAGCTGCAGATGCCATCCAAACGAAAGACGGTCGCATCGACGTCGCCCCGGACGTCTATCAGGGCGACATCCCGCGGCTCGAGAAGTCACTCGCCCGCGATACCGGCCCGCACCTGAAACTCATCGGGCGACGCACCTTGCGCAGCAACAACACCTGGCTGCACAACTCCAGGCGACTCACGAAGGGGAAGCCCGGGTGCACGTTGCTCATGAACCCCAAAGACGCGCGTAGTCGCTCCATCAAGAACAACGACCTCGTACGTGTGTCGTCGCGGACCGGAAGCGTCGATGTCACCGTCACACTCACCCGCGACATCATGCCCGGCGTGGTAAGCATGCCCCACGGCTGGGGCCACGCGGACAAGGGCGCGAAGCTGGCCGTCGCAAACACGACAGGGGGCGCGAGCATCAACGACCTGACGGACGCGTCCTTTCACGACAGCCTGACAGGGACCTCGGCGCTGTCCGGTGTACCGGTGAACGTGCACACGGTGCGCGCGTAACCATGTCATTCGACTTCCTGGCGAGCTCCGGCTTCTGGCAATACGCAAGCATTCCTCTTGTCGCGGCGCTTGTCGGCTGGTCGACCAACTGGCTCGCGATCCAGTTCACATTCTTCCCGGTGCATTTCATCGGGATTCCGCCCTATCTCGGCTGGCAGGGCATCATCCCGTCGAAAGCCGAGAAGATGGCGGAGTATGTTGTGGACTCGACGCTGGCGAAGCTGGGAAGCCTCAGCGAGATTACCGCACAGCTGGAGCCTGACGTCATCGCGGCGCACATCGCCGCGAGCTTTGATCCGTGGGTGCCCTGGTACACACGCGACATCCTCTTTGCGGAGTATCCACGGTTGTACAAACTGCTTCCCGAGCGCGCGAAGGAAGTCATCTACGAGCGCGTCCGCCGCTCGTTGCCCGAGTTTGTTTCGTCGCTGATGGACGAAGTGGAGCACAACATTGAAGACCTGCTGGACATGAAGGAGATGGTGGTCAGCCACCTCAAGAAGAACCGCCGTCTGCTGAATCGAATCTTCCTTGAATGCGGTGAAAAGGAGTTCAAATTCATCGTCAACTCCGGCTTCGCGTTTGGACTGCTCTTCGGGCTCGTTCAGATGGTGGTGTGGATGTTCCTGCCAAAGTGGTGGGTGTTACCCCTCTTCGGCCTGGTGGTCGGCTGGGCCACCAACTGGATCGCACTGAACATCATCTTTCGACCCGTTGACCCGATTCAGCTCGGCCCCATCAGGCTGCAGGGCATCTTCCTGAAGCGTCAGAACGAGGCGTCAGCAATCTGGTGTCGCATCGTCACCGAAGAGGTGATCACGGTACGAAACCTCTTCGATGCGATGCTGCGCGGTTCGCGGGCGGACGAAACTCGGCGCCTGATCGCGGCTCACGTAGATTCCCTTGTCGACGACACGACCAGCGCCGCGCGACAGGCAGTGGACGTCCCGATCGTCGCCGAACGCATCGCGAGTATCAAAGAGGCGATCACGGCCAAGGTCATCGAAGTGTCCAAAGGGCCCTTCAACGATCCGGTATTCGCCGAGGGTCGCCGTGAAGTGATCAACGACATGCTGTTGACCCGCATGCGTTCCCTCTCCCCGCGCGAGTTTCAGGAGCTGTTGCGCCCCGCTTTCCAGGAAGACGAGTGGAAGCTGGTACTGATCGGCGCTGTCCTGGGGATGGTCGCCGGCTTCGCGCAGCTTGTGTTCGTGTTCACCTGAACCCTTTTTCGTGTAAAGCGTCGCACATGACTGCTCTGCTCGCCGCGCTGCAATACCCGAACCTCAAGCCCGTTGCGTTTGAGGTCGGCCCTCTCCAGGTTCGCTGGTACGCCCTGTCCTACCTGGTCGGCCTGCTGATCGGCATGTTCATACTGAGCCGGCGCGGTCGTGATCCCGACGCGGTGTACAAGCCGGATCATGCCTACGACTACCTGATCTGGTGCACCGGCGGCGTGCTGCTTGGCGCCCGCATCGGGTACGTAGTCTTCTACAATCTGGGGTACTTCGCCGAGCATCCCGGGGAGATTTTTCAGATGTGGCAGGGTGGCATGTCCTTTCACGGCGGCGTGCTCGGTGTGATCGTCGCGACCATACTTTTCACCCGATTCTATAAGATCAACTTCACTGCTTTTGGCGACGAGATCGCCGCAGCAGCACCGATCGGCATCTTCTTCGGGCGCCTCTCAAACTTCGCGAACGGCGAGCTGTGGGGTCGAGAGACGGACGTCGCCTGGGGCATGGTGTTTCCCGGTGCTGGAGACGTGCCACGACACCCGAGCCAGCTCTACGAGGCGGTGCTCGAGGGCCTGGTGCTCTTTGTCGTGATCAACATCGTCCGCGCGCGCTGGATGAAGAAGAACGGCACCGGCATGCTGATCGGTGTCTTTCTGGTCGGCTACGGGATCGGCCGCTTCGTCGTGGAGTTCTTCCGCGAGCCCGACGAGAACCTCGGACACGTGCTGCTGGGTGCGACAATGGGACAGCTGCTGACCCTGCCCATGATGGGCGTGGGCATCTGGCTGATTCTGCGCGCACGAAGGATGGGCGCAGAGTCTCGCCCGCCGCCGTACAGCGAAAGCGGCGAAGCCGGCGTTTCAACTGCGGGCTGACGAACCGAGGCTGCTGACGGACTGCGACAACGCGAGAGCTGGATGCGGTCTAGAGGTGCCGATGTGGCGGGTGGTCGATTTCGGTGAAGCGTGCTTTCCAGTCGCCGGGTGGTCTTCCGAAGCAGGTGCCGAGATGTTCGTGAAAGCTCACCTGGTCGAGGTCTACCGGACGATGCTCGATCGCGTCTGCCGTCTTCATGTAGCGAATGTAGCCATCGCGGACGTCGACAACGGTCACGCCGCTCATGCCCCGCGCGAGCAGGTTGACGGCGGCAGCGCCTACTTCAAGGCCGAAGTTCACGTCGAACGCGGATGAGCGCCCGCAACGTACGAGGTGCCCACTTGTCACCGACCTGATCTCCGGAATCTCGTAGATGCCTTCGACGAACACACCCGCGTCGATCATCCGCAGTCGAACGTCCGGGTCGTCGGTCAGGCGCCTTGTGAGCTTGTTGCATACATACTTTGCCGCCCCGGCCAGTCGCTTGTGACCGAAGGCGTCAACCTCTGCTGTATCGTCGACAATCTCGTGCCCGGTCGCGTCCGTCATGCCCTCGGCGACAAGGATGAGGTAGGTTCCGGCGCGCACGTCGCTGTTTGTGATGCGATCGAAGTAGCGCTGCTTCATGTGCTCATAGAGCAGGTCAAAATCGACCGGGATCTCGGGGATGAGGATTGCATCCGCCTCAGCTCCGATACCGCCACGAAAGGCGGTGTGTCCGGCGTTGCGGCCGAAGACCTCAAGAACCATCACGCGATTGTGAGTTCGCCCTGTTGTTCGCAGGTCACGGGCCATATCTGCGATTCTGCTGATGGTTGAGTCCGCGCCGACAGAGTAGGTCTGCAGGTCGAGGTCCATCGTCTTTGGAGCGTGGATACAGCGGACCCCATGCTCGGCCAGGTCCACGATGACGCTTCCCGTGTCGTCGCCACCGCTGATCACGAGCCCGTCCAGGTCGAACTTTCGCAGGCCTGCCTGGATGCGTTCGTACTTGTTTGGATCCGAAATCTTCGAGATCTTGACGCGCGAATGACCGGCTTCGGAGCCTGCCAGGGACGCCGAGACCGCGTCAATTCGCCGGGGAGTGAGCTCGACCAGCTCGTCGAAATCTACGAGGTTGTAGAGGCCGGCGTATCCGTTTGGGATCACATGCAGCGTGGCGCCGTGTTCCTGCGCGGCAAGTGCGGCTCCCTTGATAACGGCGTTGAGGCCACCGCAGTCTCCGCCGCTGGTGATCACTCCCAATCGTCTGATTTCCATCGAGTCGCCTCTGTGTTTTTCCACTCGGTGCCACCTATCGGCGGAGCGGATGGTTGCCGGCTTCGACGGCCCGGCCTGCCGACAGCGGAGTCTACTTGAGGGTTTCCTGCCCGAGCCTGAGCAGATCGTTGTCGATAACCTCGGCATGGTAGTGCCTCGGCCGAAAACCGCTGACCCGTTCTACCAGGTGCCCGTTGGGGCGAAAATAGAGCACCGTCGGCGTGGACATGATCTTGAAACGAAGCATCGATTTGGGGTTCTGACGCGCGTTCATCTCACACACCTTGACCCGGCCCTCGTATTGGCCGGCGAGGGCCATGATAATCGGCTCCATCTTGGCGCAGGGCGGACAGTTCTCACCCCAGATGTCGACAACGACCGGCACATCGCTGCGCATGACTTCGACGTCGAAGTTCTTATCGTTTACGTGGACCGGCTGCATCTTTGCCGGTCGGTCCCCGAATATTCGGTCGAGCAGACCCATACGTATTCTCCAGAAGCCCGAGTGAAATCCCGCCTCAGGCGTTAGCAACTTTTGCGGTCACGTAGCACTACAAACAGGCTGTGCGAACCCGTGCACCCGACGATGTAGGGCAAGCCCGCGAATCCGTCGCAGGGCAGGCTGCACCCTGCTCTGAGTTGGTGTGCGACACCGCAGCACAAAACTCTACCGCGCGCGGGATCGGATCACCCGTTCAGCGGGCCAGTTCGTCTGCAAGTTCAAGAAGCGAAGGATCCAGAGTCTTCTTCCCGGCCAGCACTTCGGCGAAGGGGGTATGGCAGATCCTGCCGTCTCGCAAGCCCACCAGAACACCCGACTTCCCGGCCGCACAGAGGTCCGCTGCCTCGGCGCCGAACCGCGTCCCGAGCAGGCGGTCGCAGACCCCGGGGTTGCCGCCCCGCTGCACGTGACCGAGGATGGTGACCCGCAAATCGAAACCGACGTTCGGATTGCGTTTCTTGATCTCAGCCGCAAGGGCGGTCGCGTTGTAGTCGGCGCCTTCCGCGACGACGACGATCGCGTGGGACTTGCCGCATTTGTAGGCGTCACTGATGACTCTGGCGATCGCGTCCACGTCAGTGGGTCGCTCGGGGATCGCGAAGGCTTCGGCGCCCCCGGCGATAGCGGTCATCAACCCGATATATCCGCAGTCGCGACCCATCACCTCGACCAGAGAAACACGGTTGTGTGAGGACGCGGTGATCTTCAGGCGGTCGATGGACTCGAGGGCAACAGACAGAGCGGTGTCCGCGCCAATCGTGATATCGGAGCCGTAGAGGTCGTTGTCGATCGTCGAGGCGACGCCGACGACGGGAAAGCCGGCGGCGTCCAGGCTGGCCGCGCCGGTCTGCGATCCGTTGCCGCCGATGACGACTACGCCTTCAATCCCGCGGCTATGAAGCTCGCGAATCGCGCGGTCGCGCCCTTCTTCTGTCTTGAACTCAGGACAGCGAGCGCTACCGAGCATGGTGCCGCCATGCTGAATGATGCCGCCGACATCGCGCCGGTTGAGTACGCGCATTCTGCCTTCGATGAGCCCACGAAAACCGTGCGACACGCCCCACACCTCGAGCCCATCACTGATTCCGTTGCGCACAACGGCGCGTATCGCCGCGTTCATGCCGGCGGCGTCGCCCCCGCTGGTCAGCACTGCAATTTTCTTCATCGATATCACCTCAGCAGTCGCAGGCCTCTGCGCAACCGCGGCGGCTTATACCTGTGGCTCGGAGCCATTGCGATCGTGTTTGTCGGGTGCGCCGGAGAAAACACGGACACGGGCGCAGACGACGGTGGGGCCATCGACTCCGTGGCCGACGCCATCGAGTGCGACGGCCGCCAGGCCGGTGACGATGACTGCGTGGGTAACGACGCGACCGGGGACGCAGACGACGCTGACGGCGCAGGCCCGGTCTGTGGCGACCTCGTTTGCGACGATGGCGAAGACGCGGCGCGCTGCGTCGTCGATTGTGTCGCCCCCGATTGCGGCGACGGATTGTGTACCGGTGGCGAGACACACATCAGCTGTCGCAGTGACTGCGACATCGACTTTCACTTCTGCGGCGACGAAGTCTGCGACCACGATGAAGACCCGGTCACCTGCGCCGTCGACTGTGAAAGCTGCGACGACGAAGACGGTGACGGAGTCTGCGACGTCCACGACAACTGCCCATCGGAGTTTAACCTCTTCCAGGAAGACGAGGACGGCGACGGGCGCGGCGATGCCTGCGACCCATGTCCCACGGACCCCGGCGACGACCCGGACGGTGATGGCATCTGCGCGGCCATCGACAACTGTCGCGACGACGCGAATCCGGATCAGGCGGACGTCGACAACGACGGCTTCGGCGACGCTTGCGACAATTGCCCGGACGCGCCCGGCACGGACATTGACCGCGACTCCGTGTGCGGTGCGGCAGACAACTGCCCTCGGGACGCGAATACAAACCAGAGCGACGTTGATGGCGATGGCATCGGCGACGCCTGTGATTTCTGTCCGGTGGATGGAGCCGGCGACATGGACGGCGACGGAGTCTGTGACTCCGTGGATCGCTGCCCGGGTGGCGATGACCTCGTCGACTTGGATGAAAACGGTATCGCAGACGCCTGCGACGCCTGCCCTTCGCAGTTGGTCGACCGAATGGTGTTCACCTGGCGCAACGCGCACCTGCTACGCGGCGCCGAGGGACCGCTGACCTTCCAGATCGTGGTCGACGAGCTGGGACGATGGACCGTAAACTACGCAGCAGTAGCGCAGGTCTCGCGAGCACGTGCCGGACTCGAGGCGCGGCGCGAGGACGTCTTCGCCGAAGTCGATGACGCGGCCGCGAGAATGCGAAGCGGTCACTCGATCCAATTCGAAGCAGCGTCTCCGCCGGTCACCGCCCTGCTCGGCCCTGAGTCAGGTGGCCCGCGATTCTCGTGGTCCGAGCCGGTAGATCTTCAGGAGCTTCCGGACGAAGCCGGCTTCGCGATCCACGCCCATCCCCACTTTCGGCTGCGCCTCCTGGACCGTTTCACAGACACCGTGAATGTCGACTTCAACGGCTACCTCTGGACCGGTGAAGGCACCGGCGGCTGCTGCGACGACACCCCACGTCCCTTCCCCACCGGAGGCCCCTGGCGCTCGCTTTTCGCCGGCGCGTGGGGCTCTCACGATCTCGGTGGCGAGGTCGAATTCACCTATCACACCGACACGGTTGCCTGTTTCATTGACTGCGCGGGCACACCGATGGGCAACGCCTGGATCAACGAATGTGGGATTTGCGTCGGCGGCACCACGGGGGCGCACCCGGCGGCAGGAATGGACTGCCTGGGAGCCTGCGGCGGCCCTGCTACGGTCGACGCCTGTGGCCGGTGTGTGTCCTCGATCGAAGGAGGCACACCCGACGATGAGCCATCGTGCGACTGCGAGGCGAGTTCGACCCCCTGGTGCCACCGGGCTCCGCTGTCTTCGACGGCGACGCCCCTCACTGCGGACTTCGTCGACGAGGACGCGGCACGCATGGACCGTGTGTGGTCTGCTCCGGGCGACGCGCGCATTGCGTCCGGCTGTCTGTTGGGCTCGGGATGGCGGGACGTGCTTCGCTTCGGGCTCGAAGTGACAAACCCGAGCGATGAGGCAGCGCTGCCCGACGAGACCCCGTTCAACGTCGCGACGGAGCGAAGCGCATGGCGCGGTCTGGCGCGTGCGCGGCTCACACGGGACGGCGAAGTCGTCGCCGGTCGCGGTTGGGAGCCCTCCTTCTGCGTCGTGGGTGCAGTGGGTGCTGACTGCGCCGAGCACAACTGCTCAGCCCAGGGGATAGGCGCGGGCTGCACGGAGCGCTTCCCGGGTGTTCGAGATTGCCAGTGGGTCGACGTCACCGGGCTCGCAGCCGGTCCGTATGTGCTTGAGATTCTCATGGCTTCCAACGGCGGCCCCACAGACAATATCGTCGCGAGCACCCCGGTGATCATCGGCGACTCAGCGGGAGACGCAGCCGGTCCTGAATCCAACTGACTGCCCCGAAATCAGGGCCCTGACGCAGATGGTCCTTGCGTGGCGCGTGCCCTGCCGCTTTGGTGCGTGGAACGACCAAGAAGCACACCGGTTGACCGCCTGTAGCGGCCGCGTCCACGACGGATCTCGAATGAAACCAACACGATTGCTGTCCACGTTCCTGCTCCTCGCCGGCCTCACGTTGTTGTCCGCCTGCGAGGACGATCCGGAGGACTTCGTCTGCGGCAACGCCGTCTGCGAGTCCGCTGAGAATGCGACGAACTGCGCTGTTGATTGCGCGGTCGGATCGTGCGGCAATGGCTCCTGCGACGCCGATGAGGACGCGTCATCGTGCGCCGCAGACTGCGCTGTCGACTGCGCCGACGCCGACGAAGACCTGGTGTGCGACGGCGACGACAACTGTCCCGATGTGGCCAACGCCGACCAGGCGAATGGCGACAACGACAGCGAGGGCGACGCCTGTGACGACGACGACGACAACGACACGGTTGCCGACGACGACGACAACTGCCCCGAAGACGCCAACACGGACCAGGCTGATGGCGACAGCGATGGGCTCGGCGATGCCTGCGATGCCTGCCCGAGTGACGCGGACGACGACAGTGACGGCGACGGCGCCTGCGGCAGCGACGACAACTGTCCCGATGATGCCAATCCCGACCAGGCCGACGGGGACAACGACGGAATCGGCGACCTGTGTGACGCCTGCCCGGATGACGCGGACAACGATAGAGACAGCGACAGCGTCTGTGGCGATGTCGACAACTGTCCCGAGACTTCCAATCCGGATCAGGGTGACGGCGACGGTGACGGGATTGGCGACCTCTGCGACGAGTGCCCGACCGAAGTCGGCGGCGATGTGGACGGCGACGGGCTGTGTCCGGCCGAGGACAACTGCCCGGAGGACTTCAACGCGTCACAGCTCGACAGCGACGACGACGGCGCCGGCAACGCGTGTGACAGCTGCCCCTTTGTTGCGGGCAACGATGACGACGGCGACGACCTGTGCCCGGACGTCGACAACTGCCCGGAGGTTGCCAACCCGGGACAGGAGGACACCGACGGCGACGGTGACGGCGATGCGTGCGACGCGTGCCCGGAAGATGCGACCGGCGATACGGACGGCGACAGCGTCTGTGACTCCGAAGACGTGTGCCAGTTCGGCGACGACACCATCGACGAAAACAACGATGGCGTCCCGGACCAGTGTGAAGACTGTCCCTTCGCCCAGATGAAGCGTTTCGTGATCACGTGGGATGGCGTCTACACGTTCTCACGCAACGGCCGAGGCGACGGCCCCCTACGCTTTCAGATCGTCTTCTTCGAGAACGGAGACATCGAATATCGATATCGCGAGGGCCATTCCTACGGTCAGATGAGAGTGGGAATGGAAGACAACGTAACGCCCTACGCGCTCAACTACGGATTCCCTGACATCAACATCGTCGACGAATCGCGACTGATCTTCACACCGCAGGAGGACGACTCCTTCGCGATTGAAGAGAGCTTTGACAGCGGCGCGCCCTGGGAGTGGGCGGTGCCTGCAAACCAGACCGAAGTACAGCTCGCTGACGACGGTTCCACCGAGGTCCCGCTGCCCTTCGACTTTCCTTTTCGCGGCCGCGCGGTCTCGTCCGTTCACATTGCATCGAACGGCTACGCATGGTTCGGCACGCAGAATCAGGTTGCGTGCTGCTCGTACGCCGGCGACACCTTTCCCACCGGCATCAGTGAGTGGGACGCAATGTTTGCTCTCGTCTGGACCGACCTGGACCCGCAACGACAGCCCGGAACGATCAGTTGGGGCGAGGACACATACACATGCACACTGGACTGTAATGGCGACCCGCTTGGCTACGCTCGGGTAGATGATTGCGGTGTGTGCGCAGGCGGGGCCACCGGCGTCGCGGAAAACGCCGACATGGACTGCAATGGCGTGTGCAACGGGACCGCGTTCCAGGACAACTGTGGCACATGCTCCGGCGGCGACACCGACCACACAGCAAACAGCGACGACGTGGGCTGTGGGTGTTTCGAAGACCCGGCGGGCGAGTGGTACCCTGACACAGACGGCGACGGACTCGGAGCAGGGAGCGCGGTTGAAGCCTGCCGCCTCGACGTTCCTGTGGGCTACGTCGACAATGACGATGACCCGGAGCCGGACTGCGCAACGAACGACACCGCAGACTGCGGCACCTGTGGTGCACTCGATTGTACCGGTCTGTGCAATGGCGGCGCGGAGATTGATGCGTGTAACATCTGCGCCGGTGGCAACACGGGAATCGAGCCGGCTGACCCGACAGACGGCAACGACGACGGTGTTCCCGACGCCTGCATCGGCCCTGACCTCTTCGTCGACGCAGACTACATGGCACAGGGCGCATACATCGACACGATCTTCATCCGACCCGATGACTGCTACATCCCCGAAGGCTGTGTGACGGGATCGGGGCTGAGAAAGGTCCTGCGATTCCCCACACTGGTAGCAAACATCGGAACCGGCGACATGACGATCGGAATCCCCGAAGACGGCAACCCGCTGTGGGAGTACGACGCCTGTCACGACCACTACCATTTCGACCCCTACGCGGACTACCAGATCTACAACAACGCAGGGAACGAGCTGGCAAACATCGGTCACAAGAACGGCTTCTGCGTGCTCGACCTCGTCACCTACGAAGACCCGCAGCAACGGTGCAACACCTACACCTGCTCCAACCAGGGCATCACCGCAGGCTGCGGCGACATCTATGACTCCGGCCTGGACTGTCAGTGGGTGGACATCACCACGGTCGAAGACGGCGACTACCGGGTTGTCGTAACAACAAACCCGCGACGCGCGCTCTACGAGCTCGACTACACAAACAACACGGCCGAGATCAACGTGACGATCAGCGGAAACGACGTGACCGTGAATTCACACGGCAACACGGTGACGCCACCGCCACCCGCGCAATAGAGGTCGCGCATCATGAGCCGTGTCTTTCGCGGCGCAGCCGGCTCGACGCGCCACAGGGCCGGTTGGAAGCTGCAGCAGCCGACTCTTCAGCTCAACCCGATCTCTTCGAGACGTTGCTGCAGGTACTCGCCGGCGGTGATGTTTGGAAACGCGGCTTCGCCACCGGTGCGCGCCACGCACTCCGGCATCGGGGTCAGGTCCACGTCGGGGCGCGGGTGCACGAAAAAGGGCATCGAGAATCGACGCTCTCGGCTGTTGTCCGGGTTCACCACCCGATGTGTGGTGCTCTTGAAGAGTCCGTTGCTCCATTGCTGAAGCATGTCGCCGGAATCGACGATAATCTGCCCGTCGAGCGCGTGTACCGGCCGCCACGTGCCATCACGCTGTAGCAGCTCAAGGCCGGCAGCCGTCGACTCACAGAGGAGTGTGATGAGGTTGATGTCCTCGTGGGCAGCGGCGCGCACGCTGGCAGGGTTCGCGTCATCGGCGACCGGCGGGTAGTGGATGATTCGCAGGACTGTCTGGCCGTTGACTGCGGCGTCCGCGAGCCTCCGCTGAGGCACCTGCACATACAACGCGCAGGCTTCAAGGAGCGCACCGGCACACGCGTCGAGTTGCGTGAAGAGTGTGTTCATCGTCGGCTTGAAGTCAGGAACCACATCCGGCCAGATGTTGTCCGGCCCCGCAGAGTCCCCCTCTCGCCCGACGTGGTAGAACTCCTTGAGGTCAGGAGCCTCGCTGCCTTTGGCGTGTTCGCGTCCGAAACTGGTGAATCCGCGCTGCCCCTTAAGGGCAAGGTCTTCAAAGCGCTTCTTCGATGCCTCGTCGTTGTCGAAAAATTCCGCAGCGACAGAGTACGCCTTCTTGATCAGGTCCGAGTCCACGCCGTGGTTGATCAGCGCGAAGAAGCCGATGTCCTCGAGGGCGGCGCCGGAAGCCCGAACGAAAGCCGCTCTGCGCACCGGATCACCGCTGTTCCAGTCTTCGAGGTCAACGACAGGGATTGTCTGCTCCACGCTATTCTCCGGTCTGTGCGCTTTGAGCGGCTGTTACCCCGGACTGATTGCGATATCCCACTCGCAGCAGGGCCGGCAGTACAAAGATGGTCGAAATCAACATCCCAAACACGGTTACCGCAATCAACTCACCGAATCGACGTATCGGCACAAACTGGGACGTCAGCATCACCGAAAACCCGAGTATCAGGGCCACGCAGGTGAGAAGAATCGCCTTGCCGGTGCCGCGCGCTGCTCGAACCAGGGCGCGGTCGACATCACCGTGCTCTGTCATCTCTTCACGGAAGCGCGCCAGAACGTGGATGGTGCCATCGACCGCAAGGCCGATCGAGATGGAAAAAATGATCACGGTTGCCGTGTTCAGTGGCACGCCCCGCAGCGCCATCCAGGCCAGGGTTCCTAGAAGCGGCAGCACGTTCGGCGGGATACTCAGCAGGCCCAGCCGCGGGCTGCGCAGCAGCACTGTGAGGAATCCGAAGATGATCACAAAGGCCAGCGCCAGGCTCACAAGCAGGTCGCGAATCACAACGTCGAGGCCGCGGCTGCCGACGTACGCGTCCCCCGTAAGGAGCACCTCAACACCTTCGGCGTCTCCAAAGATGCGCTCGGCCTCAACCTCAACCTTCGCGATGAGCTGCATCGTGGCACGCGCACCCATGTCTTCGACCATGAACGTAGCCCGCCCCCTGGAGGCGTCCGGCAACAGGAAGGGCCGCATAGGGCTTGGCTCGCGTGAGTAGAGCAGCTCGATGATCGCCGCCGCCTGCGCCGAATCTTCGAAGGGCTCGGCTCGGGTACTTGTGAGGCCGGTCATCACCGCCCGGGCCTCTACCAGATAGTCTGTCCAGGCCAGGGTCGAGAGCACGCCCTCTTCTTCAGAGATCACGCGCTGCAGCTCTTCGACACCGTTGAGAATGTCCACGTCGTCAAGGCGGCCCGCTTCGGCACGGAAGTACACGTCCAGGGGCCGCATGCCGCCCAGCTTCGCTTCGATCAGCTTTGTCGTGCGAAACACCTCGCTGTTCGGGTTCACCTGATCCAGCACCCGGCTGTCGACGTGAATCTTCGTCATGCCGATGTAGATCGCGGTGAATGCGAACACCGTAGCGGCGCCGAGAATCAGCCAGCGCAGACGCAGAGTGAGCCGCGTCGCCCACTCGATGGCGTCGTCCAGGGTCTCGTGGGCGTTGCCCGCCACCACCCCTTTGGGCGGGGCTACGAAGGTCAACAGGGTAGGCAGCAGCAGGACCGTCGCGAGGTACGCAAGCAGGACGCCGATAGCGGC
The DNA here is from genome assembly GCA_030427825.1 of bacterium. Classification (GTDB taxonomy): domain Bacteria; phylum Myxococcota_A; class Bradymonadia; order REDH01; family REDH01; genus JAUICO01. The sequence goes on along the minus strand of JAUICO010000064.1, from coordinate 9,102 downwards.
GGTGATGCCGAAGCGGGCGAGAATCTCGGTCCGCGAGACCGCCAACGAGGCGAAGCCGACCGCCGTTGTAAACGATGTCAGGAAACACGCGATGGCCATTGTCTTCAGGGCGACTGTGCTGGCCTTCGCGCGATCGAGTCCGGCGCCTATTTCCTCGCGGTATCGGCTGATCAGATGGATCGAGTCGCTGATCCCGATCACGATCACGAGGGTCGGAACGATGTTGTTGATGATGTTGAAGCTCTCACCCGCCCAGCCCATCCCGCCAACCAGCAGAACCACCGAAGCGATCACGACGATTGAAGGCAACACCAGCGCCGGAAACCAGCGGAACGACGCGAGGAGCACGATCAGGCAGACGAGCAGCGACATCGGCAACAGCACCGATTGATCCGACTTCATGGCTGAGACGACGACTTTGCGGACGTAGGGCAGCCCGCCGAGGTTCGCGGTGACACCGTCAGGGGCGGAGATCCGGGCGACGACCTCCTCGATGGCAACGACCGCGTCTTCGATGTCCGAGTTCTGTGTGACGTGCTCTGGGAGAAACACCGCGATCGCCGCGGCGCCGGCATCTTCTGCGATAAGCCGCCCGCGAACCAAAGGCGCGTTGTTCAACATCTCTTCGAGCTGCGCGGCTTCTTCGGCGCTGACCTCTGTCGATGTGATGATCGGATCTACAACGATCGCCGCGGTTCCGCTGTCACCGTCGCGACGCTCGCGCAATCGTTCGGCGGCGGCCGCCGGCTCGGAGAGTGGTCCGATCAGCGCCTCGTACAGCTCGTGGATCGAGTCCGTAACGGTCAACTCACCCGCTTCGCCGGGCTCTGCTCCCTGCGCGCGGCGCGGCGCCGGCATCAGCGTGACGCTCTCGACCCTGGAGGCCATCCCGGCGTCGCGCAGCGCCAGAGAGAGGCTGTGCAGATAGCCGAGGGTCTGCGGCTCGTAGATGTTATCGGCTTCGACGACGACGAGGACGATGTTGTCCGTGTTGCCGAAGGTGCCCTTGAACTCGGTGGCGAGCTCTTCCTGCCCCTCGAAGTCTGCAAAAAGGTCAGAGGGCGTGAAGTCGGCCTGCAGCCGTGTGATGCCAACGCCGGCGAACGCCACACACGCAACCACGACGGAAAGCACGAGGCCGCGTCGGGCAGTGATGAACTGTGCGAGCGAATCAAGCCAGTGGGGCATCGAGGCCTCTTCATGCCCCGCATGGGCAGCGGGAGCGCGGTTACCGCCGGGTTGATCCCTCGTCAATCGCAGGATCGCCGAATCGACATCGCCGGGCGGCGCGTCTCAGTGCACTTCGATGAACGCGAGGGCTACGGTAGTGAAGCCATGGACATGTGTACGCCCTGCTGAGGGGCCGATCTCACCGTTGCAGAAGAGTCCGGCGGCCGGGGGCCGCCCGAATGCCTCTGCCAGCACCTCGGCGTCGTGATTCGGGACTCCGTAGAGATCTTCGCCGCGGCCCAGGCAGGAAAACTGAAGCAACGCTGCGACGCGGCCGCGATCCGGCGCCGGTGTGACCGCCGCCGCGGCAGCGCGAATCTCTGCAGCGGCTGCTACTGCGTCTCGGACGTGAAATCGTACGGCGTGGTAGTCTTTCAGCTGGGCGGCGACCGCCAGGGCGCCTGTCTCGTCGTCGATACCGAGCAGGTTCCGTACCAGATAGCGACCGTCGAACTCGACATCGTGGCTGGTCTCCACGCCGAGCAGCAGCGAATGCTGGATAAGCTCTCTGGTGCGGGCGTCGGCGTCTTGAAACACTGCCGAGATGGCTTCACCGGGCGTTCGGTCCTCAAAGCGGTGGATCACGTTTCCGCGACGACGGGTCACAATCCATGGTCGGCCGACCGGTCGGCAGCCGGAAGCGACGATGACCTCGATGGCGACCGGGTCGTAGAAGACAATGGCGACGCCGCCTTCGCCGTATTCTTCTGCACCGCAGAGGAAGCGGTTTTCGCCGACTTTGGCACCGCCACTGGCGAGACCGCCGACCACCGTGCACGCCGGCCAGCGATCGTCGAGACGCGATACCAGCTCATCGGAGTCGCAGGTAAACGGGTCCGCGAGAACCACTGCGCATTTGGGCTCTCTGCCGCGCAGGCGCTCGCCGTCGGCGGTCGAGAACTCGCCGGTCAGGGGGTGCACGCGCACGATATCCACGAGCCCGTGGCCGGGGGCGCCGATGAGCAACGACAGCGCCGGACCTTCACGTTCTACGCCGCGACCGGTGACCAGGCTTCCGGTGCAGCCGGCGACCAGGATCTCGGAAAAAGCGCCCCGCAGAGCCCGTCCGATGTTTGCGAAGTCGTCGGCGTACTCGGGTGTCGCAAAGACGAAAGCCACCTGTGGGGATTCAAAGGAGGCCCGCGTGGTGCTAGCGATGCACTCGGCGATGGCCTCGCTCCACACCGGATTCGACGACAGTGCCTGCGCCCATTTCATTCGAGTTTCGCTCCGAGACGGATTTCCGCCACGTTGACGGAGCTCCCCAGCTACCGAGCCAGCACGTGAGTGACAACACAAGCCGATCCGCCATGCGCATCGCCCTCTCCCTCTTTGTGGCGACGCTGTCGGCCGGCTTCTTCGCCTGTGACAGCGATGACGACCTACCGGCCGACGCGACAGGAGATCTCGGAGACGCCGGCGACGCGGGCGACGCGGGCGATGCTTCTGAGGACGGCGCGGCAGACGCCGAGGGCGACGTCATCGAGGATGCAGCTGACGGTGCCGACGCGTTCGTCCTCGATACCGACTACCGCGAGCCGGGCCCCTACGAGGTGGCAGTCCATACACTTTTCACTTCGTATCAGGTCAACGGAGAGCCGGCGGACAAAGGCAGCGTCGGTGGCGGTGAACTTCCGCGCCCCCTCACGGTTGAGGTCTGGTACCCGGCGGGGGCAGCCGGGAGCGGAGAGACCCTGTCGGATTTTGTCCTGACAGGCTCGGAGCAGGCCGCCTTCGACGCACAGCTCGACGACGCGGTGTCCGCCTGCATCAACGTCGACACCTCGGCGGCTCGCGACGGGGACGCGGCGACCGGCACCTTTCCCCTGCTCGTGTTTTCGCACTGCAGCGGCTGCACCCGCTTCTCCAGCGTATCGATGATGGAGCATCTCGCGAGCTGGGGCTACGTGGTCGCGTCGGCGGACCATGACGGAAACACGCTCTTCGACGAGACCGGCGAAGGCCTGGGCGGACTGACCGTCGACATGCTCAAGCTCCGTATCACCGATGTCCAGCACGTATTCACAGCGCTCCGTGGTGCCGACAACGGACTGCCCACCGATGTCGCCGCGCTGGTCGACCGCACCGGTGATGGCGGCATTTTCGGCCACAGCTTCGGTTCGGTGACCACCGGCGCTGTCGCGGCCCGTACGGAAGGTGTAGGCGCAGCCGCCGGGATCATGGCACCCCTCGACTTCCTGGGCGAAGCGCGAATGGCCGACATCGACGTGCCGCTGCTGCTCGTGGTCGCCGAAGAAGACAACAGTATCACAAGCCTCGGGAACCAGCTGATCGACAGCAACTTCTCACAGGCGCCGGGGCCGGTGTGGCAGCTCAAGCTCGCGGACGCGGGGCATTTCTCAGTGAGCGACATCTGCGGCTATTCTGACGTCTTCTCGGCCTGCTGTGGCGAGGACAACCGACAGACCGACGGCACCACCTTCACCTACCGGGATCGCGCCGACGTCACCCGAGACGTTGCCGGCTGGGTGACCGCCCTCTTTGAGAGTCAGCTCAAGGGAGAAGCCGACGCAGACGTGTTTCTCGCCCAGCCCGACTCGGAGTTTGAGACCATTCGTCGACGGAATCTCCCGCAATAGCCGGCGCAGTTGTGGGTTGACTCGCGCAGCGCGGTCGTAAAGGCTGCGCGGCCCCTCGACGGGCCTCATCCGGAGCGAATCATGCAAGCAAATGCCGCCATCAGCAACAACTCGACGACCGGCGCAGAAGCCGTTGGACTTCGGCACGACTGGTCTCGGGACGAGATCCGCGCCCTCTTCGAGCTGCCCTTCAACGACCTGCTCTTTCAGGCGCACCTGCTTCATCGCCGGCATCACAACCCGAACGAAGTCCAGAAGAGCACCCTGCTGAGCATCAAGACCGGGTCCTGCTCTGAGGACTGCTCGTACTGCTCGCAGAGCGCACGGTACGACACGCACGTCGAGGCAGAACGCCTTCTTGGCCTCGACGAGGTCATCGCTTCGGCGATGGACGCGCGCCGGAACGGAGCCACCCGCTTTTGCATGGGTGCCGCATGGCGCTCGCCGAAGGGACGCAACTTCGACCGCGTTGTCGAGATGGTCCGCGCCGTGAAGGGGCTCGGCATGGAGACCTGCGTCACCCTCGGAATGCTCGAAGACGGCCAGGCCGAGATACTGCGAGATGCGGGGCTCGACTACTACAATCACAACATCGACACCTCGCCGGAATACTACGGCGAAGTCATCACGACGCGCACTTTTCAGGACCGCCTGGACACCCTGGAGCGCGTCCGCAGCGCCGGCGTGAATGTGTGTTGTGGTGGCATTCTGGGTATGGGCGAGACGCGGGACGACCGCGCCGGCATGCTGCAGACCCTCGCCAACCTGGAATCCCACCCCGAGAGTGTTCCCCTGAACATGCTGGTACAGGTCGAAGGCACTCCGATGTTTGGTTCTGACGAGCTGGACCCGCTGGAGTTTGTGCGAACGATTGCCGTCGCGCGAATTCTGATGCCCGAGTCGACGCTGCGCTTGTCGGCAGGACGCGAGGCGATGAGCGACGAGCTGCAGGCGCTCTGCTTCTTTGCAGGCGCCGGCTCTATCTTCAGCGGCGCGGAGCTGCTGACTACGCCGAACCCGGGCGAAGACGCCGATGATACGCTCTTCAATAAGCTCGGGCTCGCTGCCGAAGGCGCGTAAGCTGTGTGGATCTTCGGAGTTATCTTCGCGCTGATTGGCGTCGGGTTGCTCTTCGCATCCCGCGCCCAGGCCAGGCGGCATCAGACTCTCGCCACGACTGAGGCCTCAAGCGTCGCGGATTTGCGCGAACTGTCTGCCTCTGTCGCGTCAGAGCTCGGCCCGGGCTACTTCAACGAAGTCACCGAGATTTCGGGAGCTGCGAGAGCGGACGAGGCACTTGTTGCCCCGCTATCGCAGCAAAAGTGTGTTCACTATCACGTGCGTGTGGTTCACGAGTACGAAGAGAAAGATGCCACCGGCGACGAGGTGAAGATGAAGTCCGGGTCGGACACTGTCACCGACGAACGTCGTGGCGATGTATGCGATGTGGACGACGGAAGCGCATCCGTCCGTGTGGCGCTCAGCGATGCCACCTTGACCCTCGAGAAGAGCCACTCCAGCTTTGTGCCCGGGCATCCGGCAGAAGGCGTGTTGCGCGCCGGCATGTTTGAGGCTCCGATCGGCCGCCAGGCTGCGGGCCGCAAGACCAGAGGGTTCCGCCTCAGCGAGGAGATCATTCCCTGGGGCGCCTCTCTCTACGTGCGGGGCGTTGCCACCGACAGCAGTGGCCGCCTGACAATGACAAAGCCGGACGACGGCGTATTCACGGTGAGCGTGAAGTCGCGCGCGGCAACCGTCGACGCAGCCGCGAAGAGCGCGCGCGGCCTGAAGGTCGCGGGGCTGGTGATGCTCGCGATCGGTTGCGCGCTCTTTGCCGTGGGCCTGTTCGCCGGTTGAAGAGTACGCCGCGGAGCCGCTGCGGATGAGCGCTGCGGGTGGTCGGCTCGCCGGAGCTGCCGAGAGGCTCGCTCCCGTAAGCCGGGTTAGCCGAGCCTCTCAGGCCTCAGAGGCTCACGACTCGTTGCAACGACACAGCTCTTCGCACCCCGGTGACATATCATCCACTTCAGCGCAGGTGGGCTCGTCGTCCGAGGCGGCGTCGCCGGGGACTCTCGCCAGCCGGCTCCAAAGTCGTGCATCGGTGTCGTCGGAGCACAGTAACCGGGCGGCAACTTCGAATACTGTCGACGCTATCTGCGAAGGAACAGGGACCCTGTGTGCGCCATAGTTCGTGTGTCTTCGGCTCCACGCTAGCGGGGCAATAAGGCGGCGAGTACACCGCCACGGTCAAGACGTGTGCCGTCGGCAGGAGAGGCCCTCAGCGATACCGGTTTCTCTCCTGTCGGCGGCATCATTGCGGTCGGCACGGCCGCGGCGATCACCTCGGCGCGCTGCACCAGCCGAAGCACGCAGTCGCCGCATCCCAAAGCCCGTGGATCGCGGACGTCGAAGCTCTCGACACCCTTCGACGCCAGCGTCGAAAGAACCTGCATGTTTCGGGTTCTACTGTCGGAGTACACCCGCAGACCGGTAACTCATCACCCGCGGGGCGCCCGGTGGTCCGCCCATCGGCGGGAGAAAGAGCTGATGGAAACACTCTCTGAGATTCGCGTGGTGCGAGCGCCGGCGGGAGCCGCCCCCGGTATCGGTTTCACGATACCCGTCCGAGATGGCTTTCTTGTCGGGCGCTCGCCCATCTGTCACCTTCGACTGCACCACGTCAGCATCGCACCTATACACCTGAGGCTGCGCGTGACGGCGGGCTCGAGGGTCATTGAGCAGGTCGCCGATCATTTCGTCACCGAGCTGCGGGGAGAGCGCCTGTGCGCCGGGGCACACAGGTCGCTGCATGCCCTGCACGATCGTGTTCGCGTCGGGGCCTATGAGCTGGCGATGCAGCAGCGGGCAAGCGCAGGCGAGCTCATGGCACCACCGGCGAAGCGGTCCGGCACCGAGTTCCCCTTTCTCGTCATCGCGTCGATCGGAGACCTGCTCGTGGCGCGGCTGTGCGGCAGGACGCTTGCCATCCGTCGTGATGAAGCTAGAATTCTCCTCGCGCTCGCAGACCGTCCGGGGATGCCGGTCAGCATGCGCAGGCTGTGCAACGTCGTAAGCGGAGCGCCGGGAAGAGGGCCGACTGTCGCGTCAGCGGGGTTGCGGCGACTTCAATCGACCCTTGCACGCGCGGTCGGCGCAAGGCCTGCCGTAGTCGAGCGTGTGGCTGAGATCGCCGCGCAGCTTGGGATGGCAACGATGGTCGATTTCAACCCGGTGCACCGCGCCGAGCTCATCGCGTATCAGCTCGTTGAAGCGACCACGTCCGGGGACTTCGTGCTGAACCTGCCTCCCGCAGAGGTCGCGGTCCTGCGAATGGGCGATGATGGGATCTGCTGCGTACTCTCGGAATGCACGCCACGCCGCTCGGTGTAGCCGCCGTTCGTCTGCCGAGATGCAAGTCCGTGGTCTTTCGCGCGAGATCGGGTATCCTGGTCCGGTTGAAGGCCCCGCAGCGTTGATGACGCTGCAACGAAACTCACTGCGCAGGGGTTCCGGTGAATGGACGCGCGGGCGCTCGTTTCACACCGGGTGATCCCCGTCCGGGGAGACGCGATGGAACCGAAAGCGAAGACGATAGAAGTCGCCGTGATCAAGGCCCCCCCGGGCGCCGACCTCAGTGGTGGGCGTCCGCTGGTTGTCGGACCGGATTTTACGATCGGGCGCTCTTCGGAGTGTGACCTCTGCCTGCAGCATGCGACCGTCTCCCGCCGGCACGCGCAGCTCATCGTGGACGACGGCGGCATCACGCTTCAGCAGCTGTCTCCCCGTGGAACGACATACGTGCACAGCCAAAAGGTTCGCGAAGGAGCTCGGGTCTCGCTCGCGATGCCTGAGGACTTTGTCCAGGTGGGCGCTCTGGTTCTCGCGGTCCGCGAGCAGTCCAATACGATCACATACTCGCATCAGCTCGACATCCCTGCCGTCGCCGCCGAGAGCTACCTGATGGTCGCCGGACTGGGCGAGAGCGCGTACATCGTTGAGGTAGACGGTGCTCCCATACACATGGCGCGAGCGCCGGCTCGTGCGCTGATCGCGCTTGCCGAGAGTCCGGGCGAGATTGTGTCTACGCACCGCCTGCTGCACAGCGTCGACCCGATGTATGAGCGCTACGGCGGCGGAAACGTGAACCAGCTGGTCACCTATGCGCGCAACGCATTCGTGGACGCCTGCGACGAAGGCAGCGTCGACCTTGAGACACTTCGTGACCATGTGCTGAGCGCCGTAGGTAGCGAGCGGGCGTCTCGGTGGGATGACACAGATGGCGCCCGCGGCGTCGCTCGGTTGCTGATCGAAAACGTGCGGGGCCGCGGCTATCTGCTGAACCTGAAGCCCGAGCAGGTGACCGTGCGCCTGCGGTAGTCAGGGCTCTCGCCGCCAGCAGCAGACTCCGTGTTGCCCCCTGCACTGGACGCTGACAGGCGAGGTGCGGACCGAGACGACACCGCGCCCTGCCCGCAGCACGCAGTGACGTGCGTGGCCCACAGCATGACGACACCGCGCCCTGCCCGCAGCACACAGTGACCTGCGTGGCGGCGGTCACAGGCCGCGCGGTATCCCAACTACGCCGGCGGGGTGTGCTCTCGACAAAGCAACGCAAGATCCGGGACCGCCAGGCGTTCCTTCGTGAGGCCGCAGCGACCACCTCGGGCCATGGGCTCGAAGTGTGCACAGGTACGACAGATCCCGAAGGTGCGCGACCCGTTCCGCCGCTGTAGCGAAACAAGGAGGGACTCCAGGTGGGCCTCAAGCGGGCCGGCGACTTCGGACGGGAGACCATCAAAGTGCTCCAGCGGCGGGACTGCGTCCACCACAGCGCGGCCCGCGTCGGTGAGAATACAGTGCTGCTGACGCCCGTCCGAGGCGTCCACCCGCTTCTCAATCAGACCGCGACGCTCAAGCGCCTTCAGAGTCTGGCTCGCGGTTCCACGTGTGACCGCCAGGTAGTCGGTCAGGCTCGCCGGCGTGTCGCTGTATCGGTTCGCGTTCGCGAGAAAGAGCAGCGCCTCAAGTTGCACCAGTTTGAGCTCGTGCCTCGTCGCGACCGCTCGCAGGTCAGAACGAAATAGCGACGAAAGCCGTTCGCCGAGAAGAAGCAGTCGGGTTGAACTCACACCAAACCGTAGCGAGTCGAAACCTTCTTGACAACAGGCAGGTGCACGACCGATATAGTAGCGAGTCGCTACTATCTGCGACCCCTATCCACCTGAGGTTCAAACGATGAACAGATTGACCTGTATTCTTATCGCGCTGGGCG
>JAUICO010000063.1 GCA_030427825.1 bacterium | reverse complement strand
TTGAAGACCTTGATCGAGCGAAGAACGCGTAGCAATCGAAGAGCGCGCAGCGCTCGGAGCGCGGGTACAATCGCAAGTACTGCGAGAAAGTCGATCTGGAAAAGGGGCGAAAAAAAGTGACGGATTCTCGCCGCAACATGCTGCCGCAAGCGCCAGGTCAGCGAACGATCGAAGATTTTGATCTCCGGCGGACGCACTGTAGCGATCCTGAGGACGAGCTCGGTGACGAAGATCCACAGAACCACACGATCGATTCGGTACAGAATGTGATCTTCTTCGTACCCTGCCCCGGTGATCAGCTCGATTGTGAAGATCGTCAGCGAGAATACGATCAGAGACCAGACAATGGACTCTGCGATTCCGTTCGCGCGGGTACCGCGACGATGAAAGGCGTCATGAAGGATGTCGAAGATTTTCTTCATTCACTCGCTGTGGGCATCGCATTCGTGCACACACCATTCAGTTTCGCAGGTCGAGAGCACGGCGTTGGCTTCGTGGTTGTTGTCCGGCCCCGCAGCCGCCGAGTTCCGACGTGCTGCGCCGCGCTGCAGTGTGCCGTTTCGGGTGCGAGCCTTGCTGGGGTGTGCCGTAGTTTCCCATGGTCAGAGGGTGAGCAGCGGGCGCCATCGGAAGGGGACAGAGCCGCGCGCCCTCACATGTCTCGCACGTCCGGGAGGCGCTTGTACAGAAAGCGGATGGGGTCGGTTTCTTCTCCGTAGAGATAGGCGGCGCCCAGCTCGATGGTGATTTCGCCGGAGGACAGAACCGGCCCGTCCGATTTGCCGCGTCGAAAGCGGGCGAACGCCTGCTCGGTCTGCTGCGAAAGGCCCCGTTGCAGCTGCAGCAGCTCGTTGAGCGTGGGCGGAAGTACCGCCACATCAGGGAGTCGAAGCATGACGCGGCCGGCAGCCTCTGCGTCATGGTCTGCGCGGTGTGCGGCTTCGAGAGGGATCTCAAAGAACTCGCAGACGGTGCCGAGCTGCGCGTTCTTTGTGATCTTCTTCTCGCGCAGGTGAACCCAGCAGAAGGGCATGGGATCGAGGCAGGGTGGCGGCACATACGGAGTGTTGGCGCGGCGCATCTCCTCGGCGAGGAAGCTCGTATCGAACCGGTGATTGTAGGCGAGCAGGATGTCGCGACCCAGCCGTCCGGCGAGCTCGTCAGCGAGCTCCTCGAAGGTCGGCGCGTCTCTCACATCGTCGTCAGTGATTCCTGTGACACTGACAGACTCCTCGGGGATTGGGATTCCCGGGTTAACAAGCTGTTGGTAGCGATCGACGACTTCGCCGTTTTCGAACACTGCGATGCCGACTTCGATGATCCGGTCCTCCTGAGGATTCGTCCCGGTGGTCTCAAGGTCGAAAGAAGCGAAGCGGCTGGTCTGCCAGTGTTGTGAAAGGTCGAACTTTGCCATGTAGATAGCCTACTGCGCCGCCGCGTGTTCGGCTATCGGTATGGGACCGGCGAGTCGTCGGTTTCCGTTGTAGAGGTGAAAATGGGTGAGACGACGCGACTGGTGGACAAGGAAAGGGCCGTAGAGGAGGCTCGCGCGTTTGTGGCGGACTTCACGGAGCGCCTGCAGCCGGCCTCGGTGGAGGTCGCCAGGCTGTGGTGGCGGCTCTCCACAGAAGGGGCGAAGGAGGACGCGGCCGAACTTGCGCGATGCAGGCGGGTGGTCGATGCGCTGTACGATGACCCGGTGGCTGCCACGCGCGTGCAGGAGTGGTGTCGAACGCTGCGAGATGAGGATCCGATCCTCGTGCGACAGCTCATCCTGCTTGAGCGTTGTTTCGAGGGCTCGAAGAGTGACGCGACTGTGCGCGCTGATATCATCGCTCGGGAAGCAGCCCTGCAGCAGACCTACGATAGTTTTCGCGGAGATATTGAGGGCAACAGCGTTTCCAATACCGAGATCGAAGAGATTCTTCAGAGGAGTGATGACTCTGCAGAACGGCAGAAAGCGTGGGAAGCCTTCTCGTCGGTAGGTGCGGCGGTCAGGGACGAGGTGATCGAGCTCGTTCAGCGTCGCAACAGCCAGGCAACGGAGCTTGGGTATCGGGACTACTATTCGTGGAAGATCGCCGCGCAGGAGCTCGATGAAAGCGAGCTGTTCGCGACTCTTTCGCGGCTCGAAAAGCTGACCCGTACTCCATTCAAAGCGCGAAAGGCGGTTGTGGATTCGGCGCTTGCGCAGCGCTTTGGGGTGGAGTCGGAAGACTTGATGCCGTGGCACTACGCGGACCCATTCTTTCAGCGTTCTCCCGGGACTTCCTCTTTTGATCTCAATGGTATCTACGAGCACGCGGATCTCAGCGACCTCACCGTCCGCTTCTATGACGGTCTTGGCATGAATGTTCGGGGCGTTCTCGAGCGGTCGGACCTTGAGCCCCGGGATGGAAAAAGCCAGCACGGATTCTGTATCAATATCGACCGTGACGGCGATATTCGCGTTCTATGCAACGTGCGGCCGAGCGAGCGTTGGATGGACACCATGCTCCATGAGTTCGGTCATGCTTCCTACGATCGGTATATCGACAGGAAGCTTCCATGGGTTCTGCGGAAGCCGGCGCATACCCTGATGACAGAAGCTGTAGCGCTGTTGATGGGCAGATTCTCCAAGGAGCCGGATTTCCTCGTCGAGTACGCGGGTGCTGACCACAGCGTTGTATCACCACGGGCCGGCGAGATCCGTCGACAGCAGCGGTTCGCGATGTTGACCTTCGTCAGATGGTCGCTGGTGATGATCCATTTTGAGCGCGCACTTTATGCGGATCCAACGCGCACGGATCTGGATGATTACTGGTGGGAACTGCGTGCAAAGTATCAATTAGTAAAGTGCCCGCCGCGCAGATCTGCCCCTGATTGGGCGTCAAAGCTACATATTGCCCTGGCGCCCGTCTACTATCACAACTACCTGCTGGGTGAGCTCGTCGCTTCGCAGCTACTGTCGACGATCGCGGCGGAGTGCGGAGACAGCGGGTTCATCGACAATCTGTATGCCGGAGAATTCCTGATAACAAAGGTATTTGTTCCCGGCGCGTCGCAGCGTTGGGATCGTCTGCTGCAGGCGGCCACCGGTGAGGCGTTGGACGTCGTACATTTCGCGCGTGAATTCGTGTCGTCGACCGGATGAAGTTCCGGGGATCGGTCTCGAGTCACGGGAGCCAATAGGGGTCAACAGGGTCCAATTTCAGGGGTTTCGAACTCTTGATTCCAGCGTCCTCGCGGTCGACTGGCGGTTGCCAGACTGGCGAGATCGAGACTTTGGCTTTTTCCCGTTTATAAACAACAACTTACAATCCCACTTCTGGCTGTGTTTTGGCCGGTGTCCGAGAAGCTCGCAACGCGCGGCCGCCTCCGGCGATTGTATGGGTTGGTGACGAGTGCGTGTCGCTGTATCGGTCCCCGGGGATCACGTGGAGTTGAGAATGAGTGAGGTACCGGTCATCTCGCAGCTCATTCGCGATGGTTCTGCGTGGACGGCTGCCATCCAACGCGCGCTGTCGGCACCGGATCCGCGTCTCGCATTCTTTCAACAGGTTGCGGTCGAGTTCGCTGAGGAGTCTCTACGGCGCCACAATGGGTTTCTGCTTTGTGACGCTCCCGGTCTTGGAAAGACTCACGTCGCGAGTTCCCTTGCCGAGCGATTCGGCTCGACGCTGGTTCTGACGCCGGCGTCATTGCGCGAGAAGTGGTCAGAGCACTGCACGGGGGCGGTCCGTTTGCGCTCTCATCAGGAGGTCTCGCTCCACGGTCTGGATTGTGTGGAACGTCCCGAGTTGTGTATCGTGGATGAAGCGCATCGTTTCCGAAACCGCACGCGCAGACGAGCTGCGCTTGCCGAATTGTGCCGACGCGGGGTGCCGGTTCTGCTGTGCACAGCGACTCCGGTTCACAGGTCTCACGCGGACCTGGTGTCGTTGGTTCAGCTGTTTTGTCCCGGGTTTCAGGGTCCGGTGGACGATGAGAATGCGTCCGACTGGCGCGCGTGGGCGCGTAGTCGTGACCTCGATCTGCTCTGGTCGGTGTCTGTCCGTCGCGACGCAGACTCAGCTTCTCGCCTTGATTCTCTGAGCAGTGGGGCCTTTTGGAGGCCGGCATGGACGGTGACGAGCCGTCGGGACCTGCAGTGTGAACGCCCGGATAGGGAAGGCGTTGCCGCGATCGACGGTGTCGCGTCTTCGCTGTATGCCTCAGCATCGCCCCTGTTCCGCACCGTTCTCCTTCGTCGTGCCGCGTCGAGCCCGGCGGCTTTGCGGCAATCGCTACGGCGACTCCTGAGACTGGTCGATCACCTGGAGGCGGCGCAGGCGGCAGGTCGTCGTCCGAGCTTTGGGGAGCTTCGGCGCCTCTTGTATGCCATCGACGGCAATGTGGTGTCACAGGCTGTGCTTCCTTTCTGGTATGGCGATACCGGCGACGGGTTGGTGGATTGTGAAGCGGCACGTCGTTCGATCCATGCGATCAATCCGACAGAGAGTGGGCTGACAGATCCCTTCCGCGACCTGATCATTCGCAGAGCGCTCCAAGATTCCGGTCGATCGGTGCTCGTCTTCACTGAGTATCTCGCGACGGCGCGCGCGGTCCTTTCGACCTTTCGAGAGGCGGGTATCCGTGTTGCGATGATTGGCGGTGGCTACGGGGTGGGCGTATCGGGTTTGCGCGCGGCGCGCGGTGCGATTCTCAAGGAGTCGTGTTCGATGGCCTCTGAGGGTCGCCCGATGGTCCTGATCTGCACAGCGGTCGCAGCAGAGGGTGTTGATATCGACTGGGTGGGAACGGTGGTTCATTACGATTTGCCGTGGACATCGGCTCGGGAGGATCAGCGTGAGGGGCGGGCGTCTCGTGCGGGTCGTGCCAACTCTGCGGTGATCATTCGGTGTTCGCCATCGCGGGCGATCGAAGAAGCCATCGGCCTGTCGGCACGGCTGCGAGCTCGGCGCAGTGTCGTCGCGTCGCTGTGCCACGGACCAGCCTCTCTTCTCGCGTTTCCCACGATGGCGGTGGTGGATGCATGGTCGTTGGTGGCTGTGTCCGCTTCGGATTTCGTCGGCGTATTCGAGGTGGACTGCGACGAGCCCTTCATCGCGGCTCGTCTCCGGTCGGGGCGCGTTCTGTGTTGGATCGTTGATGCCGGCCGCTACCTCCTGGTGCCCGCGGTCACCCTTTCGCGATTCACGATGAGAGGTCGTTGTGTGCGGTTCGATGCAGGCAGTGTTCCTCTCGAACGAAACCTGTCGCGCCTGCTTCGTGAGGTTCGAGTGCGCGACACGCTATGCGCATCCGATGTGGTCGCCGGCGCGACGTGGTCCCATAGGTTGCTTGCAGAGCGGGCAGGAAAGGGTGTGGAGTCTGCTGACTCACAGGGCTGTGGAGCGGAGTTGGTTGTCGTTTCTGCGCAGCTTCATGAGGCGCTGTGTTCTGGTTCCGGAGCCTTGTTTCACGTGAAACAGCGTCAGGGATGGGGCCCGGAACCTCCGTCGAGTTGTTTCACGTGAAACACCGTTCTCACGAAGTGGTCTCATCCGGCGGCTCGACATCCATCCAGTTCACCACATCCGCGAGCCGCGGCCTGCCGTCGTGAGAACGCAGCCAGAGGGGCCGCTGCATCCGACCGATCCGACACACGCGAGAAACTCCCAATTCGGAGAAGCGACGGAGGAACGCGCTCTGATCTACCCGCTCACAATACAGACCAATCGAGTGAATTCGATACTTCAGACTCTGCAACGACGCGATCAAAGTGTCGAAATCCGAACATGGTACCAGATGTACCACCCGGCGACCCGGACTCACATGAAAGCCCGTCTCGCCGTGGATGACGGAAGTGATCGGGCCACGCAACACCCTGTACTTGAACTCCGCGACACCAAGTGCCTGCGCCCGTTCCGCTCCCTCGCCTTCTCCCAACTCACCCATCGGCAGCCGGGACGCTACTTCCGTCGACGCCACACGCAGCGCCTCCGCAACCTCATCCACAGACCACCGAGCCCCCAGTACAAAGACCGTGTGGGGCGACATGCAACCGGTCTGGTCAAGAAGGGCAACGTCTTCCGCGACCCCGCCCACCAACCGATCAAGAATCTCCGGCGTCTCTGCACGCGCTGCGATCACACTGAATGAAACTCGTCCCCCATAACGCAGCACCCGGGTCGTAGCAGGAAGCTGGCGAACCATCGACTCCATCGATCCGTCCGATCCCCACAGAGAAAGAACCGGCGCAAACTCTGCAGTGACAGCGAGAAAAGGACTCTCGCGATCCCACGTGACCACCGATACGTGACGCGCCAGACGCGGAGCCGCCTCACGTAGGGACAGAAGAAAGAAGCGCGTCGCACAACGTCCATTCGTCGAGGTCCGCACCAGGGCGGGAGAACGACACAGCAGGGACTGTACAATCACCTCCATTCCCAACGACGGCACCGTCGAGCTCAGAACATGCGCCGTAAGAGCCGGTGGACACCACGCTCGCGATGCCGCCAGACGTGGATGAGCGCGGACCCGAAACGGCTCTTCAGAACCCAGCTCTGCGCGGACCAGCGAGCTCAACGCACCCGACGTGATTCGGGAAAGAAAGTCACGAAGATGCTCCTCGACAACCCCCGCGGACAGGCCGCTCTCCGTGGATACCTCCACTCCCGCGCGACGCATCCAGTGACTGCCCGGAACAAGCCACAAACGCGCGACCGCCTCTAACGATTCCGCCACCTCTTCCAGGCGCATCCCACGAAGCTCAGCCGCAGATTCGCGGAGCTCACGCAAACGAGCTCTCAGAAGGCCCTCACATAGGGGCGTCGCCTCATCTACCGACGGTCCCATCTGTAGGAAACTGACATCAGGACTCGCCATCAGCTCTCCTGGAACCTGAGAGTATCTCTTCCGCTGCAAGAGAGCAGCCCCGGGGGACCGCGCCCGGGGCGCGACCAGACAGGCGCACACCTTCCTCGGTCACGACTCCGACGTCTGACGTCTGAACTGCGACGACCGAATCCGTGTTCGCAAGATCTACGAAGCGAAGCAGACCCCGCTCACCGTACGGAAGAACCTGGAGCGACGAAGGATCACATGCCTGCACAAGACACCAGTCCGGCGCCCGAAACAGACCGCGACCGCCGCAATTTGCACGAGCATAAAGCTGACTGGACAGCTCGGTCATCGAGTACTCGCTCCACAACTGCGACACATCGATACCAAGACCATCACAAATCGCGCCATAAAACTGCGCTTCGCTCAATTCGCGGTGACGACCTTTGAATCCCCCGGTCTCCACCACAATCGATCCGGTCGGCAGCGACATCGGAGCGGCCTCTGCGAGGACGTGTGCCAACGAGAACGCCGTTGCGAACACGACAACCGGCCCGTCAGAAGCACACACCGACTCCACGAAACCCGCCACATCAACCCCTTCATCACCAACAAAGTACCTCGCTGTTTCGCGAGAACACGCCTCGGCCAGCAACCCCACCATGTGTGACAACGATGAATCCGACCGCTTAGTCGGATCATCAACCAGGCAAAGAAAGGACTCAAACTGCATTTCACCACAAACGCAGGCGCGAAAGTGCGCGACGGCGCCCTCATCATACGCCGCTGTCGAGAGCTTCCAATGCTCGCCACGTTTTCCAGACATTGTGCCGCTTGTACGAAACACACGTGCAGCCGCACGTTCCGATGAGCACAGCTTCACGTCGCGAAACACGTCCGTGGGCACAGCTGGAACCTCCGCCGCTGAGAGGGCCATCCCCTCGAAACCGCGGCCTGCCCAGAACCGGTCCAGGCTCGAGTTCCATCGACGCTGATACGAGACCACTGCGTTCAACACGTCGAGGAAGTCTCCACCCTCCCGAATGTACGCACAGACGCGGGCTTCGACGGATGCAAGGCCTGGCCCATCAGTCACCCTTGCAACCCGGGCCCAATAGCTACAATGCATTCAGTCATCACGCTCCTTCGCCCAATTTCGCGAACCAACACGCAACACGCCCCGGGCACGCGCGACTCCCCTACTGTCCACCATAGGTGCGGACATCAACCCCGAACCCCGGAACCCAACATGTCTTCCGTCAACAAGGCCATCATTATCGGAAACCTCGGCAAGGATCCCGAGCTGCGACAGACCAGCAATGGAAACCCCGTCTGTGAATTCACCGTCGCAACTTCCGAACGCTGGAACTCCCGTGAAGGCGAAGCCAAAGAACGCACCGAATGGCACCGCATCATCGTGTGGGGCAAGCAGGGTGAAATCGCTGCCAAATACCTGGCAAAAGGCCGCAAGGTCTACGTCGAAGGCAGGATCCAGACGCGAGATTGGCAGGATAAGGACGGAAACAAGCGCTACACCACCGAGATCGTCGCGAACAACGTCGTCTTTCTCAGCAGCCGCGGAGAGAGCCAGGGCAACTACAACTCGCCGCCGCCTCCCTCCGACGAGTACGCACCGAAGTCCGCTCCGCAGTCCAACACCGAGTTCTCGGACGACGAAATTCCCTTCTGAGCCGACCGCCGGCGACCGCTCGTGACCTGATCCACACCGGCGTTCCCTACCGTCGCCGCACCACAGGTCCGATCGACCGTAGAGGACCGAACACAGCTGATACACGGAAGCGCCGACAGCCTACTCTGCTGTCGACGCCACCGTTGTATTCAGAACTGTGTCCTCCGGGCACGCCGCCAAACGGGCGACGCACCGGAAGTCTTCTTACAGCTTCGAGTTCAGCTCAGGCACCGCCTGAAATGCGTCCGCGACCAGACCGTAATCCGCCACCTGGAAAATCGGTGCCTCCGGGTCTTTGTTGATCGCGACGATCGTCTTTGACCCCTTCATGCCCGCCAGATGCTGGATGGCTCCAGAGATCGCGATCGCGATGTACAGGTTCGGAGCAACGATCTTGCCCGTCTGCCCAACCTGCCAGTCGTTCGGAGCGTACCCGGAATCCACTGCGGCACGTGAAGCACCCACCGCCGCACCCAACTTGTCTGCGAGCTCTTCAAGCATGCCGAATGACTCCGCAGCCTTCAGCCCACGTCCGCCGGACACTACCGCGTCAGCGTCAGTGAGCGCCGGCCGGTCCGACTTCACCTGCTGAAACGCAACGAATTCCGTATTCGGCGAAGCGCCGGTTCCCGGTGACGTGTTCTCAACGGCCGCAGCACCACCCTCCGCCGGCGCCTCGAAATTCGTCGTACGAACCGACACCACAGTGACGTCACTGTCCGAAGTCACCTTCGCGATCAGGTTACCGGCCCAGATCGGACGCTTGTACGAGAGTCCTTCGTCCTCATCGTCGTATACATCGATGACATCAGACACCATGCCGGCGTCCAGGTCAGCTGCCAGTCGCGGCAGGAAGTCCTTGCCCGTCGTCGACGCCGCTGCGCACACGATCGACGCATCGAGATCCGACGCCAGCTTCGACAGCGCCGGCGTCCAGGACTCTGCGAGGTAGTTCGCGTACTCAGGAGCATCAACTGCGATAACACGGCTCACACCGTGCTTCGCCATCTCGCCGGCGACGCCGGCAATCCCGCTGCCGATCACCACACCGACAACTTCGTCACCATTGATCGCGGCTGCCTTCTGCGCGAATCCGATGGTCGGAAGGGTCACCTTCTTCAGCTCACCTTCCAGGTGCTCTGCAACTACGAGTATTGTACCCATTGTTTGTTTCCTTTGTCTGTTCGCGGGTTGACCGCGTTAGTGTTTGTTTGCGTTCTGACTCAGCGACAATCAGCCGATGACCTTTGCCTCGTTACGAAGCTTCTCGATCAGCTCATCTACGTCAGCGACAATCACACCGGCGGCACGCTCCGGCGGCAGCTCATAGCCAACCACGCGAACCTGTGCGTCGACTTCAACATCCAGATCGTCAGGCGTCAGCACATCGAGAGGCTTCTTCTTTGCCTTCATGATGCCCGGCAGCGATGCGTACCGCGGCTCATTGAGACGAAGGTCAGCGGTAACAATCGCGGGCAGGGCGACTTTCACATCCGCCGTGCCGCCGTCGACTTCTCGACCGACGATTGCGTAGCCGTCTTCAATATCAAGACGGTACGCGAAGGTGCCCTGACCGAAACCTGTCAGCGCGCCGAGCATCTGGCCCACCTGGTTGTTCTCTGCGTCTACCGCCAGCTTGCCGAGCAGGATCAGCTGCGGCTCTTCTCGCTGAACGACGCCATTGATGAGCTTCGCGATCGTCAGGGGATCAAGGTCTTCGTCCTCATCCACTTCGACAAGGATGCCGCGGTCGGCTCCCATCGCGAGCGCCGTGCGGATCTCTTTCTGCGAATCCGACGTGCCGACGCTGACAACGATCACTTCGTCGGCCTTGCCGGCTTCTTTCAGCTTCACAGCCTCTTCGACGCCATACTCGTCGAAGGGGTTCAGCTTGTATTCGACATTGCTGAGGTCGAGGTTCCCACTGCCGTCGAGCTTCACTTTGACGTCGGGATCCACGACGCGTTTGGCGGTCACCAGCACTTTCATGTTCTCTCCTCCTTGTTGTGCGCCATCCGGCGCGGGCTACCGGTCGGGGCGTTCCCGACTCTATGAAATCGATCAGAAGACACGTTGGCGTCGGCTCAGCCGACACCTTCAAGAAACAGGTCTGCCAACTGGTTTGCGGCCAGCTGGACGTCTACCGACCGGCTTCGCGAAGCAAGGGTCAGGGTCAGCAGGACTTCATCAAGCGCACCGAAAATCGCTCGCACGATGAGTCGGGAGTCGAGACCGGCGCGAACTACGCCTTCCTTCTGTCCCCGCTCTACGATGTCTCGAAGAATCCGAAGATACTCTACGAATCGCGGGTTCTCGTACTCGCGGACGAAACGGGCGCTCTGCCGCAGCTCGACCGTAATAAACTCTGCGAGGTCCGGCTGCTGCACCGCCAGGTTCAGGTGCATCGCAATCATGCGCCTCAGCTGTTCGTCAGCTCCCGGTCCGCACACCGCCAGCTCTTCATTCAGCCTCGTGATGATGAAGTCCATTCGGTCTTCGAAGAGCTGAATCAGGAGGTCTTCTTTGTTCTCGAAATAGAGGTAGATCGTACCGTCGGCGACACCGGCGGCACGGGCTACTTCGGAGACCTTGGCGTTGTAAAAACCGCGCTCCGCAAACACCTTCAACGCAGCTTCAAGGATGCGCTGACGTTTTTCTGAGCCTTTTTCGCGCGCCACCAGACCGTCCGGAACAGGACCTGAATCATTATCCGGCGGATTTATGAATCGCGATTCAGTTTTTGTCAAGGTGACGAATGAATGACGATTCAGTTTCCCCGAGCACGCTGCTGTAATGCAGCATCCAACAGCACAATCGCCGCAACGGACTCCACGATCGGGACCGCGCGCGGCAGCACGCAGGGGTCGTGTCGACCCCTCGCAGAGAACTCTATCGCGTCACCCTCCGTCGTCACCGTGGACTGCGGCTGAAAGATCGTCGCGACCGGCTTGAAACCCACCCGAAACGAGATCGTCTCGCCGTTGCTGATCCCACCCTGAATTCCGCCGGAGCGATTCGTCCGCGTCCTCACGCGCCCATCCCGCATCTCGAACGCGTCGTTGTGCTCACTGCCTGTGAGGAGGGTGCCGGCAAATCCGCTGCCTACCTCAAAAGCTTTCGCCGCGGGCAGCGACAACATCGCCCCTGCGAGCACCGCGTCCAACTTGTCGACGACCGGCTCGCCAAGACCCGCCGGCAGACCACGGGCCACACAGCGCACGCAGCCCCCAACAGAGTCCCTGGTCTTTCGTACCGCCCGTATCCTCGCCTCCATCGCTTCAGCTGCGGCGGCGTCCGGGCATCGCACGGCGTTCACTTCCACCTGCGACCGCCGGACGGTCTCTTCGTCGACGGTGCTGCCGATGTCTGCGACATCACTCACCCAGGCGACAATCTCACTGCCAAAGAGGCTCGCCAGAACCTTGTCCGCGAGCGCCCCAGCGGCGACTCGCGCGGCGGTTTCACGCGCACTTGAACGACCACCGCCGCGCCAGTCTCGGTGCCCGTACTTCGCCTCGTACGTGAAATCCGCGTGCGAGGGCCGATACAGCGTCTTGAGGTCTTCGTACTTGCTGGAGTCTGCGTCTTCGTTCCACAACGCCATCGAGATCGGCGTACCGGTGGTTCGCCCCTCGAATACGCCCGAGAGAATGTGCACCTCGTCGCGCTCTCGTCGCGGCGTCGTGAGCACGCTCTGCCCGGGTCGACGACGGTCCAGCGCCGGCTGAAGATCTGCCTCGCTGAGCTCGATTCCGGGCGGACACCCGTCAATCACGGCGCCGATTCCCCGGCCGTGAGACTCACCCCAGGTCGTGACTCGAAAAAGGGTCCCAAAAGTGCTCGACATCCGGCGCTCCTATGAAGCGAAGTCCGACGCGGTGGCCCAATAGCCGCCGCGACCATGGTCATACTGAATCTCAGCGCCTCGGTGGTCGGTCAGCACACGGCCGTCCCGGTACACCTGACGTCCCATCACCCACGTAGCGATCGGCCAGCCTGTAAGGCTGCGTCCGGCCCACACCGACCAGCCGCACTTCGTGAGCTGCTCTTCGTTGCGAACCTCGTGCACCTTCTTCATGTCGACCAACACCAGATCAGCGTCCGCACCGACAGCGATGCGACCCTTGCCAACCATGTCCCAGACCCGCGCGGGCGCCTCACACATCCATTCGACCACATCGACCAGCGAGCATTCCCCCGCAGCGACCTGGTTCAGGAGCATCGGAAGCATCGTCTGCACTCCCGGAACGCCGGAAGGTGACTGCGGGTAGGGGCGCGCTTTCTCTGACAACAGGTGCGGTGCGTGATCCGTCGCTATCACCTGCAGCCTGCGATCCTTCAGCGCCTGCCAGATCCGCCTGTTGTCGTCCCGGTTCTTCAGCGACGGGTTCATCTGCGCCAGAGTGCCCAGACGGTCGTAATCATCGACTGAGAGAAAGATGTGGTGAACACAGGCTTCGGCTGTCACCAGATTGCGGTGCTCCGCGAGCACGTCGGTCTCATCTCCGGTGGAGACGTGCAGCACGTGCAGCGGGTGCTTGTGCCGAAACGCCAGATCCATCGCTCGCCGGGTCGCGATCATGGCGACCTCGTGATTGCGAATGCGGGAGTGGTCATGCAGGTCGCTGGTCTCGCCGATTCGCGCCTTGTTCGCCTGCAACAACGTCTCGTCCTCTGCATGGACGCAGATCGTCAGCGATGTCTCAGCAAAGATCCGCTCAAGCGCCTCCTGCTCGTCGACCAGCAGGTTTCCGGTGCTTGAGCCGATGAAGATCTTGATCCCGGGTGTTCGGTGCGCGTGCTTCAACTCGGCCGTATTCGTTTCGGTCGCGCCGACAAAGAATCCATAGTTCACGACGCTCTTCCGCGAGGCCAGGGCGAGCTTCGCCTCGAGAGCGGCCTGCGAGACCGTATTGGGAATCGTGTTCGGCATCTCAAGAAAACTCGTCACGCCACCTGCCGCACAGGCGCACGAGGCAGTGAACAGATCCTCTTTGTGAGTGATGCCCGGATCCCGAAAATGCACCTGATCATCAACCACACCGGGCAGCAGGTGCAGACCGGTGCAATCGACCACTTCGTCGGCGGTGGCCGAAGCGGGGGCATCAACCGCGACGATGGTGCTGCCCTCGACCAGAACGTTCGTTCGGACCACTTCGCGGCCGATTACGGCCTCTGCATTTCGAAACAAGGTCTTCATTCGCCGGCTTCCTCCTGTACCTGCGGCGGACCCGCAGGCTGCGTCATGCCCTGGTGCAATAGCAGCCGTCCAGCCTCAACGGTGCCGAGACAGCGCGGCGTAAAATTGAGCGCATCCGCAGATCCCAGTGCCCAGGTTACGCCATCGCGCAGCCCGTTCCAGCTGGCCTGCCATTCCTCGGGGCGGTGAAAGTGGCCGTAGACACAGAGATCGATCCCGGCGCCGGCAATCACGTCAGAGATCTCCGTCGCATTTCCGAAGCCGTCGCAGGGCGGATAATGCACCATCAAGAGCGCAAAGCCGGATTTCAGCTCCCGGCGAGCTTCCGCGACCCGGCGGCACAGGCGTTGCACTTCCGCGAGGCGCCTCGGCCACTTCTTCTTTTCCCGATCCCCGAAGAAGCGGTCCGTCGGTGCGGTCATGCCGATCGCCGACGCGACCATCCCGCCGTGGAAGGGCTGCCACTTCGTGCCCGTCGGTGTGCAGCAATCCGGCAGGATCTGCCGCATGCGGTCTCGCGACCTCCACCAGCGGTCGTGATTCCCCGGAGAGAGCAGTTTTCGCCCCGGACGAGCGGCCAGCCACTCGATATCAGGCCCCACGGAAGTCGCTGCCCGCGCCCACGAGATGTCGCCGGGAATCAGGACGAGATCCTCGGGCCCTACTGTCGCATCCCACGCCGCGGCCATCGGCGCTTCGTGGGCCCGCCAGTGATCACCGAACATGGTCAGCCGTACGTTGTTGGCGAGCGCGAGGTGCAGGTCGCTCAGCAGAAATACACGCATCGCGGCCCAATAGCATGCGGCGCCGGTCACCGCATCGGAGTCCACGCCGCCACAACGAGAGCGCTTCGTCACACTCGCGTCCAGCTCTCGCTCAGCCTCACCGTGACGGAAGCCTGTTGCGATCGGTCTCGGGCCCCTGCCGGCGGACTCCGACGTAACGGAATTGTGTGCGCGCGGGACACCTGACACGCAGGCGACCGGGTACGCTCCGACCCGATTCTTTTGACCCCTGACACGCGCCGGTCTAATTTTGCATTTCCGCGGCGCGGCGCTGCAATCCGCCTGCGGGCAGCACGGGATATCAATCGATGCCCTCCGGTGAGGACTCCATACCAATCCAGGATTTGCTCCAACGGGGCCTCGATGCGCTCGGCGCGGGCGACTATCCGTCCGCACTGAACCATTGGAACCGGGTCCTTGAGCTGCATCCCAATCACGAGAAGGCACGTCGCCTTGTCGAGGATCTGCGCAATTTTCTCGCCCGCTCTCCCCAGGCCGCTGCGGCGCCGGCTGCGCCGCGCCTGACGGGTACCGGCCGATGGTCGGTGGGACCACAACGAGTTCATGCCGAACCCACCGTAAGCCAGGCGATGGCGGCGGTAAACGACGTCACAATGCTGCGGCAGCAGCTGGCCGCGATGCAGAAAGAGCTCGACGAGACCCGCGCTCGCTACATCGAAGCCCACCGACACTACCAGGAACGAGAAGAGCACTTTCGCGCGGTAAAAGACGCTGCGGAGTCCCGGCTCACCGAAGCACTGACAGCAGCCCGCGCTCGCGTTGAGGAGCTTGAGCAGGCGCAACTGCAACACGAGGAGCAGCTTGTCGCCCTTCGTGATCGCGTCGATATGAAGGAAGCGACTCTCACCGACCAGCGCCTCTTCGAACTTGAAGGCGAGAACCATCGTCTACAGCGCAGCATCGACGAAGCCGCCGAACGCGACGCGCAACGCGAATTTGAGATCGCCGCCATCGTGGCCCGCTGCGACGCACAGATCGCCCTGGCATACGAAGCGGCCGAGGCACCGGCTCCTGCCCCGGTTTTCACCGAAGTCGTAGATCACAGCGAAGAGCTCGCTGCGCTGCGCAAACAGCTCGCCGAGCGCGATGCGTGGATTGACGTGCTGCAGCGGAGCGCGAGCCGAAACGCAGCGCCGGCAACCCATCCGGGTACCGTCGCGGCGATTACCCCGGCCGCCGGGTTTGATGTGGAAGATCTCGAGGCAGCTCTGGACCTGGATCTGGGTGCGGAGGCCGAGCTCATCTCAAGCGGCCTGAGCGCTAGCGGCGAAGCAGCCCCCGGCGACGGCGACGAGACCCACGACGGCGGTGCAGCCGACGCCCACCGCGAAGAGCGCTTCGAGACAGAAGCGGAAGAGGACGAGCGGATTTCGAGCGAGTTCGACACGATCGCCCATGATCTGCTGATCAATGACATCGAGGACCTGATTCCAGACCTCGACGACAACGATTTGGCATTCGACCCATCGGAAGACGATCGGTCCTCCGACACAACACAGGAAACAACGGCCGAAGCGGACGTTGTGGAGAGCGGAGAACCTGAACTCTCCGGGGAAGAAGCCGGCGCGGGCGTGGACGACGACTCCGAGCGTACGGAAGGCGGAGAGCTGGAAGGCGAAGATGAGCCGGAAGAAGAGGGAAGCGGGATAGAAGGGCGCCCGGAGCCAGAAGACGAGGACGAGGACGAGGACGAGGACGAGGGAGGCTCGGAAGCCGGACGAGATCTACAGGACACGAGCGAAAATCCGGTCGATCAGTCCGGTGCCGAAGAAGAAGAAGACGAAGAAGACGAAGAAGAAGAAGACGAAGACGAAGAAGACGAAGAAGACGAAGAAGACGAAGAAGACGAAGAAGAAGAAGACGAAGAAGACGAAGAAGACGAAGAAGACGAAGAAGACGAAGAAGACGAAGAAGACGAAGAAGACGAAGAGTTCGTCGATCGCTCCAGCTCAAAGACCATTCTGCTCTCTGCCGTCGTCATCAACCGGGACGGAGACGAGCCGGTCAGCAGAAGCGCCGGAGAACCAACAGGCGGCGACACTGCCGAACAGGAGACAGCCGCCGGCGACACTGCCGAACAAAAGGCAGCCGACCACACGTACAGCGAAGACACGCGGGAAGAGCGTCACACCACCGGCCCGGTCATCGTCCCCAGACCCGAAGACGACCACGAGCTGGAAGACATCGCGCCGCGCGGTGAGCCTATTACAGAGACCATCGCGCCCATCGGACACGGTGCCGACGAAGAGCTGATTCCACACGATCCCGAAGACCCGTCCACATCCTTCGCAGCTTCCAACTCTGCGGACAGCCCGAGCGACGACGATATGGAGCTCATGGACGATGAACTTGAGTTCATCGAAGATGACGCCCCGCGTACCTCGAAGCGCGACACTGTCGCCACCATCGACGTGCCCACCCTGGACGCGCTGGGAGCCTTTGAAGACGAATCAACGCGAGTGTACCGGGGCACCGGAGCCCCCGAAGCCGTCGTCGACCGAGGCGGCGGAATCGACTTCGATACCATCCGTGACATGGTCGCCCACCACGCCTTTGAAGGCGACATCGAAGACCTCGTGATCTCGCCGACCGCAGCGTACGCGCTCTCACGCATAGACGGCACGATTCCCTGTCAGGATCTTGTTGACCTGATCGGTGTCGATCCGGATATCGCCATCGACACGGTTCTGGACCTGCTGCGGCGTGGAATCATTCGCGTCACCCCGAGGTGATCGGGGCACCGAACTTCAACGCCGGCGCCTACGCAGAAACCACACACCGACGGCTCTTTGCTGCCACAGCGGTGCTCTTCTTTGTCAGCGGCGCGACCGGGCTGGTGTACGAGCAGATGTGGGCCCGCCTCCTGCGTGTTGCGCTGGGATCTGCCTTCTCGGCGCAGATCGCCGTGCTCTCAACCTTCTTCGCCGGCATTGCCATCGGATCCGCTCTGGGCGGACGATACGCAGATCGCCACCCGCGCCGACTGCTGAGCACCTACGCCGTACTCGAGCTGGTGATCGCCGGCTGCGCGCTCCTGATTCTGCCGAGCGTCGACGCGCTGGACCGCGCATGGATACCGGGAACCGGCATCGCGGCGGTCGCCCGCGTAGCAGTCTTCTGCATGCTCCTCCTACCGCCGACCGTCGCCATGGGGGCAACACTACCGATCCTGACCCGACGCTTCGTCACTTCGCGGGACCGCACCCGACGGGCAGTCGCCACCCTCTACTTCGCAAACAGCGGTGGCGCCGTGGTCGGCTGCTTCGCCGCCATCTGGCTGTTGGCCGGGATTGGCGTCGCCGGCGCGATCACCACGGCGGCCCTCGCCAACGTCGCGATCGCTTTCGTCGCCGTACTCCTCGACCACCGGACCCTGCAAAACCATCCCGGCGACGAGGACTCCACGGACGCCGTCCCCGAACTCACCGTCCCCGAACACACGGCCGACGGTGCAGGTACACCCACACACGCCGCCGCGAGACACGTTCAACGACTGCCGATCATCGCGGCCGCGACGGGCTGCGCGGCCCTGATGATCGAAGTCGCCTGGATTCGCGTGTTTGCGATTACCTTCGGCAGCTCGCAGCAGGCATTCACGATCACCCTGGCAGCCTTCATCGCCGGCATCGCCCTCGGCAGCGCGCTGATCTCGCGCTTCGCAACCAAGGGAAACACATCTCACCTATTGCGGTCTGCACTCTGCCTGTCCGCCACCGTAATCGCTCTACAGATCCCCTTCTACGAGCACCTTCCTTTCATTCAGTTTCAGATCGCGCAGGCGCTCGAACGAAGGCCCGACGTGTATCCACTCTATCTCAGCGCCCAGTTTGCCCTCGCGCTTCTGTGGATGCTGCCCTTCACGATCGCAAGCGGCGCGGCCCTGCCACTCATCGTAGACGCGACGACGACCAGCGCGGGCGACAGCGGTACCCGCACGGGCCACACCTTCGCCGCAAACACTGCCGGAACCGTAGTCGGACCTATCATCGCTGCCCTCGCCATGCCCGTGATCGGTGTACGTGGCGTCCTCGTCACCGCGGCGGCCGGGATCGCAACCGCACTTCTGGCGATAGCGTTCACCCGCAGACAACGAACCCTCGCTATCGCGGTTCTTACCGTGGTCGCCGCCACCGCGCTGCTCCCCGCGTGGAACGCATCCGTACTCCACGCCGGCGGTTTTCGACGTTGGACCGTCGACGAGCGCGCGACGATGCGCGAGTTTCGACGACAACGAGAGCAGCTCACGGTTCTCTACAGCCGCGACGGCGCCCTCGACTCGGTTGTCGTTCTCGAGAACGAAGCCGGCGAGCGCTTCATGAAGGTCAACGGGAAGACGGACGCGTCGGACACGCCTGATCTCGCCACACAGGAGCTGGTCGCGCACATCCCGCTCCTCCTGCGTAGCGGCGCACACCAAACACAACACCGCGTATTCATCGTAGGTGTGGGGTCCGGGGTTACACTTGGGGCCGCTGCGGTACACCCGAACACACACATCGTCGCCGCCGAGCTCAGCCGCGGTGTTCTTGGCGCTGCTGCCTACTTCGATCATGTAAACAACAACGCGCTGACCCATCCAAACATCGATATTCTACGAGCCGACGCGCGCGCGGCGCTGAGACGGCTCGAACCGGGTTGGGATCTGATCATCAACCAGCCATCCAACCCCTGGATCGCCGGCAACGCGGCCCTCTTCACCGAAGAGTTTTTCACTGAATGTCGAGACAGGCTCGCCGACGATGGAATGATGGCGCAGTGGATGCACCTCTATGCCATGGACGACGACAGCGCGCGCATGATCGTTCAGACCTTCACAGCCGTCTTTCCACACGTCACGATCTGGTGGCCACAACAGATGGACGTCCTCCTGATTGGAACCAAAGAGCCTCTGAACGTCGACATGGGCGCGCTTCGCGCTGCGATCGAGGTGCCTGACGTTCAGCGGGCTCTTTCTGCACACGAGAGAGAAGGCATTCGCATACACACCGTCGAAAGATTCGCGGCAATTCAGATGATGTCCGAGTCCAGCGTGCGCTCACATTTCGGCGGCGGTGAGACCCACCGTGACCGCGCACCAGCCCTTGAGTTGAGGGCTCCGGTACATCAATTCACCGGCGCGCAGCCGGTAGCGTTCAGCGCCATCGACGATCGCCTGAACCCGGCACGATCGGGGCTGCTCACAGAACAGCTTGCGGTGGACGACGACATCCTGACCTTCTTTTCAGAGAGAAAAACCCCCGTCGCGGCCCGCATCACCGGCTCTCTGGAACACGCCCGACGCGGTGAACAGCCTGCCGCCGAAGAGTTCGCCGGCTTCGCCGCCCGGGCAACTGCGATGCCTGTCTTTCTTGAGACCTGGCGCGATGCAATTCGCCGAACCACACAACCACAGCTGCCGGTCTGCGCCCCCTTCATCCGCGCCTGCGTAGAGCATCTGCCTCTGCGCGCTACCATCTTCGCGTCCCCGAACCCGGCGTCATGGCTTGACGCCTTCGACCACTGCCTTGGCGACGACGGCGTAGCCAACGCGTGGATCGAGCTGCAGGCTGCAAAGCTGCTGGCGGCCCTCGGTGATCACAGGGGCGCTCTCGCCCGCTGCAACCGCTCTCTGCAGCAGACGCCGGATCGCGACACCTGGCAGGCGGCACAGGAGCTCGCAGACGAGCTGGAGAGTCGCCCCTGACTCGATCGGATAGCGCTGGCAGGGCAGGAAGCCGGCGACTACACGAAGGCGCGCATACCTTAGATGCAGGAGAACCCGAGCACATGGACGGCAGACAGCTCACAGGCGATCAGATCAGCGAGTGGCTAAAGACGCCGGGCGTCCGAACCTTTCGCTATAAGGCGAACCTGCCCGGTCTCTACTTCCTCACGGTGTTCTCCCTGCTCCTGGCTGCCCTCGCTACCTGGCTGGTTTTTCGCAGCGGACTGTCGCTCACGATTCACAAGATCGGGTTCGCGATCCTGGCCGGCAGCGCCGCCTTCTTCATCTGGCTGGTCGCGCGCTGGGCGCTCTTTTCAGGACGAAATTACGTCGGCATCTCAGACACAGAGTTCATGTTCGGCAGCGGCTCTTCGGCAAAGGTGCTGCCGCTGACCTCGATCAACGAGCACACCGTAGACATCACGAAGATGCAGGTCGGAAAATACACCAGCGTCTTCCCGATTCGCGTCGGCGATATCTCCGAAGACCTGCACCTGGTCGGGCCTTTCGCCAACCTCGACCACCTGCCCATTTTTCTCGAGACCATGCTGCAGCGGCTGATACCCGGCGGCATACCCGACGACGCGGACAGCGACTGAATCCCGTGCGTGCTCAGCGATCGTTCAGGTCCCAATCGTAGCTGAAGAATCGGATTCGGTTGCTCTCGTCGCTGACGTATTCGCCGGCATCACCCTCAAGATGGTTGGCGATGAAAGCTCGTACGCCACCGGCGACCTCAAAGTCACTCTCGAACCAATCGAAGATCGAGCTGACCTCCATCCGTGAGCGATCTGCCTGCTGCACCAGCGTGCGCGCCACATACTCTCGAGTGTGTCGGTCGAGGGCGTTCTCAATGTTCCTCGCGGTGAACGCGTAGTTCTGAAGCCAGGGACAACCGACGCTCGCGCAGTTGACGACGAAGTGAATGCGCGGGTCGTTGAAGCGCGCTCGAATGATGTCGTTCTCCAGGTCGTTGAGCGTCATCTCTTCGCCGGCAATCGTATGGGTGCGGCGGTCAAAGAAACCGCGCTCCGACAATACGCTGGTGACCGGCCACAGCTCGAGAACCGAGCGGATCGTAAGCGCGTTGTAGGCGTTGATGTAGAAAGCGAGCTGCTGCTCCCGCGACCAGGCGTCGGGGGTCGCCTCGCCCACCGCCTCGATGAACTCATCCAACACGGCGAGGTGTGCCTCGGCCTGTCGCAGGGCGTCGTATCGAAAGCCCCCATCCTCGGTGGCGTACACGCTCACTATGCTGTTCCAGAGCTCGACAGGATACGGAACCACCGCACCCACCGCCGTGGCAACAGCCCCTGTGTCGATATCGGCAACCGTCGCGCCAACCGTGGTCGCTGCGACAGTCCCTGACTCACCCTGCGCACGCTGCGCACCCTCTGCCGCCCTCTCGGCGACCGCCTGCGATTCGGGTGCCTCGGCGACCGGCTCCGACACCTCATTCTCTACGGCGACCACCGGAGCAGTTTGGGTCTGCGCGCTTTCATCGGAAGGCGCACAGCAATCTGCGACCTCGCCTTCGTCGGAGCGGGTCTGCGATGAGCCGCAGGCCGCCACTCCGACGAGCAGCGCCGCGTACATGCAGGTGAAAAGGAAGGAGTTTGTCGTTCGGCTGCGGTCCTGTGGGCGCATTGGCTACCTCGTGTTGTGTTCGGTTCAGCAACGTTGACGGTGGGAAATCGATTCTCGCTGCGGTCGCTTCTGACGCTCCTACAGCAGCGGCACGGCACGCGATGTACCACGCTGATCCCGACAACCGTATCCCCAACAACCGCAACGCCTCACCGCGTATTCGCGCAGCACACAGGTGGCTGTCGGCGTGGATATGCGCGGCCATCTGCGGTGCCTGCGCCTGCCGCGGCCCTGAACCCATCGTGCTCTTCGCGCGCGCCAACACTCTCGATGCACGCGCCGAGCTCAGCCACGAAGCGCGTGCACGAGACGCGGCCGGCGAACGCGCGGCGCGGCTGCGGATGAAGGCCGTAACTGTCGCTCAGCTCAGTGGTCTGCTGCTGAGCTGCCGACCACTGTGGATGCACCCGGACGGTGACGCGGGCGCCGAAGAAGACGACGAGCGCTCGGTACCATCGTCGCAGTCCTACACAGGCCGCGCTCCGCACGAGCAGGGTCGCAGTGCGTCCGCCCAGCGCACAGAAACCGCCCACCGACCTGGAGACGACGAGCGCACAGAAGACGACGAGCGACCCGGGGAACCGTCACCCGGCGAAGACGCGCCGTCCCGACGACGAAGCTCCTCAACCTGCATCGATATCAACACAGCAAGCGCTCGGCGCCTCGATCGCCTGCCCCGAATCGGGCCTGCGATCGCAGGTCGAATCATCGACGCGCGACCCTACGCGTCCCTGTCCGACCTGCGACGGGTTCGCGGAATCGGAAGCGCCACGCTGCAGGGCCTGCAGGACCGCCTCTGTGCGATCGAGTGAGCTCCGGAGACTGCACGGGTGGCGGACACCGTGCCAAAACCACGGATTTCAGCTACGGTCGCCGGGATCTGTCTTTCTCGGCTGGGACAGAGGCGCCCACCCGGAACCTGCAGCCGAAGCCATCCCGAGATGACGATGACCTTTCACCGTGCTGCCCTGCTTCTGATCTCCGCGCTCCTGTTTGCCGGCGCGTGCAACGACGCAGATCCGGGCGACAGTTCGCCAGATACCGAAGACGCCGGAAACGGTGACACCGTCGAGGATACCGATGACAACGACGTCGATGTCGATGACGGCGGCGACGACGTGGACCCGAACGACGCCGCAGACACAGCCGACACCGATGACGTCAGTGATGTGCAGGACGTCGATGATGTCAGCGATGTGCAGGACGCCTCGGACGTCAGTGATGTCAGCGACGTGCAGGACGCGACGGACACCAGCGACGCGACAGACACAGACGCGGACGCGGACGCCGTCGATGTCCTCGACGTGGATCCCGCACCGGAGTTCACCGCCTACTGCCCGACAATCACCAACAACGGCGCAGAGACAAACAACCTCAATGGTTGGACTGTGGGCCGCGGCGAGTGGGACGTTGCAACCGAGGGTGAGGGGTTTCCGACGGCGTTCGAGAACACACCCTTCGGTTCTCGTTACTTCTACGGCGGCGAAGCAGGAAACTCGGAGGCCTACCAGGACATCGACGTCTCCGACGACGCCGAAGCCATCGACTATGGCGGGGTGATCGCGACGCTGCGGGCGCACCTTGGCAGTGACTCGGGCGACGATGAAGCGACGCTGCAGATCTTCGCTCTTGATGAAGACGACGCCGAGCTGGCGATGGAGCAGAGCGGGCCCTGGTCGTCAGACAACTGGGTCGAGCGCCAGACGGCGATCGAGCTGCCTTCAGGCACGCGAACGCTGCGTGTGCAGCTGAAAGCGAAGCGCAATACGGGCATCGACAACGACGCTTACTTCGATGAGATCAGCCTGTGCATGTCGCGAGAGGTCGCCACGATCGCTCCAGATGAGTTTGCCGCGCCGCCGTATCTGATGTGGGTCACTGAAGACGCTGTAACCGTGATGTTTGAAACGCAGCAGTCACTGCGCGCGGTCGTCGAATATGGAACCACTCCGGAGCTTGGCCTCCGTTACGAAGAGGTCGCACCGGTACAGATGCACGAAGCGCGACTTCAGGGCCTGCCGGCGGATTCGATCATCTACTACCGGGTTCGGTGGGGCGCCGCGGCGACGGAGACATGGAGCTTCCGTACCGCACCACCCGCAGACACCTCGAACCCGATCTCATTCGTCTTCTGGGGTGACAACCAGGACGGACCCGACAAGTTCGCCACCATCGTATCGCGCATGATCGCGCTTGAGCCCGACATCGCTCTCAGCGGCGGCGATATCGTGCAGTACGGCAAGCGTTCAAACTACCGAGACGAGTGGCTGGGACCCGTGTTTGGACTCGGAAACCAAACACCGATGATGGTAACGATCGGAAATCACGAACACTACCTGGACTTCAGCGCGGTCGCGGCAACGATCATCAGCGACGAACTCTCGTGGAATCTCGATACGGCCCTGCCCAACTGGGAACGCTATGTGTCACTCCCCGGCATGGAGCACTGCTTCGGCTGGGGCTACGGTCCCCTGCACTTCATCTTCGTCAACACCGAGCGCGATTTCACCGGCGACACAAGCTTCGGTGAAGCACAGGCGGCCTGCATCCAGGAAGTCATCAACAGCCCGGGGTGGGTGAACGCCGAACTGCGGATCGGTATCTGGCATCACCCGCCACGCATTGAGCACTGGACCGGCGGGCTCATCACCTGGAACAGCGCGATGGAGCAGCCCGATGTGCGAAGCCACCTTGAGCCTCTCCTGGTGGACGCTGGGATCAACTTCATCATGAACGGACACAACCACCTGATGAACCACAGCCCTCCGCACCCGGACGACGGTCAACCACACACCCTTGTTACTTCAGGCGGCGGCGGCGGCGGCCTGGAAGAGCAGGGCGGCTTCCTGCCGGACTACGAGCGTGACTGGCCCGAAGTCGAAACCCAGATCTTCGGTCAGCACCACTTCCTGCACGGTACCTACGAAGACGGTGTGCTCAGCATCGATGCGATCAACATCGACGGTAACGTGATTCACAGCTTCACAGTCAACGCGCCGAATTGAACACAGAGCGCGGAATGCAGCACATCAAACTCTCCACGGCCGACGGACTCGGCGACGTCGAGGCTGGGGAGTGGAATGCGCTGAACCGAAGCGGTCAGCCCTTCCTGTCCTACGCCTTCCTGCGGGGCCTGGAAGAGACCGGCTGTGTCGGCGGCGACACCGGATGGCATCCAAACTATCTGCTCGCGCACTGGAACGGACAACTCGTCGGCGCGCTGCCGATGTATGCCAAGATGAACAGCAACGGCGAGTTTGTGTACGACTGGTCATGGGCCAACGCATGGCATCAGAACCGAGTCCCCTACTATCCGAAACTGATCGTCGCCGTGCCCTTTACACCGGTGACAGGCGATCGAATCCTGACCGCTGCGCTCGATGACACACAGCGAAAGTCGATCCGCGATGCGCTGATTCGAGGCGCGCTCGACCTTGCCCAGAGCCACGACGTCTCCGGCCTGCACTGGCTCTTTCTTACAGAGGAAGACCACCGCGACCTCAGCGACGCCGGCCTCACGACACGGCTCGGTTTTCAATACCATTGGTACAACCGGAGCTATGACAGCTTCGAGGACTTCACGGGGCGGCTTCGCTCAAAGAAGCGCCGAGCTCTGAAGCGTGAACGACGCCGGGTCGCAGAAGCCGGCGTCACCATGGAGACGAAGTCCGGTGCCGAGCTGAACGACCGGGAGCGGGACGCGCTCTTTCGCTTCTATCAAGGCACCTGCACGAAGTTCTACTACGGCAACCAGTACCTGAATCGCGACTTCTTCGAACATCTCTTCACGAGCCTGCCCGAGCGCGTGCTCGCCGTGCTCGCCTACCGACAGGGCGCACCCATCGCCGGCGCGCTCTGCCTGCGGGACGAGACCCGCATCTACGGTCGCTACTGGGGCTCCGATGAAGAGGTGGACTGCCTTCACTTCGAGACCTGCTTCTACACGCCCATCGACTACACCACGGCCGGTGGCCTCCAGGTGATCGAGCCGGGTGCCGGCGGTGAACACAAGTACGCACGGGGCTTTGAGCCGACGATCACACGATCCTGTCACTGGATTTCGCACCCGCAGCTGGGCGCCGCCGTCTACGATTTCTGCGCCGGGGAGGCGGAAGCGATCGAAGCCGAGGTTGCCCGTCTGCTCGAAGAGTCGCCGGTACGAAACACCTAGCTCGGCCTCGGTTGTTTCTGCATTCTCGACTCGGTAAGAGCCACCACAACTGAAGCTCGTGCGGGTCGCCGACGCGAACCTTCGCAGCTCACACAGCCCGGGACCCCGGCCCGGGGCAACGAGGCAGCGGGTCAGTACCCCGCACACCAAAGGACGCCACATGAGCACAGAGCGAAAACGGATACTTACCGGGGACCGCCCAACAGGTCGGCTGCACCTCGGGCATCTCGTCGGCAGCCTGTTGAATCGGGTTCGCCTTCAGGAGGAGTACGAGACCATCCTGATCATCGCAGATCTGCACATGTTGACGACGCGCCCCTCAAGAGAGGCCATCGAGCAGATTACTCAGAACGCCCGCGGGATGGTCCTCGATTACCTCGCAAGTGGCGTGGATCCGGAAAAGACCTCGATCTACCTGCAGTCTGCGATCCCTGAAATCTACGAGCTGAACACCATCTTTCAGAACCTCGTGACAGTGAATCGCCTCAGCCGTCTGCCCAGCCTCAAAGAGATGGCGAGCAACGCCAATATCGACGACGAGTCCTTTCCATATGGACTGCTCGGTTATCCGGTGCTGCAGGCTGCCGACATTCTGCTGCCCCGCGCACACCTTGTCCCAGTGGGCCGCGACAACCTCGCACATGTCGAGATCACGCGAGAGATCGCCCGGCGCTTCAACGGCCTCTACGGCGACGTCTTCCCCGAGCCGGAGCCCCTGCTGGGCGAAGTTCCTACGCTGGTCGGCACTGACGGAAAGGGGAAAATGTCCAAGTCTGCGGGCAACGCGATTCAGATCTGCGATGACGCCGCGACCGTAAAGAAGAAGGTGCGCGGCATGTACACGGATCCGAAACGGGTGCGGGCGGATATCCCGGGCACGGTAGAGGGCAACCCGGTCTTTATCTATCACGATCAGTTCAACGCGAACCAGGCCGAGGTTGCTGAGCTCAAGGAACGATACCGGGCCGGTCGCGTCGGAGACGGCGAAGTCAAAGACAAGCTGACCGTCGCGCTCAACGAGTACATGGAGCCTCTACGTGAGCGTGCGGCCGTCTACGAACAACAGCCGGCGTTAATCGATGAAATTATCCATGATGGTACAAACCGCATGCGGGAAATCGCGCGGGCAACGATGCGAGAGGTGCGTCGAGCCATGGGCCTGGACGGGGCCATGAAGAAGATAAGGCGCTCCGTTGAGAGGGCGGAGAAGAAGCGGGCGAAGGTGCTGGAGTAGCGGCCGACACGCCCGACCTCCTCAGCCGCTGTCGCCGTACGATATTCAAGAATCGACGGGCGATATCCTTTCCTATCCCGTTGAATCGAAGGCTCTATTTCGTGTCCGCTTCGGAAGAAGTGCGGAACGGAACCGAGA
This sequence comes from bacterium, assembly GCA_030427825.1. GTDB lineage: Bacteria > Myxococcota_A > Bradymonadia > REDH01 > REDH01 > JAUICO01. Next base: position 155 of record JAUICO010000063.1, on the reverse strand, counting down.
TTTTCCTACCAGCATCTAAAGCTTCACGCGGAAGCGACGATTATCTGTATGTACCGAATAAAGTGCGTCCAACCTTCGTTTGTACTGGGTGGGCCGACACTTCGGTCACAAGGAAAAATCTCTCATCTTGAGGCCAATCCTCACACGCATCCTCA
>JAUICO010000194.1 GCA_030427825.1 bacterium | reverse complement strand
TTGCAAACTGTGGCGACACACCGTTGACTACCGGGCCCACGTCGTTGACGCCCCTGCCGGGGACCCCGAACGGCGTGTTTGTTTTGACCGACAGCGCGCCGCCCGGCGGCGGCACAGTCGGCGTCGGCGAGCGCCTTGCGCTGACAATCTTTATCGATCCGCCCGGTGCAGGCGGCTATGCGACTCGCGTCGAGGCTACCACACAGGAAGCTCCCCCGGTCACGGTTACGGTACAGATCGAATATGTGGAGTTGGAGCGCATCGGCCCCCGCATCGATGTGTCGCCTCTCGATATTCTGTTCGGCGAGATCAACTCCGGCGACCGCCGTGCGCAATCGGTCGTTGTTTGCAACATTGGCGATACGCCGCTCCTGATTGACGATGTCGAGATTGAGGGAGTGACCGGCGGGCCGGCGGCCGATGACCCCTTTCTGATCAACCCGCCGGATCGGGATTCCCTGGATCCCGGCGAATGCACGGTGTTCACTGTGTTCTTCAGACCGGGCGACGACGACCCGGGCCCGGTCGACTGGTCAGGGCGCGTGCGCGTCTCCTCGAGCGATCCCGCGACCCCGGAGGTGTTCGTCGATGTGAGCGGCCGCGTTCTGGGGCCGGTGCCGAATCCCTGCCTCGCCGTTGACGAAGACGCGCTCTTCTTCGGGCCCATGTCCATAGGCGACTCGGACACGCAGACCGTGCGCGTGAGGAACTGCGGCAACGTACCGATCAACGTCACATCGGTGGCGACGGAACGCGCGGTCTCGGCCGGGTTCTCGATCGATCTGGACGGAGCCGGACTGCCCGGAGCGCTGCAGCCCGGCGGCTTCGCAGATATCGACGTGACCTTCGAGGCCGTCCAGGCGGGTCTCTTTCAGGACGCGCTGGCCATCGCCTCGACCTACGAGGGCCAGCCCCTGTTTCGCGTGGCGCTCGATGCCCTGGTCGAATCCGACGATCTGGACTGCAACAACATCACCGCAGGGGCGGCGACCGCATTCGGCGGGCCCTACCTGCCGGCCGTCGAAGTTGCGCTCGGCGAGACAGTCTTCCTCGACTCGGGGTTTTCTGACTTCGACACGGTGAATGTCACCTGGACCCCCACTCTGTTCCCCGGCAGCAACGCACCGCCGCTGGCTGCGACCAACGTGCACGGGCGCAGGTCGTTCGTTCCCGGCAACGAAGGCGTGTATCGCTTCGAGATGGTTTTCGACGGGGGTGGCGACTGCTTCGGTACCGCTGCGGTGCAGGTGAACGTGACCTTTGATGGTTCGCTCTCTGCCGGGATTCGACTTGTGCTGACCTGGCGCACCCCGGATGACCCAAACGAATTCCGTGACCCGGGAACAGATATCGACCTGCACTTCACTCGCCGCGATCAGCGCGGCGTGCGTTGGAACAACAACAACGACTGCTATTACGCCAACCGCAGCGGCGCTGACTGGGGTGAGCGTTTCTCGTCGGTCGATGACCCGCGACTGCTTCGCGACGAGCTGGACGGCCTGGGGCCAGAAGTCATCGTGCTGCAGCAACCTGCCGCGGACGAAGAACTCTACGTAGGCGTGCACTACTACTCCGACGACGGGCTAGGCGCTTCGAACGCCACGCTGCGAATCTTCCGCGACGGTGTGCAGGTAGCGGACGCGATTCGCACGATTCAGCGCACGAATGATGTGTGGGTCGCTGCGAAGATCACGAATTCGGGGCAAACCGTCGAACTTCTCGATGGGCCCAATTACCGTGGATTTCCGCCGCAGAACATTCCGTAGGCCGAGGCCGGGGGCCGCGAAAATTTGCTGCCTCGCCCGGTGGGTGACATCCTCCCAGCCTCTCGCGAAGCCCGAGGATCGCCATGCAGTCTGCCGCATTCATTGAACGTCGCCGCCGCCGCTCTTCGGAACCGTGGTTTGCCGCGATCTGCCTGCTGAACGAAGTGGCGCGTACCCTGGAGTTGCCGGCGCTTGTGCTGGTCGACGAATACGCGAACATTCTCGCGATGGCCGGTGACCCGCAGACCAGCGAGGCGGTGGCCTGTGCCGCCGCCAGCGCCTCCACCCGCGCATCGACGCGCCGCAATGTTGTGTCGTCCATGGTGGCACATGGTCTGCCTGCTCGGCTCGAGCAGATCGCGTGCACGGACATCGACCCCCTCACGATCGGTCGACGTACCCGTGTTGTCGCGGTCGGTCGCGAGCAGGACGTAGATATTGCGGTCCGACATGTGCGCGCCGGAATCGAGCGAATCTACGCCGCAGGGCGGGCCGCCGTATAGGAAAGTCGGGCGGAAATGACGCGGTCTAGATTTCGGAGAGCAGCTCGCCGAGGCGTCTTCGTTCGTCGGCGTTCAGCTGTTCAGCGATCCGCCGAATGATGCTCCACTCTGCCTCGGAGTGACTGACGAAGTTCGCGTCGAAGCGAGCGAAGAGCGCGACCAGGGTTTCGAAGTTCTCGGTGAGCGCGTTCTCGCTTCCGGCGATGCGCGAGATGCGCGTGATCACCCCGCACATCGTATCGTGACCGCGCTCCAGCCGGGCGATGCTGGCTTCCATGTCGCTCATGACGGTGCGAAGAAAGGGGAAGAGGGCCTGCTCTTCGCGGTCGAAGTGCTCAAAGATCTCTTCTTCGGCGACCTCAAGGAAGGCGCTTACCTCATCGGCGATGTCGCCGGCAGCGCGCTCACCGCGCAGAACAGCGTTGATCGCGTCGCGCAGAGTGGCGACGACCCGCCGCATGTGCTCGTGGTCGTCGGCAAGCCAGGATACGGGGTCATTGGATTTCGGGTCGCGTGCGCTCATGTGCGTGGACCATCAACTGCAACCCCGTGAAAATCAAGTCGTGTCCACTCCAGCCCTCCACATCCCTGAGCTTGATACGCAGCGCGGCCTCGTCCGACTGCCGCCGCTTCGCAACGTTCCGCTCACCTCTCGCATCGCCGAGATCGTCGACCACCCGGCTTTTCAGCGCCTTCGACTCGTTCGCCAGCTGGGGCCCACGCACCTTGTGTACCCCGGCGCCGTCCACACCCGCTTCGAGCACTCCCTGGGTGTGTATGACATGGCCGGGCGCTATCTGACGGCGCTGCTGCGTCGCGAGAGTATTCGTGCGCACCTGAGCAGCGATGACATCTTCGTATGCCTGCTCGGGGCGCTGCTGCATGACATCGGGCATTATCCCTTTGCCCACAGCCTCGAAGCTGTTCACCTTCACGGTCAGGACACGCCACGCCACGAAGACCTGGCGGGACCGATCATTCGCGGTCACATTCCGGCGTTGGCCGGCGACCGCTCCATCGCGTCGATCATTTCGAGCGAGTTTCAGGTCGATCCTGAAGAAGTGATCGCGATGATCAGCAACAAGCCCACGACCCACGCATCCCCCAGCCGCCGTTTCGTCGCGACGATCATCTCCTCCGGCGTCGACGCCGACAAGGCGGACTACCTGGAGCGCGACTCTATCCACATGGGTGTCTCTTACGGCCGAAACTACGACCGTGCGCGATTCCTGGATTCGCTCTGCGCAAACTCCGACGGGGACAGGCTCGCCGTGACCGCGAAGGGGAAGGTCTCGTCGGAGATCTTCGTGTTCTGCCGCTATACGATGTTCTCCGAGGGATACTGGCATCATACCGTGCGCTCGGTCAGCGCGATGGTTGAGCGTGCGCTGCTCGATTACCGACTTCGCGAGCGACCTGATTCCGACGTGCTCACGAAGCGCCTGCTGTCCAGCTCTGACGACGAGTTGCTGGCGGGTCTCGCGCGTGAGAGCCCTGAGGGGTCGCCGACTCGTGAGCTGCTGGGCTCGATCACCCATGGCCGGCGTTCGCTGTACAAGCGCGTGCTCACCCTCTCCCGCGTCTACGAGGATGTACGCTCGCGCAGCGCGTACGAGCGAATCTATCTGCTGGATGCGGCGAATCGCGAGCTGCTGACGCGTACGCTCGCCGCTGTGCTCGCCAGGTTCGCCGGCGCTTCGGTCTCGTCCTCCGAGCTGATCATCGACACGCCCCCGCGGGACAAGGACCGCATCGAGACAGTCGAGGTGGTCTATCAGGTCGACGGGCGCGCTCGCTCGTACCCTCTCGAGGACATCTCGAAGGTGGTGCAGGGGATCGCGACCGACTTTGTGAAGGTGGTGAAGAAGATCCGCGTCTTCGTGCATCCGCGAATCCGGGCGCTCATCGACGAGAAGAACCGCAGCGACGAGCTGCGCGAAGTGCTCGTAGACGCGATCCTCGGCTTCGAGCCGCGTGCGGACGCGCAACTCGAGCTCGGCGTGTGATGTGACGCCCGCACGGTCGCCGCGCGCCGGAAAT
>JAUICO010000062.1 GCA_030427825.1 bacterium | reverse complement strand
GTGCGCATACGGCACCGCCACATGCACACTCTGCAACGCCGATTGCACCGCCGAACTCTCGCTCACCGGCCGCACCTGTGGGGACCTGACCTGTGACACTGCCGACGGCGAGGATAGCGGAACCTGCCCGGGCGACTGCCCCGTCGTTCCCTTCTGCGGAGACAACAACGTCGACATCGATGAGACCTGCGACGACGGAAACAATGCAGACGAGACCGAGGCCGACTGCGACGTGTACGGCGGATGCACTGCATGCAATGCCGATTGCAGCGCCGAGATCGAGCTCGAAGGACGGTTCTGCGGAGACGGCGCGGTGGACTCTGACGGCAGCGAAGACTGCGACGACGACAACACCGATGACGACGACGGTTGCTCGGCAACCTGTACCATCGAGGATGGCTGGCAGTGCAGCGGTGCACCCAGCACCTGCACGAGCGTCTGCGGCGACAACATCATCGCCGGCAACGAAGAGTGCGACGACGGCAACACCGACGATGACGACGGATGCTCGGCGACGTGCACTACCGAAGTGGCCCCGGGCGTCTGCGGTGACGGCACTGTCGACACGGACGAGGACTGCGATGACGGCAACACCACCGATGGCGATGGGTGCACCGCGGATTGCGCTGACGAAGCAGGCTGGACCTGCGCCGGCGCTCCCTCGATGTGCGCGCCGATCTGTGGCGACGGAATCGTCGTGGGAACCGAAGGCTGTGACGATGCGAACAGCTTCACTCTCGAAGGCTGCTCACCGACATGCACTGTTGAGACCGGCTGGTCCTGCGCCGGCGCGCCGAGCGTCTGTGACGAGGTGTGCGGCGACGGAATCATTGTTGGCGACGAAGAGTACGATGACGGCAACACGGCCAACGGCGACGGCTCCAGCGCTGACTGCGAAATCGAGGACGGCTGGTTCTGCCTCGACCTCGAGACTCTGTGCCTGCCCATCTGCGGCGACGGCATGGTCGTAGGCACAGAGACCTGCGACGGAGAGTCCTCGTGCAATGGTGCCTGCTCGCACGACGACGTCACCGTGAACACCACGGACAGCGACGGCGACGGAATCCCGGACAGCGTCGAGACCGAAATCTTCGGCACCGACCCGAATGATGCAGACTCGGACAACGATGGCGCCAGCGACAGCTACGAGCTCTTCGCCGGAACCGACCCCCTCGACGCGAATGACGTACCCGAGGGCGGCGCTTCGACCGGTCAGCCCGGCGACACCGGCTGCTCAAGCACCGGCACCGCGCCGCGCAACATCGGCCTCGCGATGATGGCCCTCCTCGGCCTGCTCGCAGTACGACGACGCCGCTGAGTCCCCGCAGCGCACGACCCCTCGTCAAACCGAGCGGCTGTGCGCCTGCTTTGGCGGGCGCTGAACCCGCCACCGCGTAGACGCGCTCCTACCCTCTCCCTACCGGGGAGAGCGGTACCGCGCGCAATCATACGCAGCCTGCACCCGGCCACTGATTGAACCCAGCCAAAAGGGTCAAGGGAACCGAGTTCCCTTGCGGGCGCAGGGCAGCGCCCTGCCGGGGCCTGGGGCAGAGCCCCAGCTTTTTCCCCCACCTCAGATCCAGCGGCTTGGAGCCAGAGTCGCGATGAAGGCGGCCAGCGTGGGCCATGGCACACCCGGCGGCAGGTTGATGAGCGGGTACTCGAGCCCGTAGTCGCGGCGGCGCTTCAGCTCGCGGCGACAGTAGAGCGGATCGCCTGCGATAGTCAGCGCCTCGATCATCTCGGGAGTCACAGCGTCGCCGGCTTCGTGGCGGTTCTTCTTGTCTGCCCAGCGAGCCGCGATCTCGTCGCATTCGTCGCCCCAGCCAAAGCCGGTGAGCAGGTGGCGATAATAGTCGCCCATGCCGCCGACGTAGAACGCGATCAGCTCGGCGGCCTTCTTGCGGGCCGCGCTGCCGTTCATCGGAATCACCGTCGTGAAGGGCGCCGTGATGATGTCAGAGGGGTCTCGCCCAGCTTTGGCTGCGCCGGCGTCGATGAACTTTCTGCCTTCGTTCAGGCGCTCATAGGGCCAGAAAATCGGCATCCATCCGTCAGCCATCTCTCCAATGCTGGTGATCGACTTCGGCTTCAGAGCAGCGACGTAGATGGGAACGTGGCGGCGTGGTGTGTCCATCTCAAGCGAGAAGGGGCGGTAATCCACAAGCTTTGCGTCCGCCTCGTGGAGTTTGCCGCCACTGTGCAGCGTGCGCACCACTCGGATCACGTCCCGGGTCTGCGTCAGCGGCTTGACGAAGGGCCGTCCGTGAAAGCCCTCAACGACCTTCGCGCCACTGGTGCCCACGCCGAGAATCAACCGCCCGTCGCTGATCTCATCGACAGTCGCCGAGGTCATCGCGATCAATGCCGGGCTGCGGCTGAAGGTGTTGATGATGCCGGTGCCGAGCTTGATCCGCTTCGTATTGCAGGCCATCTCAGTGAGCAGAGTAAAGCTCTCGTAGCCCCAAACCTCTGGGAGCCAGAAGGAATCGTATCCCAACCTGTCAGCAAGCTTCGCGGCTTTCAGGTATGTCTTTCTGTCGTACTGCTTCCAAAACGCGAGCAGGCCAATACGAGGCTTCATCTCAACTCCATTCAGGTAGGGAGCCGGACCGCTACAGCCCTACGACGCACTGCGTCAAGACTCCGGTATTGGCGTGTGGATACCGGCCTGGGATTGGCACGGCGGTTGGCGGGCGGCGGCCCGACGAGGACCGGCCCTGAACGCGCTCAGTCGCCGGGCCCGAAGCGAATACCCTGGGAGAGAGGGAGTGCGGCGCCGTAATTCACGGTGTTTGTTGCGCGCCGCATGTAGCCCTTCCAGGCGTCTGAGCCTGACTCGCGGCCACCACCGGTGTCCTTCTCGCCGCCAAACGCCCCGCCGATTTCGGCACCTGAGGTTCCGATGTTCACATTCGCGATGCCACAATCTGAGCCGCACGCCGACAGAAAGTACTCAGCCTCTCGCATACTCTCGGTGAAGATCGCCGACGAAAGCCCTTCGCTCGCCATGTTCTGAACACGGATGGCCTCGTCCAGATCGTCCACGCGACATACATAGAGAATGGGCGCAAAGGTCTCCTGCAGGACGATCGCGGCGTTTGGCGGCGCCTCAACGATAGCCGGGCGCGGATAGAAGCCACCGGCCGGGACGCCGCTCATACATCGTTCGCCTCCGAAGACGATACGGCCGCCCTGCTCTTCAGCAACAACAAGGGCGCGCTGCATCGCTTCCCATGCTCCCTGGTCGACGAGCGGCCCAACAAGGGTACTCTCGTCCCGTGGGTCTCCAATGGGCAGGGTCTTGTAAGCGCTCTGCAGACGTCGCAGCAGCTCGTCGGCGATGTCGCTGTGCACGATCAGGCGGCGAAGCGAAGTACAACGCTGTCCGGCGGTGCCGACAGCAGAAAAAACGATCGCTCGCACTGCCAGCTCCAGGTCGGCGTCGGCGCGCACTATCATTGCGTTGTTACCGCCAAGCTCCAGCAGGGTGCGTCCGAGGCGTGCCCCGACGGTTGCTGCGACGCTGCGCCCCATCGGTACGGAGCCTGTCGCGGAGATCAGCGGCACGCGGGGGTCCCCGGCAAGGGCGGCGCCGATATCGGCGCCGGCGACAACCACACTCGAGAGGCCGACCGGCACGGAGTCACAGCGCGAGGCAGCTGCTTCGACAACACGGGCGACCCCGAGAGCACACAGAGGCGTCTTCTCGGACGGCTTCCAAACAACCGCGTTTCCGCAAACGAAGGCGAGCATCGCGTTCCACGCCCACACTGCCATCGGAAAGTTGAAAGCGCTGATGACGCCAACTGTCCCCAACGGATGCCACTGCTCCATCATCCGGTGATCGGGTCGTTCGCTGGCGATCGTCAGACCATGGAGCTGCCGAGACAGCCCCACCGCAAACTCACAGACATCGATCCACTCCTGTACTTCGCCCACCGCTTCGGCGTGCGTCTTCCCGGCTTCGAGGGTGATCAATGCCGCCAGCGAAGCGTGGTTCGCGCGCACTTCTGCGGCTATCTCACGAACGAACACACCGCGCAGCGGGGCGGGCACCTGCCGCCACTGAGAAAACGCGTCCCCCGCGGCAGTGATCGCCGCACTCAGATTCAGCGCGGTGGCGTGACGTATGGCGCCGGACACAATCCCTTCGCCGATGGGAGACCGCAGCTCGATCGATTCCCCGCGAGCCGCCGCCCCGTCGATGCCAAGAATGCGAAGCCCACTGACCCCGCTCAAGTCTTCATCTACAAACATCGTCCGTCCCCCAGGCAAACATCGCTGACGGTCGCTCGCCGACCGGAGCGTGCTGACCTACGAATGTGTGGATTCGAAAATTCGGTCTGCGCTGTCTGCAACAAAGCCGTCGAAGAGGACTCCGTCACCATCTTCATGCCGGAGCGCAAACTCGTAATAGCAGGTCGGAATCACATAATGGTCACCACCGGCGAACTCGACCGGGACACGGTCAGCGATCGTCGACGCCTGCTCGAGCCGCGTCGCCGGACTCCCCTTCACCCGACCGCCGGAATCATTGACGCTGAAGCCCAGGGCTTCGACCTCAGCAAGAACGGACTCCAGAGTGTGGAAGCCGTTGAGAGCGTTGATACTGATCGTAAAGTGATTCGCGCGCATGCCGAGCGCCGCGACCCACGCTGCGTATTCGCTGACCTCTGCGAGGCGCGAGTAGGTGGCGAATGATGGCGCTGCCCACGGGCGCCCTCCGTAGAAGTACGCGAGGCCCATACCACTCTGCGTATCGACCTCAGACACCAACGTGTCGATGACCTCGCCGAATGCAGGGTCGAACTCATCGACGCAAAGCTCGCTGAGAAAGACCCGCGGGCCGTTACCCGCCTTCGGCGAGTAGGAGCGTGCACGCAGGCGCTTCTGCTCGAAACGGTACTCTCCGCTGAGCACATAACCCAGGCCCAGAATCTGAGGCTCCAGCGCCGCGATGGATATGGAATCACGGTCGAAGGTGCGAAAGGCGACGTGGTCGTCCACAACGGTTTCGCCGAGTGATTCGAAGTGCGCACGGATACCGGCAGCTCGCGGCGCGATCTCGACGTAGTCGTCCCAGAGCTTTCGAAAGAAGGCGTCGTTGTCCATTCTGGCCGTTACAGTGTCTTCAGGTATTCGATGATATCCATGCGATCGGATGCGCTGAAGACCGGGACGCCGTCTTCATCGACGAGCCACTCGTCGTGCCCCTGATTGCTCATGCCCTCGCGCGAGGTCTCGTAATACGCGAGATCGATATCAATCCACTCAGGCGGCGTCGCCTGCCCGGTGGGGTATCCGACACATTCCCGGTCGAAGTCCGTCTCAATGTTGTCCGCTGGACCCACATAGAAGCTGGTCGTTCTCTCGGCGGCGGGAACAAGCATGTCGCACAGCGTCGGAACGCTCCCGTTGTGCAGGTAGGGATATCGCGCCCAGATTCCGTCGAGCGGCGGGGGAACGTAGCCTTCCTGCACCTCCACGACGGTGCCCATCCATTGTGAAATGGCGAGCTCGTTCAGGCGATCCGCAAACGCTGTCATTCCATTCGCGCGTTGCTCGTCAGTCCCCACATCAAAGATGGGCGTCTGCTCGTGGTATCGGACCTCAGTCGTCTGAATCAGCTCAACCGCCGAAAGCGACGCAGCGTCGGCCGCGTTCCACCCCTTCTCGTAGGTCCCATGGCAGCGTGCGCACGTGTCCTCAAAGAGGGTCTGTCCGCGCATCGCAGCGTCGACGTCGATCTCGCTGACGTCGAGGTAGTCCTCCCAGCGCGGCGCTACGGTGGCGAAGGCAGCAGCGGTGAGCTCATCGGCGATCTCACGGTTTTCTTCCAACCATGTATTCAGGACTTCAAGGTCCGTGCCCCGTCCGAGCTCATTCCAGAGGAAGTTCGTGAAGATCGGATTGCCTGAGATGATCGAGCCGTCCGAGAGCCAACGGGTCTTGTACTTCATGACCCACCAGGGAGTCGGCTTGCTGTCGGCGACGTATGTGTCGAGCAGATTCGGGCGGGGGTCCCTTGCGATGGCGAGGTCCGGCGTCGCCCATTCGTCAGTACCCCGACGAGACAGGCTGAGCGCGACCTGCGCCAGGGAAGAGTCGATGCCGCGGACCTGCGGAACCAGGGTCCCGATGGACGCGAGATTGGACTGTGTGGCCGAGAACATCGCAACTTCATCCTGTGTTGCGTCCGTCACCGCCTGAAAAACAACGGGGTCGAGCAGCGGAAAGAACTCGCTGGCGAGACTGAAGAATTCGTTTGCTCGGGCGCTGCGATTCGCCATCCCAACGACCGTGGTCCCAAAGAACTCGCTGACGTGGCAGGTCGCACACGAAAAGGAGAGCGCCGGCCCCATGTGGCTCTCGATACGACCCGCACCCAGCGGGTCACCGGGGCGCACCCGTGCCGGCCAGGCGACGCCTTCCCACGCCTCGGTGGAGTCATCAGCTCTCGCCAGACCCAACCAATCATACATCTCCTCGGTGGTTCCGAAGCCGATGAGACTGCGGGCCGTTTCCTGGGTACTGACCACTGCACGGTCCGTTGCGCCGGGCTCAAACATCCGGTTGGTCGCCTCCCAGGGTAGCAGTACCCCCGAGACCGAGACCGGCCAGGTCAGCGCGTGACCGATTCCCGCAGTAGCAACCTCGTTCAGATTCGACCCGAGCTGGTACACGTCGCCTCGGTGGGTCCCAGGCGGAATGGACGCGTCCGCGCTCCAGTCAGCGACCTCGCGATCACACACCCCGTCTTCGTTGAGGTCGAAACCATCCTCGCACACCCCAATCTCGGCTTCGTCGGCGCAACCTGCTGCCAATACCGCGAGCGAACCGACCGCTGCCAGCAGCAGCGCGCCGCCACTTCGCTTCCAAAGTGCAATCTTCATGACTGTCCCCCTGATGTCGCTGCCCTATCGGATCCTGTGGGGCTGCGCAAAGCGTGGCGTAGCCACAGACGTGGCCGCGCGCTATGAGCGCATGTCATGCAGGCAACACCTTTCACCGGCGAAGTTTCGCTACATCCGGAAGCCACGGTCCGCGATCTCTACGGCACCGCAACAGTCCCGTGCCGCCCAGGCTTTCAGGATCACGACATCGTCCGCGTCGACGGTACCTCCCAGGTCCTCATTGCCGGGGCCCGGACGGCGCAGGCACGCATGTACCGATTGTTGGCAGAGGCCGGCATCGACCCCTTTATCAACGCGGAGGAAGCCGCTGAGACCGCTGCGTTGATTGCAGAAGACCGCACCTGGGGCGATCTCACCGACCGCCGTGACCTGCCCTTCGTCACCATCGACAACGAGGACTCTCGCGACCTGGATCAGGCCCTCTTTGTCGCCGAGAGCGACCCGAGTACGGGCGATGGCGGGTTTACGGTCTGGTACGCCCTCGCCGACGCAGCCTATTTCGTACGCGGCGGGTCTGCCATAGGGCGGCGCGCGTTGCGGATGGGATCTACCTACTACCTGCCGGGACTCGCCGCTCCGATGCTGCCGCCCGGCCTGTCCGAAGGCCTCGTCTCGCTGAACCCGGACGTCGATCGACGAGCGCTGACGTTTGTCATCCGCCTCGATGACGCCGGCAATGTGCTCCACACTGACATCGAACGCAGCCGTATTCGCTCACGTGCCAAACTGTCATATGACGGCGTGCAGCAATTCTTCGATGCACCCATCGGTCACAGCTTTCAGAATACAGAGTTTGTTGCTTCGCTGCTTGCGCTCCGCGCGGTTGGTGATCTGCGCATTGCCCTCGCGCGCAGACGAGGGGTCGTAGACTACAACCGAAGCGAAGCGCTGATCGGAATCGATGCCGACGAACCTACCCGCTTCAGTGTGCGCGAACGTACTCGCAATGACGTCGAGCGGTGGAACGAACAGGTCTCCCTTCTCTGCAACATCGAAGGCGCGCGCTTCCTCAAGAGGGCCGGCCGCTTCGACGACGACGTGCACTCCGTATACCGCGTACACCTGCCGCCCCTCCGCAGGCGGCTGCAGGAGCTGGTGCAGTTGACCAACGAGCTTGCAGACCGCAGCGGGCTGGACGACCGTTGGCGGTGGGACGGACGCGCCGACCTGGCGGACTGGCTGTCCGGTCTACCTGCGGACGCCGCCTACGATCGTCTCTCCACGGCGCTGAGTGTTCAGGTCCGTTACACGAATCGCGCGTCCGAGTTTTCGCACCGGGCCGGACCACACCACGCCCTGGGCGTCGACTCCTACGCACGCTTCTCGTCGCCCATGCGCGAGATTGTCGGCGTTTTCACACACAAGGAGGCACTCGAAGCGCTCGACCTGATTGAAGCTTCACCGAAGGAGCAGGACCAGGCCCTGCGCACCGAGGTCATCGAGTCCGCCAACCGCGCAAAAAAGGAGCAGAAGCGTCTTGAGAAAGAAGTGCAGCTGATCGCGATCCAACAGCTCCTGGACGGCGATCTTGCGCTCGCTCTCGAACAACGACCTCTACGTCGCGGCACCATCATCGGCGTTCGCAGCACCCGAATCTACGTCCAGCTCGACGAGTTCTCTCTGCACCTCAAGATCGATGTCCGCGACCTCAACCAGATATTCCACACGGAATACACACTGTCAGGCGTCGCCCTCCAATGTAAAACGTCGGCGCCTGAGTTTGGTATCGGGGATGGCGTCGCGCTACGTACCGAACGCTTCGACACACAGCGTCGCGTGTTTGTTCTGAAGCCTGAAAGACTGTGAGGATGTGACGATGAGTGCAGCCAGAGCAGGCGTCTCCATTGTCATCCCCGTCCTCAACGAAGCTGCGATTCTAGAGGCGAATCTCAGGTCTCTGGGCTCCCACGACGCCGAGGAGGTCATCGTCGTCGACGGCGGAAGCAGCGACCGCACTGTGGACATCGCCGAGAGCTGCAGCGCGACGGTACTGCACACCGCGTCGCCCGGTCGCGCGCGGCAGCTCAACGCCGGGGCACGCGCTGCTCGGGGCGAGATCGTACTCTTTCTGCATGCCGACGTGAGACTGCCGGCGGACGCTATCGAGTCCATCCGCAGCGCAATGAAGCGTCCATCGGCAGTCGGCGGCGCCTTTCGAACACGCACAGTCCTCGACTCGCACACGCAGAAGAACCGTTGGATCAAGCCCATGCTGCCCATCGCCGATATTCGCTCACGATACACAAGCACACCGTACGGCGATCAGGCCATGTTTGTACGTCGTGCAGTGTGGGAGAGCGTGGGCGGCTTCCCAGACGTTCCTCTTCTTGAGGACGCCGAGTTGTCCCGAAAGCTCGCGCGCGTCGGCGAGCTGGTTCGACTGCGTTCGCACGTGCGCGTGTCGGCGCGACGCTACGCGTCGCGACCGCTGTACTACACCCTCGCGAACAATCTCCTTCCACTCCTCCACCGAGTGGGAGTGCCGCCGACAACACTGGCGTCATGGTATCGGCCTGAGCGCTGACTTCACTCGTCAGCGTAAGATTTTGGCCGTCACCGCGTCGTAGTTGATGACCGAGGGCCACCGGCAGGTACAGAGCCTGATCGACGCACTCGGCGGGTCAAACAATACGGCGCACTGTGCGCCACGAACTGCGTCCCGGTTTCATCTGCGACGCGGCACGCGGCACACCGGCGCAGTCTTCGCAAACCGGAGTCGTACTCATGTGTGCTCAACAGATCCTACGCGTCGGCATCATAAAGAACGGAAAGGTGACAGAAGAACTGCACTTCCGCAGCCCATCTTCACTTTCCATAGGCGCTGACCCCACATGTGACGTCGTCGTCCACGGCTCCGGGGTCCCAGAGCGCGTCGAGGTCTTCGACCGAAATCAAGACACCTGGACCCTGCGAAAGGGGCTGCCTCCCTCCCTCGCCTCTACAAACATGCCCGCACACATTGCGCGCCTCAGCTCCGACAGCCGTGTTCGCCTGCGGCTTGGTGAGGTCACCGCGCTGATGCGATTCGTGTCTGCGCCGCCTCTCAAGCCGGCTCCGCAGCTGCCCTCCCACATGCGAAACGGCGCCCTCGGATTGCTCTCCGGCGACCCGCAGTCTCGCAACTGGCGCCGGGCCGCGCTCACCTTCTCGTTGATCCTTCAGGTCGCATTCGTTGCGTGGCTGGAACGCGCGGTCCCACCGCCAGAGCGGCCTTCAACAAGCGACATCGCTGTCCGGGACCTTCCGCGCATCGAGTCCAGAACGCAAACAGGTACCGCCGAGCCACGGCCACGGTCGCCAGAAGACGACGTGGCCGCCGCACAGACCGAGGACGCACACAGCACGTCCGCCGACCCTGACATGGCGTCGCAGCGCGAAGCCGTCACAACGCGCCGCCATACACCGCCTCGCGCTCAGGATTCGAGCACACCTGAAGACCTGCTGACACGAGTTCACTCAATGAGTGCGATCGCCTCGCTCATCGACAGCAACACCGGCGCCCTGCTCGGCATCGATACAACTACCACTGCCTCCGCCGATCGCGTCGCCGAGGCCCTGACTCGACAGCAGGCCCGCGGTACTGACAATGGCGGCATCATCAGCCGCAACGCGCTCGCCAGCGCTGACTCCGACAGCCGAAGCGCGCGACATGCCGTCGCGACGCGCGGCTCTGTGGTCGCCGCCAACGCCAACACCACCGCTGCCCGTGAGGACGAACAGGTTCGTGTTCCGGCGGGCGTGCGCCCCGGCACCACCCGTCACCGGGGAGTCGGCACGATCGACGAGCAGGCCCTCAGTAACACGCTCCGCCGCAAACAGAGTGATGTGACACGGTGTTACGAACGAGCGCTCGGCTCCGCACCCGGCCTCTCCGGCCGCATCCAGCTGCGATTTACAGTAGGAACAGACGGCCGTGTGACACGTGTGTCGTTGCCGGTGAATCAGGTGAGCAGTGCCGTCGGTTCCTGTCTGGCAGGCGCAGCCCGCCGCTGGCGTTTCGACGCCCCCACCGGCGGTAGTGTGACGGTGTCGAAGTCATGGATTCTAACGCCGGGATCCTGAGAGGCGGTGACCTCGCTGCGGACTCCGTCCCGGTTGTTGTCTGCCCGCTTCCGCACAAACAACCCTGTCACGTACGCGCACGTCCCACGCCTTCCACACGCACCGGCACAAACTTTGAGGCCGGCGTGTTACTGCCGGCCGCCGTAGACTCCACCGGAACCAGCACATTCGCTTCAGGAAAGTAGGTTGCCACACAACGCGGTGGGATCTCGAAAGGCAGCACTGCGAATGAACGGGCGCTGCGTCGGCGGCCTGCGAAGTCGCAGTGCAGGTCGACCACATCGCCCTCACTCAAGCCTCGGACCGCCATGTCCTGCGCGTTCATGAGCACTACGCGACGTTCACCTCGCACGCCGCGATAGCGATCATCGAGCCCGTAGATGGTCGTATTGTATTGGTCGTGGGAACGAATCGTCATCATGATCAACTCGTCCTCTTGCAGGTCTTCTTCGGGAATCCCGTGCACTGTGAAGTGTGCTTTTCCGTCCTCAGTCCCGAAACCACCCGCCTGCACCACATTCGGCAGATAAAAGCCGTCCGCGTGCTGCATTCTCTCACAGAAGTTCTCGAAGCCCGGAATCACCCGGCCGATATGATCACGAATTCGGTCGTAGTCCTCAGCCAGCGCCATCCAATCCAGCTCGTCGTCGAGCAACTCTGAAGCGAGGCGACAAACAATCCACGGCTCGCTGCGCAGACTCGTCGACGCCGGTGCAAGTCGCCCGCGACTGCAGTGCACATAGCCGAATGAGTTCTCGACGGTAACGAACTGCGCGACACCCTGCTGTTCATCGCGCTCCGTACGCCCCAGGCAGGGAAGGATGATGGCGGTACGACCTGTCACAAGATGGGAGCGATTCAGTTTGGTCGATATCTGTACCGTCAACTCGCAGTTTCGCAATCCGGCGGCGCAATAGTCCGTGTCCGGCGACGCGGACAGAAAGTTACCGCCCAGGGACACAAACACCCGCACATCGCCCCGATTCATCGCATGAAGGGTCTCGACGGCGTCCAGGCCGTGACTTCGGGGCGGTGAGAAAGCAAACTCCTCAGCGAGGGAATCCAGGAGCGCAGCCGACGGTCTCTCCCAGATTCCCATCGTGCGGTCGCCCTGGACGTTGCTGTGTCCCCGAACCGGGCATGCGCCGGCGCCGGGTCGACCGAAGTGTCCACCCAGCATAAGAAGGTTGGCGACCGACTGCACATTGGCCACGCCGTTGCGGTGTTGCGTCAGTCCCATCGCCCAGCACACGATCATCGACTTCGCACCGAGCAATACAAGGCCGAGCTCTTCGATACGCTCTCGTGAAACGCCACTGCCGGCCACCACGGACTCCCACGTTGTCTGCGCCAGATCGTCCGCGAACGCTTCGAAACCGACGCTCTGCCGCTCCATCCAATCCCGGTTGACACCCGGCCTCGAGCCGTCGTCCAGCTCCAGCATCGCTTTCATGATGCCCTTCAGCAGGGCCACGTCGCCGCCAACACGAACCGGCACAAAGTCGTTCGCCAGGATTGTCCCCGAACCTACGACGCCGCGCGCCTCCTGCGGGTGGCGAAAGCGCACGAGACCAACCTCTCGCAGCGGGTTTATCGAAATGATGCGTGCCCCGGCTCGCTTAGCGGCCTGCAGCGTCGTCAACATGCGCGGGTGATTGGTGCCCGGATTCTGGCCGATGACGATGATCAGGTCGCTGCGAACAAAGTCCTCCAACCGTACGGTACCCTTGCCGATTCCGATCGCCTCCCCAAGTCCACGGCCGCTCGATTCGTGGCAGAGGTTCGAACAGTCGGGAAGATTGTTTGTCCCGAACTTCCGCACAAGGAGCTGGTAGAGAAATGCCGCTTCGTTGCTCGTTCGACCGGAAGTGTAGAACGCCGCGTGATTGGGGGTCGGACAGGCACGCAGTCCATCTGCGATCTCCGTCATCGCTTCGTCCCAGCTCAGCGGTTCGTAGTGTGAGCTCCCGGCGCGAAGTATCATCGGTTCGCACAGGCGTCCCCGGCTTCCCAGCCAGTAGTCGTCGTGATCAGCGAGCTCCTGCACGCTGTATTGCCGGAAGAACTCGACACCGATTCGTTTGGTGGTGGCTTCTTCGGCGACCGCCTTCGCGCCGTTCTCGCAGAACTCGAACATGCTGCGGTGTTCGGGATCCGGCCACGCACACCCCGGGCAGTCGAAACCGTCCTTTCTGTTGACGCGCCCAAGTGTGCGGACGGCACGCAAGACGCCCATGTGACGGGTCGCGTGCCTGGCTGCGCTGACCACGGCGGTCAGTCCGCCGGCGGCGGCAGGAAGATTGTGTGTTTTCAGCCGCAGCGATTTCGCGACTGGAACCGCGGCTGCGGGTTTTCGTGCCGGAAGTCTCACCTCATCCGACATTGCCTGCCTCGTCACTCCTCAGGGGCAGTACCCGGCTCCCTGCGGGGTACACACGCTCAGGATGCGCGTACACGTTGAAGGTCTCGCCGCGAGCAAATGCAACAAGGGTCAGACCGGCCGCCACCGCTGTATCGATCGCGGCAGTTGTCGGTGCGCTGATGGCGACAACAACCTGCACGCCACACGACGCGGCTTTCTGCACGATTTCGTAGCCGGCCCGCGCGCTGACGCAGAGAACCAGCGACTCCAGGTCACAAACCTTCCTCAACGCAGAGCCCAGCACCTTGTCGACGGCGTTGTGGCGTCCCACATCCTCGCACACAGCAACCGGATCACCATCAGCGGTGAAGAGAGCGGCCGCGTGCACGCCGCCGGTGCGGGCAAACACCGGCTGTCGACCGCTCAGCGCAGACGGCATCGAAGCGATAACCTCCGGCCGAACGACGAGCCCGGATCTGACAACGGAGCCCGCGCCGGAGAGAATATCCGCCTTTCCACAAACTCCGCATGCCGAGCTCATGGCGCTCAGCCTTCGCGCTCCGTCGAGTTGCGGCATCGCGCCCGGCGCGAACACTGCGGTAACGCGGTCGCCGCTCGGAGTGCTCCGCGCCTCAAAGTTGGCGATCTCCGCCGGTGTGACGATCACGCCTTCGGCGCGAAAGTAGCCCACCACGAGATCCTCATCATTGCCCGGTGTACGCATTGTCGACGCCACAACTTCGGAAAAAGTGGCGCCATCCACATCGAAGCGAACTTCGATGGTCAGTGCGGACTCGACGGCGACCGCATCGCTGTCGCGATTCCCCGCGCGCCGTCGCACCGTACGGGCTTCGCTCTGCACGGGACCATCAGGCATGCCCGTGCCGGGCAGCGACCGCATCATAGTAGTCGATTACGCTGCGAACATACGCGCGCTTTTCCTTGTATGAGCCGGGAAAGAATGAGCGTTTGAAACCATACACAACCATATTCCTGAGCGTTCGGGCGTCGACATCGAAGTTGTCGACGGCGAGGCGAATTTCATTGCACATGGTCGTGTTCGAAATCAGTCGATTGTCGGTGCACAGTGTGACCGACAGTCGGCGATCAAGCATCAACCCCAGATGGTGCCGTTCAATACTCCCGATCTCGGGGTTGGTCTGCATGTTTGAAGTCAAACACACTTCGATCGTCACGCGACGGTCGGCGATGTACTCTGCCAGCTGCTTCGCGTATGCCTCCGGATCCTCAATGCTCGGATCTGTCACCTTGTCCGGCGAAAAGAGATGGTAGCCGTGCCCGATCCGGTCGGCGTTCAATTCCGTGATCGCCTGGAATATCGACTCCGGGCCGAAAGCCTCCCCGGCGTGCACGGTCTTCTTCATGAAGTTCCGATGCGCAAAGGCGTATGCCTCTCGGTGCGCGCTCGCCGGGTATCCGTCTTCGCGGCCGGCGAGGTCGAAGCCGACAATGGGCAGACCCAGCCGGTTACGGATGTCGACCGCCGCCCGCGCGAGGTCTACCGAAGCCAGGGCGATGATATCTCGCTGTGGCCGGTAGCTGTGCATGCCGACATAGTCGCTGTAGTACGGAGAGAAGCCTTCCGTAAATAGCCGCATGGCGCACACAATCATTCCGCTTCGGTATTGCGGCTCGGTACCCGAGACGACGCCGTCGAGCTGATTGAACTCGACCTCAGCGCGGCCGAGACCGGCAGCGACGGCCACGAGGACCTGTTCGATGCTCAGGTTGTCATTTGCATGAAGCTGGGGCGCGAATCGAACCTCAAAGTAGCGTGTACCTTCTGAAAAACAATCAACGGCGAGCTCGTATGCCGCCCTCTCCAGGGCTTCACCATCACGCAACACCGCGCAGGTATACATGAAACCGTGCAGGTACTCGGCGAGGCTTGAGTAGCTCTCGAGAAAAACAGTCTCACGCAGGCCCGCGACGGTCTGCGACGGCAGCTCAACCCCCCGTTCGGCCGCCATTTCGATCAATGAGGTCAGCCGCAGCGAGCCGTCAAGGTGCAGGTGAAGGTCCGTCTTGGGTACAGCCCTGAGAAACTCATCCGTAATCTGCGTCATGCCCCGATTCCCCCATTGGCCTCTTCAACGCGCCGCTTCAGCGACTCCGCTACTCCTTCGAAGCCTACAGCAATGTGCTTCCCAAACAAGCGGAGCACAAGCCCTGCCAGCACGCCGGAGAAGGTGTCGGATGTGTAATATTCCGTTCGTGAGCCGTCTCCGATGGGAGTCAGGCGCTGTATGCGTCTGGCTTTGAGCAGGGGTGCTGCAATCATCTCCATACCCCAGTTCATCGTATGGGGCGCTTCGACTGCTGTTACCCGCTCAACCTGCTTCAGACGCCGCGATGGTGTCATCTGTACGTAGAGTACAACCGGGCTCCCAACAGCCAGCGTGGTTTCGACCCCGACAGTGAAGGGGTTCCATTCCGGATAGGAGCCGAAATCCCGAAGGACCGCCCATACCGCCTCAATCGGCGCCTGGATTTCACTCCGCGCTTCGATCACCTTGTTCATCGCTCAACCTCATCCCCGGCAGGGCACACGCCGTATTGCGAAATGTAGGCATCAAACCGCCCATACACACGCTCCGAATCGAGTCCCCAGCGAGACAATGAGTACCGGTGACGACCGTGGCGGTTCCCGGGATTGGACTCGACGTGTTGTTTCATCCTGCCTCGCGTCCTCTCGCTCAGCGGAAGGTCGAAGGCTCGATACACCCTCTCGACGCAGGCGAGCGGATCGCGGACGAAATCGACGTAGTGTACGTCCACAAATCGGCCGTCGTCTGCCTCTGCACGCGACGTCATCGCTCGCTCTGCTGCCGTCGCCAGGGACTCGAGAACGGCATCCCCCAGCTCGATCGGGTCGACCTCATCGCGCGTCGCCATCAACGCTTCCATCATGCTGCAATATGACGCGACTACAGCTGCCGGGTCGCGGTGTGTTTGGACGATGCACGCGTCACCGAACTGGGCGAGCAGCTCATCGAGTCCCCAGAGGTGGGCGGGCGACTTGAGGAGCCAGCGATGGCCCGGGCGCTGCCAGTCAATCAGTCGCAGCAGCTGTGCGTAATAGGCGTAGATGTCTGCCATGTTCCTCGACTCGAACCACTCACGATAGGGCGAAACCAACGCCTCCCAGCCGTATTGAATCCCCTCCATCGAATGGGCCAGCAGGTCGACGCACTCCTCTGGGGTATCCGCATCGACAAAGTGAATCTTCGAGAACTCCGGGTTCTTCGCGCGGCCAATCGCCATCGCCTCTTTCAACGCGACCATGCGGGGATCCGGCCCATCACCGATGCCCTCCAGTGGATCCGGATGGCGGCCTTCCCAGAAGAGCAGTGGGCGATGTGCATCGTCCGCTGCCAACAGATTGAACAGTGCCGAGGTGCCGGTTCTCGGCAGCGATACAATGTACATCGGTCGGTGTATGGAACGGGACGCGACGTCGGGATGCCGCTGCAGGGCAGCCGCAACACGCAGACGATTTTCCAGCAGACTGCGCAGGCGCCGCCACGTCGCTTTCTGCCCCCGTTCGTTCAGTCCCGCGCCACGGTACATCGCAAGCAGGCGCTCAAAGCCCGGCATGAATTCCATGCCGCCGAAGTCACGAAGACCGGTTCGCTCGCGCGCAGCGGCAAGTAGCGGACCGGACTCGAGGGGAAACGGAGCCGCTTCACCCACGTGTCAACTCGCTCACCTTTACGACGCGACAACTCGGCGACGGGTGTTGTTCAGAGCGTACCCATCGAAGACACATGGTCCCGCGACTGTGCCCGCAGGGGTCCATCCAGTTACCGACGCCATGGTCTTTGTGGCTGACGACAATACGCAGCGTCCCGTCTGATTCAAGTCGAGCTGTGTGGTTGTTCACGACAACATCGAAGTAGCGATAGTCCAGGGACTCCATCCAAATATTGTTCAGCTGAAAGTTCCAGTAGTCGCATTCCGGCGGCACCACTTCGACAATCAGCGCTTCGTCTTCTTCGATCTGCCAGTAGCCGTGATAATAGACGATGTGTGGAACGCCGCCGGCGTCGTCCGCCACTGCGGAGTCGAAACGCGGCAACTGGTTTGGCGCCTCTCTGAAGCCACGTACCCACCGGGCGAAGAGCTCGACCGAACCCTGCACAAATCGTGCCGCCCCCATCAGTCCCCGGTCCATCACCTGTGTTGTCAGCGGCTTCGGGCGGTTATCGGCGTCGATGCGTTCAATATGCAACAACGCCGGGGTCTCGCCGTCCCGGTCCAGGAAACTCTGCCGAATCACCAGCGTGCGCGATGCTTCACTCAGAGGCAGCCAGTTGCCTTCCTGTGGCTCCCTGCTCAGCACCACCTCAAAGTTGCCGTCGGCGTCGACGATCAGATTCGTGTCATCCAAATAGCCCGTGGGCGCCAGGTTGCCGGTGGATCCGTAGTTGCCGGACTGCGTGCCCAGTCCCAGGTAGTGCACGGTCCCGCGAGAGCCATACACACGATACTCAAACTTCCCGTTCACCGAGGCGTACCAGTAGTGGTTGTCCGGGTTGTCGGCACCCATCTTGATCGTCTCGTGACAGGTACGCCGAAGCACGGGCGCACGGGGATCTCCAAACTCGATGAAGGTCTCGAAGGCACCGCGCAGCAGCCGTGTCAGATAGCGATGTCCCTCGGCGACATCCAACGGATTTGCATCGTCAACCTCGGCGAGCACCGCCTCTCCGGCCTCTTCAAGCATGCCGCAAAACTGGCGCCAGGTCTCACCCCGGGCGAGGCGCCGGTGAGAGTCATCTATGTATTCGCTCATGGGATTTCCGGGGAATGGCGCCTGCGCCGTCTCAGCCGTTCAGCTCAGCCATCATCCGCAACGTGTCCATGTCCATCGAGCCCACAATCATCGTGCCGACATTGGACTCCTTCCAAACCTGCATGCGGTCGCGGATTCGCTCTCTGCTTCCAACAAGGTACAGGGCGTCGATCATCTCGTCAGTCACGCTCGTGATCGCGCCGCCACGGTCGCCCTCGAACCACAGGTTCTGAATCGTCTCACACTCCTGCTCAAACCCTGAACGCGACAGGAAGTCCTTGTAGAAGTTCTTCTTCTTCGAACCCATTCCGCCGATATAGAAACCAAGCTGCTGCTTGAGCGGAACGCGGGCCGCCTCGATGTCATCGGTGAGCACCGTCGCTACGGTGACCGCAATATCGAAGCGGCTGAAGTCGGTACCACGCTTTGAGCGACCAAAACCAATCGACAGATTGTCCTCTACGTACTCCGGGCGGTCCGGATTGAAACAGGTGAGCAGAAGCCCGTCACACAGCTCACCACACAACTGAAGCGCCTTTGGTGCCAGAGAGCCGGTGTAGATGGGCATGTTTGGATTTCCGTGAAGAATACTCTTCAGCGGCTTGCCCTGTCCCGTTGAACCCGGCCCCCGATAGGGAAGCTGATACTTCTCTCCCTCGTATGTCAGCGGGGCTTCGCGCTCGATAATCCTGCGCACAATCTCGATGTACTCGCGCATCCAGGTCAGGGTCTTCGAGAAGGGCAGGCCGTGCCACCCCTCGACGACCTGCGGGCCCGAGGTCCCCAGGCCGAGAATAAAGCGTCCGCCGGATAACGCATCCATTGTCATGGCCGTCATCGCAGCGTTCGCCGGACTGCGGCCCGGCAGCTGCATGATCGAAGTTCCCAGCCGAATCTTCGATGTATGGGCGCCAATCCATGCCAGCGGCGAGACCGCGTCCGAGCCCCACGCCTCGGCCGTCCACACAGAATCGTAGCCCAGCTTCTCGGCTTCAATCACTTTCGATACCGGCAGGCCGTTGTGGTCATAGCCGAGCGTTTTTGTGTCTTCCATCTGCGCAATCGGCCCGCCCATTTTGGCGCCCGAGTACCCGATCATCAGCCCCAGCTTCATTGCACGCTCCGTTGCTCTCAGACACCGCGCATTGAAGGACATCGGAGCCGCTCTTACAACCCCGACGTCGTCCGTAACGTGTATCAGATCGGCCTTGACATGCCCCGATCGTCACACCATAGATTTTCCCACTTACCACTCTATGACCTACTCAGATCCAGGGTCAACCATGGCGGCTCACCAGGGGGTGCGCTGCGGAACCGCGACAACAGTCTCGACCTTCGAGGGCGAGATTACCCGCGTGAAGCAGCCACAGATCGGCCAGGCAACGGGGCGCTTTTACAGCCCGGTCGTTGGCGGAGCCGCTGTGGCCGTCGATGTTCGATTTGCGGCTACAAACTGTAACACTGTCCGTCGCTCGCCACGCAACGCCACAGGAGCAGTCGAGGAGCCCGCTGAGCAGATGCGGCAAAGCTGCGCCAACGCAGGCGTCAACTTCGCCCTCGACGACATCGGATGGCTCGGCGCCGACGTCTACATCGGACAGATTGAAGGCGGCCGGGCGCAGGCACGCAGCGTTGCTGTTGCCATCGCCGCCGCACGCGCCATCTACGAGGCCTTCTCCCGAGAGGCGCCGGAAGACCTTCCGGCCCGCATCCGCGCCCTCGACTTCGGCACCTATCGTCCCATCGCCTGACCCTCTCCCCACGCACCGCCCGTGCGACAGGCAGAGTCCGCATCAGAGCACAGCGTCCGGGCCGGAGGACAGGCCCGCTAAGGAAATCCGCGAGCGACCGCCTCCCATGCGCTCCACACGAATCTGTGCCGGCAGTCGCTCCTTCAGCCCGGCCACGTGGCTGATCAGGAACACCTGCGCGTCGCGCTCCGTGTGAAGCTGTTCCAACGCACCGATTGCTACGCCCAACGTCTCCGAATCGAGAGTTCCAAAGCCCTCGTCCAACAGCAACGTCTCTATGCTCAAGCGAGCCGTGGAATACTCCGCCAGCGCAAGCGCCAGAGACAGAGACACAAGGAAGGTCTCGCCGCCCGAAAGGGTCGCGATCGGACGTAACGAGCCGGCCAGATGCAGGTCCCGTACCTGGAAGCTCAAGGTCGCCCGCCCATGCCGGTCCATGCCCTTTTCAAGGGCATAGCGCGGCGCGAGACGCACCAGGTGCCGGTTTGCGCGCCAGATCAGGTCGCCCAGATTCAGCGTCTGGGCGAAGCGCCGAAACTCGTCGCCGCCCTTGCGCCCGGCCAGAGACTGCAGGGTCTCCCATACGCCCAGCTCTGCGCGCTTTCGGTCGACTTCCGCCGCACGCTCCGCATAGGCCTCCGACAACGCTGCGGCCGCCCGAAGACGCTCGGCGAGAGCACCTGCGCGTTGTTCGAGCGCTGTCAGCTCTTCACCCTGCCTCGTGAGCTCGGCCAGGAGCTCCGCATCCGAACCCGCCTCCCCCTCACCTTCCGGCCGCTTCTTCGTGTGCTCTACTGCGGCGGCGCAGACCTCGCTCAATGCCGCCACCGCCCGCACCCGCGACTCCTCAGCTGCCCCAAGTAGTGTCTCGATTCGACGAAGCTCATCCGCGCTCAGAGAAAGCGCTCGAAGCGCCTTTTCGTCCGGAACATCTAGTTGATGAAGCACTTCTATAAGTGACTCACTGAAGCGCTGCTCCAATTCAATCGCTGTCTGCAGATCAGCGGCACGCTGTGTCCGCACGCCTCGCAACGTCGAGAGCGCGGCCTCCGCACCTGCTCGTCGCTCTGCAAGCTCTGCGAGCACACGGGCAGCATCAACAACGCTCTTCTCGAGCTCAGCGGCAACCACGTCGGGATCCCGCCCACCCAACAGCCTGGCGGCGACGCGCGTCGCCCGGTCAACTGCGGATGTAGCAGCGGCGACTTCAGCTGCTGATAGCGCGACCTCTTCGCTCAGCGCCTGATGTCGCGCGTCGATCTCACCGAGCATTACATGTTGCTCGGAAATGCGTCGAGACAGCGCCTCTCGGGCCTGCAGCGCGACCGAAAGCTCTTTGTCGATTCGCCTCTCGTCGGCGATCCGCTCCGAGATCTGCCGCGGATCGAGATCAGCGCCGTCTGCGACGCCAAGTCGGGCCAACGCCTCAAGGGCTCGAATCCGCGTGGCCTCAAGCTCTGCCGCCGACTCTTCATAGTGGGCGTTGGCCTCTGCGAGCAGCGCGCTCGCCGCTGCCGCCGCAGTCCTCGCGCCTGCCACCTGCGCCTCAGGAACCTCAAGCGCCTGCCGCGCCCGTAGCGCCGACTCCCGCGCGGCGGCCAGCCGGCGAATCGCATCTGCATACTGTGTGCGCTGCGCTTTCAGCGTGCCGTGCTGCGACAACGCGTCGCGTTCGGCAGTTTCAAGTGCCGCGCCGGCGCCGTCCGCATCGACGGCGTCCAATCCACACAACTCTGCGACGGCGACGAGCGTCGCGGCCAGTTCTTCGGCTGCGGCCGTGCGTCGAAGTTCCAGACGTTCGAGCTCCCTGCGTGTCGACGCCAGGTCGCTTTTGCTGCCGGCGAGCTCGCTGACCAGGCGGTCCCGTTCCGCCTGCGTCGATGCCCGATCTACGATTGCCCCGGGCGCCAACTCGGGAGCCGCTGATGTGTCGTGTGACGCACTCCCGCAGACCGGGCACGGCTCGCCCTCGCTCAACAGCTCCCTTGCATGCAGAAGAGCCTGTGCATCTGCTCCGATCTGCAGGTGCACCAGCGCTTCATCGACCGACGTCAGGCGCGCATTGTCCTTCCCAATCCTCTCTGACAACGACGCAACCTGCCCTTCCAGCGCCTGCCGCGATGTCTCGGCGCCCTTCGCGTCGTCCACACATGCCGCGAGTCGTTCCTGCAGCAATCCGGCCCTCGCGACGCGCGCATCCTGCTCTGCCTGCAGCTGCTCCTGCCTGGAGTCCCACGCCTCGTATTCCTCCCCATCGTGCGCCTGAGCAAACTCGACGACCCGATCCTGCGCCGCGGACACCGCTTCCCGGGCCTCTGCCGCCGCGCGGCGAAGCTCGCTCGACTCCTCGACCAAAACGGCGACACGTCGCGCCGCCTCGTCGGCACGTGCACACACATCTACGCTGCGTGCGTACGTCTGCGCGGCGCGGCCTGCGCGCTCCTGCAACGAACCTTCCAACGAAAAGAGGGCCGCCCTGGCCTCAACCTGCTCCGGCAAGCCGGACGCCGCGACCCGCTTCTCCGCGTCCTCCAGCTCAGCCTTCGCCTTGTCGATCGCTTTAGTGAGTCCGAGCTTCTTCTCCTCAAGTTCGGCAAGCGAAGCCCGCCCGCGCCCGTGTCGTTCTTTCGCTGCGGTCAGCGTCTCAGCTGCGCTCGCGACCCCGGCTCGTGCCTCGATTGCCCGGCTGATCTCCGGCTGCGTCTCAACGCGTTTGTTCTCTGCGGCTTCTGCAATGGCGGCGGCAGCCGTGTGCTCTGATATCACTGCGTCGGCGGCTTGCGCCGCTGCGGCCTCGTCCTGTTCGATCTGCGCCAGTGCAGACTTCAACTCTGCAACGTGGCTTCGCGCCACGTCGAGCTGCGACAGCAGCGCCAACCCGGGTTCAACGCGGCGAAACTCTCTGTGGCGAAGCCGCTCTGCAGTGAGAGCAGCGACGCCGGCCGTTGCTTCTTCGACAGCCGCCTGTGCCCTCTCCTTACGGCCCAGCAAAGACGCTTTCTCGGCGCGCCATGTTTGTATTCGCTGCAGTCCGCCATGAGAGCGCCGTACACGCTCAACGTGGCTCCTCGATTCATGCAGCTCCGCCTCCGTCCGCGCCCTCGCTTCCGGGTCGAGCAGCTCCATCTCGCCGAGCGCAAACACAAGACGCTCGAGCTCTGACTTTCGGGTGGACCACTGTTCAGCGATCGCGGCACCGATTCTCTTGTAACGGTCCGTGTTTGTGAGTCGCTCGAGCAACTTACCGCGATCGTCCTCTGACGCGTTCAGGAAGTCTGCAAAGCGTCCTTGAGGCAGGAGCATACTGCGCTCGAAGTCATCAACAGTGAGGGACTGCAGCGCCGAGTCAAATGGACGTCTCCAGTCTCCCTTTGTCGTGCTCGCGACGACCAGCCTTTCCGGGTCCAGCTTCCAAAGCGAGCGTCGTGGCGACTGCAGAGCTCCACCTGCCCTGTCCCTCGCTCGCCAGCATTCCCATCGCGCCTTCCAGCGCTGCCGGCCCTCAGCCCCGCGAGAACTGAACTCCACTTCAGCGAAGCAGCGCCCGGTACCGTGTGACATGATCAAGCCGGGAACCGTCACCTCGCCTCTTGACCGCCCGAGGCGCGGCGTCTGTCCAAACAAGGCAAGAGAAATCGCGTCCAGTATCGTGGATTTTCCGGCGCCGGTCTCACCGCAGATCAAAACGATCGGCGACGCGGAAAAATGGCGCTCCAGATCGATCTCCCAGTTCCCATACAATGAGTTCAGATTCTGCAGTGCGACGCGGTGCAGTTTCATCGCACACGTCCCAGCACCTGCCTGAATGCTGCAAGCACATCGTTGGGCAGCGGACCGTCATACTCTTCGTTGTAGCGGCGCTGCAGGACTTTCTCAGGCGTGATGACATGAAGCGATGGCGGCGCGTCGTTGTCGCCTTCAGCGCGGTCGGCCTGCACACGCAACTGGCGCAGCTGAACCAGCCGCGCAGACTCACCCTCGCGCTCGAGCACGGCTGACACCTCTTCATGCAGTCCGGGCAGCGGCTCCGTCGTGTGTACATCGGCAAACACGTACGGCGGCAGGTCTTCGTCCCAGGTCAGGGCCTTTGCGTCTGCGACCACGGTTGCACGGTCCCCGTCCAGGTGCACCAGGCGACGGTGCGGGGGGACGGGCAGTCTCTCGACCGCGACGGACCCGTCATCGCCTTCATCCACGTCAACGAGCAACACGCTCTTTCGATGGGAGACCTCTGAGAGCCTCAGCGCGATCGGGCTCCCGGAGTACCACACTTCGGGGGTGGTCGGGCTGCGCCGTGCTACACGATAACTGCGATGTATGTGACCCAGGGCGACGTAGCGCGAGCGCGAATCAAACACCCTGTCGGTCACCGCGCCGATGGTCCCAATCTGGTGAAGCTCGGTTTCGAAATCACCGGGTTTCCACTCCCCACAGGTCAAGTGTCCGGTCGCAAGTATGGGAACCCCCGGGTGCAAAGCTTCAGCTCTGTCTGCGAGAGCGTTGTATAGCGCGCCGAAAGCACCTTCGATCGCCGCTGCGAGCTCGCCGCTCGCGACGCCGGCCCCGTGTATGCCAAGTCGGTACTCGTGCACAAACGGCACCGCGAGAACAACAGCTCGCAGCTCGCCATCCACACTGACCGGCACAACCATTTTGTCGAGGTCTCCGTCGTAACCGCCGATGACGTGCACACGGAGGGCGCTCAGAATGGCCTGCGGTGCGTCGAGACGAGCGGCCGAGTCATGGTTGCCTCCGACTACGATGACCGCGGCCAGGCTTGAGATCCGGGACGCACGAGCAAGGAATCCGTACCACATATTGAGGGCGGCAGCCGGTGGTGTCGACTGATGAAACACGTCGCCCGATATCAGAAGAACGTCACATCGCTTCGACTCGACTTCATCGAGCAGAAAGTCGAGAAAATGCGCATGCTCGGCTTCCCGCGTGTGGTTGAACAGCGTCGCGCCCAGATGCCAGTCTGATGTGTGGATTACACGCAGCGTCATCGCACCATCGTCACGTTGCCCGCAGGGGCGTCCGTATCAAACGTCGCGCGAACCTGTCCGTCGCTCACATAGAGCGCTTCCACGCGGTCCAGGCTCATCGCAAACGCCAGGCCTTCGTCGGGCCCCATTACAAACAGCGCCGTCGCGAGGGCATCCGCCATCGCAGCGTCCTCGGTGAACACGGTCACGCTGCCTGTGAACGCAGGCGGCGACCCCGTACGCGGATCCAATATGTGGCCGAAGGATTCACCGTCGATGACGCGGTAGCGCAGATAGTTTCCCGAGGTCGCAACGGCGATGTTCTCAATCTCGACTCCCACAGCGACCCGCTGCGTGTCGTCCGGGTCAACCACATTCAGAATGTGTCGTTCGCCGGTGACGTCACGCCCCGCGCTGCGAATGTCGCCTCCGATGTTCACAAACACATCGTCAAAACCTTCGTTGCGCAACGCGAAGAACACAGCGTCAATGATCCAACCCTTTGCCACGCCGGCGATGCCCAGGTGCGCTCCCGGTCGCAGAAGTTGTATGCCCGACTCATCGATCACAACTCCGTCGTACCCCACGGCCGCAGCAGCCGCGGCGATGTCCTCCGCCGACGGGATCGCGTCAGCCTCGGCGGCAGCCGTCCACACAGCGTCGAAGGCCGCCCAGGTCGGGTCGAACGCGCCACCCGTCGCTTCGGCCACCTGCAACGCGCCCGACAGCAGAGCGCGCAACGTTGCCGACGCAGCAAACACCTCACCGCTGCTACGGTTCAGTAGCGCTACCTCGCTGTCTTCGCGCCAGTTTGACAGTACCGCATCGAGCTCGTGCACGGTGTCCCGTGCTGTCGCAAAGGCACGCCGCGCGTCCGCCTCACGCGATTGTTCGGCCACGATCAGGGCGAAGTACGAAGTTCCGAGCTCGGTGCCGGTATCGGAGAAAACGCGAAGGTCGCTTTGTGCCGTCCCTGCACCGTCGGCGGTGGCCGCGTCCCCGGCGTCCACATCCTCGTGCGCGCCGTCCGCGTCGGGCACGACAATACTTGAAACCCGCGACCAACGACCGAGTATTTCTCCATCCGGCGCCACGAGCACGAGGGTCGGTGTGTATTCGATTCGATATTCATCTGCGATGGCGCCGCCCGCGTCTACGAGCAGAGGAAAGCGCTGTTCGCCCAGGCCGCTGCCGCGCAGCGCGCGGGACACCTCAGAGGCCGGGCTGCCGCTGACGATGTACCGGACGGCGACGTCTGCATGTTCCCGTGCCCAGCGATACAGCTCAGGACGCTCGTCCTCGCAGGAAGCGCACCATGTCGTCGCAAACACCAACAGGGTCGGCGCGCGGGCGTCCAGCAGAGTCCCGTTGTATGGGCCATCAACGCCCGTGAGCGCGTGTGTGCCATGCTGCGTCGTCACAACTGCACCGCAACCGGCCCCTACGGTGCCTGAACCGACGCAGAGAAGCGCGCCCAGTATTGCGTATCCAATGCACTTTCGCATCCCGTTGCCCTCCTGCCAATCCCATGTCGTCATCGGATATGGGCGTCGACGCGGATCACCGCAGCAGCATGCAAAGCCCACCGCCGTAGATGCCGGCGTCTCCAGCTCGCTATCCGTGGCCGCTGAGAATCAGAAATCCACGGAGCTGCCGATGTTCGACCCGAAACCATAGATGCCGTCGTTGCGCACGAAGCCGAAGATGGCAATACGCAGCTCCCAATCTGAACGGCCGGCGGTGTCCGGCTTTACCCGGAGAACCGCCCCGGGCGAATGGAGAAGGAAACTGCCGAGGTCGGAGTCTCGCGTCTGCAGGTCAGCGTCGGCGTCCGGTTGAAGTACAAAATAGCGTGTGCCGTGTTGCGCAGAGAAGCGATACCAGAGCCGAAGGGACACAGGCCGCGACAGCTTCATCTCGAATGAAGGTTCAATCGCCATCTGGCGAATCCCCCAATCGTCGGCGTAGTAGCTGGCGTCGAAGCCAATGCTCCAGCCGGGCCGTGGCGCGTAGCGGAGGCGACCATTGACCTGGTAGCGATTTCTCACCGTGGGCAGCTTCTCTTCAAGCAACCGGTTCGGGATCCCGTACCAGTAGCGACCCACGTAATTCAGCGATTCCGCGAGCGGCCCTTCCATGTGTGTGTATTGCAAACTCAGGTTGCTCCGCCATCTCGGCGAGAGGTTCTGTGTCCAGGAGAGCATCAGGTTGTGTGTCCAGGTGCGACGGAAATCGAACTTCTTGTTGTTCCACCACCGCCGTCGGTCGCGCTCGACCCGACCATTCCAGAACGCTCCGATCTCGGTGTCGCCTCCCGCAAGGGATCGTCGCACACCAAGGTCCAGCCCGATCGCGTTCAGGTTGAACTGGTGGTGGTAGTAGCCGCCGGGCGCGAGGGTCCAGTCGCCGACCTTGATCTCGACGGTGCCCTGCGCGTCCAGTGTCAGCAGGTTCCCCGACGCCGATGTCGAGACGGCGTTCGAGATGGTGTCCGGCAATGGCGAGATGTCGTCATTCAGAATCAGCGCGAGGCCACCGTTCAGGCGAACCCGCACACGGTCGGACACCTGCAGCGCAATATCCGGACGCAGCGCCAGATAGGTGAAGCTCTCTGTCGACAGGGGATCGCCACCGTCGTCGACCTGACGGAGCGCGGCGACATCGAGGCCGACCCTGTGCTCGCCTGCACGCGCCGCATCAGCGGCGATGAGGGTGGCCGCGATGAGAAGTAGCAGCGCGCCTACTGGCAGCCGCATCCGCCCGCTACGCTGGCCCCAAAACCGCCAAGCCCGCCCTCTCGCGCGGCTTCGATCTTGTGACGTACAAACACCAGTGATCCGTCGACATCGAACTCCATCGCCGCTTCGGAGAGC
The DNA here is from genome assembly GCA_030427825.1 of bacterium. Lineage (GTDB taxonomy): Bacteria > Myxococcota_A > Bradymonadia > REDH01 > REDH01 > JAUICO01. The sequence goes on along the minus strand of JAUICO010000062.1, from coordinate 312 downwards.
ATCTCGCGCTCATAGAAGCGGGTCGTCGCGCAGGCGCTCAGCAGTATCGAGGCCGCCGCCAGGGCGCTGACGACGATCTTGCCTGCTCGGCCTCTGTTGCTCGACGGACTCATGTCGATGCGACCTCGGTGGGAGAGTGGGTGCCGCCAGCTAATGGAGCAGCCTCTGCGTCGACGTCAAGGCCATGTTGTGCTTGCGTGTCCCGGGCGCGGGCAGATACTGCGCGCCCACCGGCCGGGGCTCCCGATGAATTCGTTTTTTCCAATGCGCACAGGCGACATCGTGTACATCGCGCTGCTGCTGGCTATGGCA
>JAUICO010000193.1 GCA_030427825.1 bacterium | reverse complement strand
CCGGACAGGGACAGTTTATCCGCCACATCGCCGGGTTTGAGATCGCTCAAGTCCACGAAGTCATTCAACCAGTTCCAGCTTACTCGCATAGTGTGCGCACCGATTCGTTGCAGGATTCCGCGTGCGGAATCCGCTCAGGAGAAGTGGGACAGGAAGCGGACATCGTTGTCGTAGAAGTGCCGGATATCTTCGATCTGATATCGGAGCATCGCGACGCGTTCGATGCCCATCCCAAAAGCAAAGCCGGACCACTCATTCGGGTCCACGCCGCAGGATTCAAACACCGCCGGATCGACCATCCCGCAACCGAGGATCTCTATCCATCCGCTCTTTCCACATACGCGACATCCGTCGCCGCCGCAGAACACACATTGTATGTCCACTTCAGCAGAGGGTTCTGTGAACGGAAAGTAGCTGGGGCGCAGCCGGATTGGCAGGGAGCGCTGAAAGTAGCGGTCTACAAATGCCTGCAGCGTGCCCTTAAGATGGGCCATCGATATGTTTCGATCGACGACGAGGCCTTCGAGCTGATGAAAGTAGGGGCTGTGGGTCGCATCTACCGTATCGGAACGGTAGACCGCACCCGGCACCACCACACGAATGGGCGGCTTGTTCGCCAGCATGGTACGCACCTGGACCGAGGACGTGTGGGTGCGCAACAGACGCCCGTCCTCAAGTTTCAGGGTGTCGTGCATGTCCCGCGCCGGGTGGTCATCCGGGAAGTTCAGCGCGCCGAAGTTGTGAAAGTCCGACTCGACTTCGGGACCCAACGCGACGTCGTAGCCGAGATCGCGAAACACGTTGACCATGTCCTGCTCAACCATCCGCAGGGGATGCGGCCCGCCGCGATCCGGAGCACGTCCCGGTAGAGTCGCGTCAATCTGCGTCCCCGCAAGACTGCGCTGCTGCGCCTCGGCGGCGATGCGCCTGCGGTTGCCGTCGATCGCCGCGTTGACCTGTTCGCGCGCGACATTGACCGCCTTGCCGAAGACCGGCCGTTCTTCTGGAGACAGCTCACGCATGCGCTTCATCAACGCGGTGAGGGAGCCGCCTTTGCCGACGAACGCAGCTTTCGCCGTGTTCAGGGCGTTGTCATCGGCAGCGGCTGCCAGCGCCGACTCCGCGTCGGCAACCAACGCGGCAAGTTCTTCATTCAACGACGCGCTCATTTGAGTAGGCCTCGCAGTTTGGCGTACAGAGTTCATGCAGGCAGACAGGCGCTGCACTCAGCGAATGGCGGCGTAGCGCCTACGCGCCCGTATCGCCAGCCGGATCACCGGCGTAGCTGCGAAGAGCGCGGGGATCGACGCCCCGCTCGCAGCTTCCGGCGCAAAAATGACAACGGTCCCTCTCCCGGGGACCGTATCCTCTCAACGCTCCGCCGAATGGCGGAGGGTCGGGAGATCGCTCAGGCAGCCTTCTTTGCTGCTTCCGCGATCTTCGCAAATCCATCCGGATCGTGCAGCGCAATATCGGCGAGCACTTTGCGATCCAGCTCAATGCCGGCCTTCTTGAGCCCGTGAATCAGGCGACTGTAGGTCACACCGTTCAGGCGCGCTGCGGCGTTGATACGGACGATCCAGAGGCGCCGGAAGTCCCGCTTGCGCACTCGACGGTCGCGATATGCGTAGCCGAGCGCCTTGAAGACGGCGTTCCGCGCGGTGCGGTACAGCTTGCTGCGGCCGCCCTGATAGCCACGTGCCATCTTGAGGACCTTGTTACGTCGGCGGCGTGCTCGAAATCCACGTCGTACGCGAGGCATGACTCTTCTCCTGTTCTGGCGTCTGCGGGGGCGGCATGAACCGACTTCCTGCCCGGCAGTGCACCGTTGATTGGGCGTTTGTGCCCGGTTGAATCGATCTTAGAGGTAGGGAACCAGCGGTCGCACGATTTTCACATCGCACGCGCGCAGCTCAGCCGATTTACCGAGACGTCGCTTCTGCTTGGACGACTTCTTGGTAAGAATATGACGCTTACCGGCCTTTCGGCGCATGATTTTGCCGCTGCCTGATGCGCGGAATCGCTTCGCGGCTGCTCGGTTTGTCTTCATTTTCGGCATGATACTTTCCGTTTCAGTTCAACCACTTACTGGCGCGGCTTTGCGTCTTCGGTGACGAGTAGGCGATAGCGGATTTGAACCGCTGACCCCTTCCGTGTCAGGGAAGTGCTCTCCCACTGAGCTAATCGCCTGTACAGGCCTCGGGCCTGAAGGGAGCGCGCTTATACAGCCCGCCACGCGGCCTGGTCAAGCGCATATGTGACCCCGCCACGCATTGTTGTTGTCACGCCCAGGCCTGTGCACTACCAGCAGCGCGCAACGGACGTGCTGCAATCCTGCCGCGTTCGTACTCATGAGGGAGTCCCCTCAACACGAAACGATCCTGCTCTACCCTGAATGAACGACAGCAGGGCCGCGCCGAGCGACGATGCCGAACGTCTCAGTTCCTTCGTCAGTCGGTGACCCCACCGAGGAATACATGTCAGAAGAATCCTTCGACGCGCTCGGGCTGATGCCCGAGACGCTCGATGCCATCGAGAACGCCGGATACACCAAACCCACTCCCGTTCAGGCAGCCGCAATCCCCGTCATTCGAACAGGCGCGAACGTAATCGCGCAGGCCCAGACAGGCACCGGAAAGACGGCCGCTTTCGCCATCCCGGTCTCCGAACTGATCGTCGCTGAAGGCCCGCTCCAGGCGCTCTTCCTCGCCCCGACGCGCGAGCTGGCCAGGCAGGTCGCTGCGGAGTTCGAGCGCATGAGCGCCGCGCGCGGCGTCAACACCATCCCGATTTACGGTGGCGTCTCCATCGAAAACCAGGTGCGAGACCTGAAGACGGCCCAGATCGCGGTCGCGACCCCGGGGCGACTCCTCGACCTCATCAACCGCAAGGCCATCAAGCTCGGTGACCTCAAGGTGTTCGGCCTCGACGAGGCAGACGAGATGTTGTCGATGGGATTCGAGCCCGATGTGCTCGAGATTGAACGCAACCTTCCCGAGAATCGACAGACACTTCTCTTCTCGGCGACCATCACCCACGACGTCGCCCGCTTTGCCGGCAACTTCGTCAAAGACGCCGTCGAGCTCGATCTCAGCAGCGATGCCGTCGCCGCGATCAGCGTCACGCATCTCAAGTACGAGATCGAAGAGAACAAGCGGCGCGCGGCGCTCCTGGCGATCATCCGCTCAGGCGTGGCGCCCGGCGGCATCGTATTCTGCAACACGCGTGTTGAGACCTTCGTCGTCGGTGAGCTCCTCGAGCGTGAAGGCTATCGCGTCGGGGTTCTCAACGGCGAGCTGGCTCAGAATGCCCGCGAGCGCGTGCTCAGCACACTACGCAAGAAGGAACTCGACTACCTTGTAGCGACAGATATCGCGGCTCGGGGCATCGACGTCAGCTGGCTGCCGGCCGTCATCAACTATGAGATGCCGGACTCACCGGAAGTCTACGTGCACCGTACCGGACGTACCGGGCGCGCGGGCAACGTCGGTACCGCCCACTCCCTGGTCGGGCCCACCGACGTACACGTCGTGCACTATCTCGAAAAATTCTTCGAGATTCGTTTCGAACCCGCGACCCTTCCCACCCGCGCCGACCAGACACGGGCGCTCGCGGATCGGCGCCTCGGCTACGTCCTCGACGGCCTCGATGCCGGCGGCGAGCTTGAATACGGCGAGCACATCGTGATCGCGCGGCGCCTCGCCGACAGCGAAGACGGACTTCGGGATATCGCTCGTCTGATCGCGTTCTATGACGCGAACACGACCCGCGTCGCCGCGCCCGCTGCTGTCGAGGAAAAAGCCACGGACAAGTACGTTCTCAGCACGGACGTTGATGAAGACGAGCTCGGTGAAGACGAGCCGAGCGAAGGCGACGCACAGCCCCGGCCGACGGAGATCGAGGACGAGCCGGGACACGGACGTGGACGCCGAGGCGGCAGAGGCGGCCGAGGCGGCCGAGAACGCGCCCCCGAGCCCGAAGAGAAGATTGATACCGCAGCTGGCGCGCCCGATGACGACAGCGCCGCCACCGATCAGGCGCCGGAAAAGGAAGAAAAACGCTCGAGAAGACGCACTCGGCGTTCGAAGCGTGATGACGACGCGACAGAGCAGACGGACGACCGTCCGAAGCAAGCACCGAAAGCCGGCGCCGACCCGGCTCGCGCGAAGAAGAGCAGCGGCGGCGAACTCTCCGGTCAGGCAATCGCCGATTGGATTCAGGAGACCTCCAACGGGAGGGTCAAGCTTCGTTCCGCTCGCGCCATCGCGGATCACTTCGGGTGTACCACCGAAGAGGTGAATGACACCGCTCGCGATTTCGACGGACTCGACCGCGCCCGGGGACGCCGCAACATGTGGCGGGTCGTAGACGGCAACGAAGG
>JAUICO010000061.1 GCA_030427825.1 bacterium | reverse complement strand
CAATACGAACGGCTTCGCGGACGATGTGCGCAGAGTGGATGACGCGCGTGACACCTCCGGGTCGGACGACGGTTCCGACGATACTTCGACACAGGACACCACGATCGGGGACACCACGATCGAGGACATTGCCGACGAACCCGAGCTCACGCCGCGCAATCTGCCCGACGTCGACGCCGCGAACGACGCCTTCGTTCAGGCCTTTTGCGACTGCCGCGCCGACGAACTTTTCTTTGGCAATGACTCGCTTTGCCGGTCCACGGCAGAAGACCAGCTTGTGTACATGCGCGACAACCCGGGGCTGTCGGCCTGCGTCGACGGTGTCGTTCGACCCTACGGCGATGCCGGCTTCGACCTGATGGATTGCCTGAACACCGCCCTCGTCACCGGCGGCGATTGCTACGCAAGTTGCCCCACCGACGACCCCGACGGTATCTGCGGCGGGCTCATCGAGAGCGGCGTCGCCGATTGTGAGAACTCGCCTACCGCGCCTGCGGGCATGCTCGACGCAATCGAAGCCACCTGCCAGCAGTAGAGCCGCCTGGCTATCGCGGAAACCGGTTGCGTTGATTGAGTGGTCGCAAGACAGGTTTTCACAGCTCAAGGAAGAGAGCGGAGGCGATGCAGCGCATCGTCGAGCATTGATGACGCCGAAGTGTGGGAACCTGTGAAGCGAACGCCGATCAGGTCAACCGACTTCCGCTGCAAGCGCGATCTCGAGCGCTCGCGGACGCAGATTGTAGTCGCTGGACATGACGGCGCCGTATGCACCGGCGGTATCCACCAGGATGGTGTCACCCTCTCTCGTCTCCGGGAGTCGGCGGTCATACCCCAGGGTGTCGCCCGACTCGCAGATCGGACCCACCACGGTTGCCGTAACAGTCCTGGCCTCGTCGATGCGCGACAGGTTCAGGATTCGGTGCCATGCGCCATACAGAGCCGGACGAATCAATGTGTGCATCCCGGCGTTGACTCCGACGTAAGTAAACTCGCCCTTCTGCTTGATTTGACACACGCTCGCCAACAGAACGCCGGCTTCTGCGACCAGGTAGCGACCCGGCTCGATCCACAGCTCTATGTCGGGCAGAGCCTGGCGCAGTTCGATCAACGACTCGTCCACCGCGGCAACGTCCAGGGGCAGCTGACCCGAGCGCTCAACCACACCGAGTCCACCACCGAGGTTCAGGAATCGCAGGTCCGGGAACGCGCTCGCCAGCTCAATCAGGGTCTGCGCGATGCCAAACCAGTGATCCGAGGACAGGATTCCGCTACCGGCATGCGCATGCAGCCCGACCACTCGGGCACCCACCGACTGCGTCAGCTCGACCAGCTCACGCAACTCGACGCGATCCACACCAAACTTCGAACCCCGGCCACCCGTGCGCACGTGATCATGATGCCCGCGGCCGCTGCCCGGATCGATACGAACCACTACGTCACGACCGCGAAAGAGATCACCCCACTCGCGGAGCGGATGTGTGTTATCCAGGTTCACCAACACGCCACGCTCAAGAGCGAAAGCAAACTCGCTGCGTGGGGCGAAGTTCGGACTGAAGAACACACGCGACGGGTCAAGGTGAGGAAACACGCGAAACAGGTGCTCAATCTCACCCTGTGACACACACTCAAAGCCCAGGCCTGCCGCCTCGACCACACGGAGAATGTCCGCGTTTGAATTGGCCTTCATTGCGTACCACACCCGATCCACATTCTTCATGGCCGTCAGACGATCGGCGGCGGCACGCACCGTCGGAAGATCATACACATACGCAGGCTGCTCGCTGACATCGATGGCGAGAAGTTCCTCACGACGTGCCTGCCACCAGCGGGGAATCAGGACTTCAGGGGTCGGCTTGCCGAAGAGATCATCCCAGGAGCTGCCGAACAGCTCTCCTTCGCGAGCATCGTGAAAGAGCAGCTCGTGCAGTCGAACCACCATGCGCGGCGCCCGCTCCGTATCCACCACGATCGTAAAGTTCAGGTCGTTCGCTGCCTGCGTAATGAGGTGCACACGCTGGTCTTCAAACAGCGCCAGCGCCGGGCCCACACGATGCAGCACAGAACGAATCTGCCGACCCACGAGGCTGATCGCCGTGCAGGGCGTGATCACGTGAGGCTCACAATACTCACGCAGCTCTTCGATGAGGCCGTCGAGCGTCGACTGGGTGAGCACGTTCGCGCCCGGATCCAGGGACACCGTCACGTTGGTCTCCGAGGTAGAGACGAGGTCCACAGAGAGACCGAAGCGCTTGAAGCAGGCAAACACGTTCGACAGGAAGCCGACCTGCTGCCACATCCCCACGGAGTCCATCGACACCAGGGTAATGCCGGTCTTCGTCGAGATCGCCTTTACGCCGGCGGTCGACTCCGCCCCGGGCGTAGCGATCACGGTGCCGTCCACAGAGGGGTGTGGCGTCGCTTTGATCTCGATTGGAATCTGCTGCCGCATGCAGGGGGCGATGCAACGAGGGTGAAGCACTTTGGCACCGGTGCTCGCGATCTCCTGTGCTTCGTCGTATCCGAGGCGCCGCAGATGCCGCGCGTCGGAAACGCGCCGCGGATCAGCGGTGAACATACCGGGTACATCGGTCCAAATCTCGCAGCGCACAGCCGTGAGCTTGGCAGCGAAGTACGCTGCCGATGTATCGGAACCGCCGCGGCCGAGGAGCACCGAATGGCCCTCATCGTCGCTGGCGATGAAGCCCTGCGTAATGGTAACTGCCCGCTCATCGCCGAGGACGTCGGCGCGGAGATTCGCCTCGGGCTCATGCACACATTCCGCAGAGAGGAAGTGTCGGTGTTGCGGAAGGCTCGGATCGCTGACCGCACGCAGCATCTGCCGCGCGTCGCGCCAGCGAACCGGCAGACCGTGTGCATCCAGGAACGCCGCGCCGATGGTCGTCGACATCAGCTCGCCGAGGGACATCACCCGCGCATGTACCCGCGGGCTGACCTCGCCAAGCAGGTGCGCGCCGTGTGCAATCTGGTCGAGATCGGCAAGGAAGTCGCCGACACACACCTCAAGATCGAGCCCGAGAGACTCGCACAGCGCGGCGTGCTTCGCGCGTATCTCTGCCAGCGCCTCGGCGTGGGAGCCCGAGATGCACTCGGCAATCACCCGCTCCAACAGGTTCGAGACACCACTCAGCGCCGAGCACACAATGAAAGGGCGCTCGCCCCGAGCGAGGCGCTCACGGGCGATGCCGCCGATCGTCTCCCAGCGCTCGCGGGTCGAGACGCTCGTCCCACCGAACTTCAGCACTACAACGGACTCTTTGCCTGTCATACTCACGACTCTGCCCCTGGCACGATCCTATGGACGGCGCCGCCTTAGCCCACGAGGGACGGAGCGCAAAGGGGGCGGTGAGGGGCGAGACTCTGTCTCGCGCTCTGTCCGGGGGCTCTCACCCCTGGATACCCCTGAGGAAAGCTGCGCATTCCTGTTGGGGATCCATCGAATGGACCCCCTGCTGCGGCACGCGGGTCGCGCGCCGGATGCAAGCAGCGCTACTTCCAGTGCAGGCCTATGTGAAAGCGAGAGGGTGCGGCCTGCACCTTCGCGGCGGTCACACGCCGATGACAGACCTGCACCAGCACCTCGCAGCTGCAGATCTGCAGCGCCTGCCAGGTCGGGTGCTCAAAGAGTGACGAGCCCCTGAACTCCAGCTCCGCGTGCCCTCGACGCACCTTCGCCGAGCAGCTGCCTTCGTCATAGAGACGCGCGTAGAGGTCACCGGATCGACGCAGAATGGCGCCCGGCCCCAGCGCCCGAAGGCCCATGCGGGCGGCGCCACCCACCGCAGCGATCGCGTCTTCAACCAGCACGTCGCGAAGGCGGCGCATGTCACCTTCAAGCCAGATATCGGCGATGGCCTCGGTCACCAGAATCTGCGCGGATGCGTCGATCTGACGGTCGTCTGCTGGAGCCGCCGGTACCTCCGACGCAGACAACTCGGCGCGCTCCAACACACGCGCCACGGCGTCAGGACCCCATCGCTCGTTGCATCGCGGTCCCCAGTCCTTCATCACGGCGCCGCGACAGCGCACGCTCAGGTCGAGGGTGCGCGCTCGCGGCCATCTCTCGCCGGCCGCGAGCAGTGTGTCGGTCGGCGATGACGTGGCGCGCCGGCGCTGATCAGTAGTGGCGCTCAAGGATGTACCAGCCGAAGGCACGCAGATTCAGTTTGACCAGGGAGTCTTCGAGCAGAGGGTCCAGACGCTTCCACGCAGCCTCAACGATCTCGCGTGCCTCACTCTCGCAGGCATCGATGGCACCGCAGTCTTCCATGATCTGAATGCCGCGATTCACGGTCTCGGCGTCCTCGGGCATCGAACGTACGATGTTCCAGAGCTCCTGCCGTGTCTCCGGCGGCAGCATCCGCATCGCGCGCGCGACGGGCAGGGTGATCTTGCCGTGGCTGATGTCCTCGCCGCACTGCTTCAGGTTACCCCTGAAGCCGCGCAGATTGAGGACGTCGTCAATGATCTGAAAGGCCAGTCCGACGGACTCGAAAAAGGAGCCCACCCCTTCAACCTGTTCCGCCGAGCCGCCGCCGACGACAGCGCCCATACGCGCGAGAGAGGCAGCCGGTGCCGCGGTCTTCAGGCGATGCACCGCGAGGACCCGTTCTTCCATGAGCGCGCTGTCACCACTCTCGACGACCTCGGGCATCATGTGGTCGAGCCCCGCAAGATCGAGAGCCTGACCGGCGTGGCCGGCGCGCAGCGCCTCGAAGTACAGGTCGTAGATGAGCACTTTCGTCGCGTCGCTCATGGAGTCGTCGACGAGAATCTTCTGTCCGGTAAAGTAGCAGGCGGTGCCGGAGTTGATGGCGATCGCGTCGCCGTGCTTCATGTGCGCCGTCGGCCCGCCACGGCGCACCGTGCTCTTGTCCTGCACGTCATCCACGATCAGCGAGCCCGTGTGCATGAGCTCGGGCATCGCCAACCACTGCACGTACTTCCGCGAATCACCGCCGACCACATCGCAACAGGCCAACGCAGCGTAGGAGCGCCAGGACTTGCCGCCGCGGTCGGTCACTTCTCGCACGGGTTTGATCGCGTAGTCTGCGAAGAGCTGTACATCGACTCCGGTCATGTATTCGTCGCGTTCTTCGCTGGCGATGAGGCCGCGCGCGGTCTCATAGTCCGGCTCGAGGGGAATCACCTCGCGCACGGACTTGCGGGTCTCGACGCCAACCGCAGAGAAGAAATCGTCGAGGTTGTCGATCATGAAGAAGCCGCTGCGCTCCACAAAGCCGACGCCGGTCACAGCCTCGCCGCGGAAGCGACCGCTGATGCGCATGCTGCCCTCCCAGAAGGCAGGCTTGGAGATTACGGTGAGGAACTCCTGGTCCTCGAACGCGGGGGTGAGTTGCAGGTCGATGTCCTCGGCGGGCACCGTAAGTCGCCAGGCGGTCGGGTACTTGTTGAACGTGCGTGTCGAAACAAATTCGCCCGAGGATGCGAGAGTGAAGTCGGCCAACGTCTGCTGGCTTCCATCCGGCCCCATGATCTGGGCGCGCCACTCTACGCGCTCTTCGTCCCTGTTCAGGTCAAAGAGGTCGTATGCGCTGATATCCCAACCGTTGTCCAACTGCGCAGAGAGCCAGTTCCAGGCAATGTCCTCTTTGTCTTCCTCCGGCGCTGGCTCTTCGCTGCCTTCGCCTCCCTTGTTTGCTTTTCCGTCATCGCCCACCGGGGCCACGTCGTGCTGCGAATGCAAACCAAACTCGTGGTCGTACCAGCCGATCCCGTCCTTCACCGCATCGGACACGCCGTCAGCCATGATGCTTCCGGTGACCGTGCAACGGGGACAGAAATAGTAGAACATGTCTTCGCCGCCGGCGCCGCTGACGACGCCCCCTTCACCATGGCGAACCACCGGGCGATCCAGAGCAAACACGAGGTTGCACCCGACGTGCTGCTCAGGGTGGTGCAGCTCTACCGAGTAGCGACCGTCGGCAAGCTTTGTGAATCGGTTACCGTCAAAGTCGAGCTCCAGCTTTCGATGTCCGACGTGTACCGGTTGTTTGAACATGCGGTCCGGGCGCGGCACTTTGCCCTGCTCAAGGACCTCGCGAATCGCTCGGCGCAGACGCGGGTCCGACGTTCCTTCTCCGCGATTCACTTTCTCGAGTCCAAGCCGCGGCGCGTCCTGATCAACCAGTGATTCTTCCGTATACTTCTTGCGGTCCAGATCGATCAGCGCCCAGGTCAGAGAGTGTGCGTACTCACGCTCCTTCGTCACCTCGTGAATTGACTTCAGGATACGAAAGAAGGACGCGAACAGTGCAAAAGAACGCCCCGATTCGGTGATGATGTGTGTGTTTACGTACCACCACTCGGTCGTTGATGAGACGTGAGGCAGGTCGTGCTGCGCAAGATCAATGGGACCGGGTCCCGGCCAGTCTGCAGGCGCTTTGAACATCGATGGTAGCCGTCGCTGAGATCGAAGAATTGGTGGTGTGCCGTTGGCCACCGCCCCCCGGTCGCCGAGGGACGCTATTGGCGGGATCAGTCGCCGAACACAAGCGCGGCAACGTCGATGGCAGGAAGACGGACCGTCTCGCCGATTGGCGGCGGCGTGAAGGCAACGAAGCCCCGGTCCTCCCAGACCAGCCAGACCAGCTCCGGCGAGTTCAGCGGACCGGCGAAGTCGAAGCGGGCCCGGTCTGCGCGACCTCCTCGGGTCGACGTGATCGTAATCGTGAGATCCGACAACTCCACGACGTCACCCGTGCGAAGCGGGTTGTCAGCTCCGCGGGTCATTCGCTCTGAGAGCGTCGCCTGAAAGCCGGCTGCCGCGAATACTTCAAGGGCCTGCGGGCCCACCCGCGTCACTTCAAGCTCGCTCACTCCGGTCGCGAGCCATCGCTGCCGTACCGGTCGAGGCGTCCCGTTCACGGCCCGCACGAAGGGAATATAGGCCATGAAAGCGTCAAGGGGTGGGTTGACCGCGATCACCGTCTTTTCCGTGATCTCGGAGCCATCGGGGATTGTCGAGTTCGACATCTCGACGATCTGGTTGATGGTTCGCATCGACATCGCGCGAATCGGCAGGAGCAGCGGCGCGAGAATGAGATGGAAAAGCACAAAGGCCGGGACGATGCCTTTGACGACGAAGCGCAGAGTCCGGCCCGCGCTCGCGTCTACAAGCTGGTCTTCGGAGGCCATCACGAGCACACGGCCCACCAGACCTGCGCCTCCGATACTGACGATCATCAGCAGGCGATCCGCCGGGAAAGTGGAACACACCGGGACGATGGCAAGTACCGTCGCTACCAACCAGAAGGCGCACTGTCGGTCTCTTCGCGCGAGATAGATCGCGACGCCGAGGAGCGGAAGAAGCCCAGCGAGAGTAATGAGAACGAACTTCAGCTGTTCGCCATCGGGCCAGAACGCGGCGAAGTCCGACCAGGGAAAACCCAGCTGCCCCAGCAGCAACGGGGGCATCCGAATGGCAGCGGCTGAGGCAAACCCCAGTGGGCTCGAGGCAGGGTCCAGATACACCTCGGAATCGGCGGTCCCGTAACCGAGCGCGCGGTACACAACACGCCAGACGACGACCACGCCGAGATAGGGCATCAGGCCGGCGATACGTTGTCGCAGACTGCCGGTGTCGATGAAGCAGGCATACGAGAAGAGAAAGGCGCCTGCGGCGACGGCGGACTCGCCCGAGAAGAGCGCAACAACCAACAGCAGGGGAGCAGCGATCGCAGCCCCCTGACTCTGCTGACGGCGCGCAGTGTCATGAAGCAACAGCACCCCCGCGACGAGGGCGGCCGCAATGATCGCGTTTCGGTTCGCGATCCATCCAACCGTGGGACCGTGGGCGTCGTCGATGACGAAGATCAGCAGCGGCAGGAGCGCGAAGCCGGCGCGGGTCTCGAAGCGTCGGTAGAGCGCGAGCAGCAACACCGACAGAAGCGCAAACCACGCGATGCTGTGCAGGTGTTGTACGACAGCGCTCTCGGGAAAGAGCGCGTGATCGAGAGCGTGCGTCAGCGAGCTGAGCGGACGATAGAAGGATAACTTCGCCTCGGCCGAAGCCCACCAGGGAAACACACCTTCTTCGATATGTTGACTCGTAATGCCGGCGTCACCGGTCGCGAACGAGAAGATGTCGGTCGGGGTTCGCTCGAAGCCCGTAACCTGCACCGCGTCATCCAGCATCGTTCGGTGGATGTAGTCGTCCGCCGAGAAGTCGGTGCTCACCGAGGGCAGCAGCAACAACACGCCCAGGAGCACGACGAACACAGGCGCTCGTCGACCCTCGAGTCGATGCAGGATTCTCTTGAGCATGGGTACGCGATGCTGCGAGCGATGCTCAGGTCCGATGCATGCCCTTGTAGTCGACGAAGGGGTTTTCCCCTGGATCGTCAGGATTCGCCAGTCCCCGGCCGCCAAACACGTCTTTGCCGTAGGTCCGACGCTCGCGGCGAAGGGTGTTGTGGAGGCGGTCCCAGAGCATCAGGTGCTGGCCGAAGTTCACGTGGAAGTGCACGTGATGGTCGTCGTGATAGTTCGTCGGGGCCTGCCAGGGCCACATCGAGGGAAGCTCCACGCCGGAGTGGTCGATGACGTTGAAGACAAGAATGTAGACGAGCACACAGCCGATCACCGCCGGATGCAGCGGCATGATGAAGATCAACGCGAACGCGGCCGCTTGCTGCGCAGCCAATTCTACCGGATGGATGGCCACCGCGGCGTAGGGCGTCGTTGCGACAAACTTGTGGTGGTATCGGTGAAAGCGGCGAAAGAGCCACCGCTGATGAAAAAGGCGGTGGACGTAGTACGCCGAAGCATCGACGACGACGAAGTAGATGATGGGCGATATCAGCGTATAGGCCCAACCCATCTCGTTGACGTCGAAGTAGAGCTGCGTCGGCAGACCATTCTCGATCGCATAGACAAGGATGCCTGTGACCAGGCCACCCAGGACCAGGTTTGCCGTGCCCACCATGATCGAGTTGCGGTGCATCGCAGGTTTGATGAAGCGCTTCGGCTGAATCTTCCAGGTCTCAGGGTTTCCCGCGCGACGCACGTAATACTTGTAGTGATAGAAGCCCGCGACGACGTGATAGATCACGACTCCGATAGAGACGGTGATCGAGGTCAGCATGAGCAGGCGAAGCCAGTCGATTTGCATGTTCTTACCCGGCGTGGATTCCTTGCGAGAAGCCTATATCATACACTTGAAAAAAATGTGTATGATTTATGCGTCGCCGACTGCGCCGAGAGGTTGGCGTGTCGGTGAAGGCGGCAGTAGGCTGTCCCACAATGACTGACGAAAGCAGCACAGGCAGACGCCGCCGAGCATGGAATGGGAGACGACCCGGTTCGCCGGCAGAAGCACGCCAGCGGCTGATCGACGCCACGCAACGCTGTGTCGAACGCCTTGGGAGCAGTGTCAGTCTCTCCCATGTCGCTGAAGAAGCCGGAGTCACACGGCAGACGGTGTATCGCTACTTCGACGACATGGCCGATCTCGCGAATGCAGCGATGGTCTACGCGACCGGAGGCTTTCACGAGAGGCTGCGACGGCATGCGATGCGGGCCGGATCCGGGCCTGAGCGCCTCGTTGAGACTCTGGTCTATGCGATCAGTCGTATCGGCAGCGACCCCTACCTCGGGACCCTGCTCGACGGCGGACTGACCATCTCTATCGAGGCCGCCCTTCGGTTGGAGCTGGTCCAGCTTGAGATGCTCTACCTGTGCGAAGGTGATGACGGCCTCAGCAAGACGGACCGGGATGAGCTTTCGGAGCTCCTGTTACGGTTGCTGCACTCGTACGTCGCAGACACCGGCGTGCATCGCAGCGAGGAAGATCTGCGTACCTTCATGTATCGATGGATACTGCCGATGATCGAGCATCGCATGGCAGCGGGCACCGCGGCCTCTGACGGGGAGTGAGCGCGAGTGGGCATCTTTGACCGACTCTCCAGCGCCTTCGACGAAGTCACGCTGCCGGACAGACTGCGACGGCGCCTGGACGACGCCGAGCGCCTGTTGGTTGAGGGCGACCCCGAGGGTGCACTGACCCTGCTTGCCGGTGTCGAGACTGAGCGGCCGGGACTCTGGCGATCGGCGCTCCTATCAGGGCTCGCCTGGGAGGCCCGGGCCGACTACCCGCGCGCCGTCGAACGGTTGAACCGCGCCCTTGACGTTCGCGATACGATTGAGGTCCGCGCCGCCCTCGCCCGTGTCGCTCGCGCGTCGGGAGACAGCCGCGCCGCCATCGAGCACAATGAAGCCGCGTTGAATCGCCGCCCCGCGGCAGCCGAAGAGCTGACGATCACGACGAGCCTCGCCGAGCTCTATCAGGAAGAGGGGCGTTTCGATCGGGCTGTAGTGCTCCTACGGCGCGCCCACCGGGTCGCGCCTCGTGACGTGGGTGTACGGACCCGACTGCTGCGCGCGCTCATCCTCGACAACGACACCGAGGCGGCGATCGCTTTGGTCGACGCGCAGGCATCCCCGACCTTCGATGAGGTCGTCGCGGTGGCCGGCCTGCGCATCGATCAGGGTGGAGAGCCGGCTCGGATAGCCCTCGCACAGCTCCATGCCCTAAGCCCGGACGAGGCCTCGCATTGGTCCATACGCGCCCTCGAAGCGCGCGGGCATGCAGCCCTTCACGAACATGCGGAATCGGCAGCACGCCTTCGTCAGGCGATGGCCGACGCGCCGGCGCAGTCTCGCGGTGGGCTGCTCCATCAGCTGGCTATGGCCCAACGGGCCTGCGGAAACATCGACGATGCCATCCTCTCTCTTCAAGAGGCGCTTCGACTGGATGGCGACCCTGAGGTTGCCGCGGACCTGGCGGCCCTCTGCCTGGATAAGGAGCGATACGCCGACGCCATCGCGGTAACGAAATCGCTGGTGGCCGAGCAGCCGAACTCCCGCCGAGCACGAGCGCTGCACGGAAGGGCGCTGATTGCGACAGGCTCACTTGCGGAAGCGCGAGCAGCTCTCTCGAACCTGCGAACCAGCCGACGAGAGCCCGAGATTCTGCACGCGCTGGGAGAGCTGGCGGCGGCAGACGGCGACCTGGTTGAAGCGATCGCGCTGCTCCGAGACGCCGGCACTGAGAATGTACTCAGCCCCTCACTCCGGCGGGCCCGGGAGTCTGTCCTGATGGCGCTGGCTCCGGAGCTGCCATCAGAAGCTCTTGACGAGCTGGTCCCCGTCCGCCTCGCGCCCTTCCTCGACGCGCTCGCTGCCGCGGTGGCCATGCACCCGCTCCTCGCCGATCTTGTTCCCAGGTCTGCGGCGCTGCGTCAGCAGCTCGACGCACCGCTCGTCGTCGCCGTGCTCGGCGAGTTCAGCGCAGGCAAGTCCACGCTCATCAACGCGTTCTTCGGGGAGGAGATGCTGGCAACCGGCGTTCTTCCGACGACAAGCCACGTGAACGTCATTCGCTACGGGCCGCGGCCTGTCGCTCGTTGGACGCACCGAGATGGATCGGTCGACGAGATCCCCTTCTCAGAGGCTTCGACCCTCGTGAAGAGCCGTCCGGATGACGTCGCGCATCTTGAGTTCTGCTACCCGCACCCTGACCTGCGCAGCATCCACTTCTGGGACACGCCCGGTTTCAACGCACCGGACGAGGCCCACGAGCAACGTGCTGGAATCGCACTTCAAAGCGCAGACGCGATCGTGTGGGTTCTCGATGCCGGCCAGGCTCTGACAATGACAGAGTTCGAACGCATTGAAGAGATTACGCGGGCCTCTGAACGGCTGCTTGTCGTCGTCAATAAGCTCGATCGGCTGGGAGGCGACGAAGACGCCCTCAACGAGATCCGAGAGCACCTCGCCGAGCACCTCGGCGACAACCATGTGGGCGTGTTCCCGGTCTCTGCGCTGCGTGCCATCAACGCACGGCGCGAAGGCGTTGCGGTCGATTCTTCGTGGGACAGCTTTGAATCCGCGTTGAAGGATCGATTCTTCGCGCGCGCCGGTCGGCTGAAGGCCCTTGAGGTCGCCCACGAGCTCAGACTCCTCGTCGATGAGGTGCTGCACCGGGCGCAATCCCGGATGCGTGAGATTGACCTCGCACGGGAAGGTCTGGCCGCAATGCGAGTCGCGGTGCAGGTCGATGACGGGCGACGCACGAAACGAATTACCGAGCTTCGGCACGGCCTGGATGACGGCATTCGGCGCCTGCGTGTGGACTCGGCGTCGATCGCCGCAGAGCTGGGCAGTCCCGGGCGTGGCCTCTTCGCCCGTGCAACGCTGGCTCCCGAAGACCGGGATCGCGCCCTCACGCGCCTGGTAGAGCGCGCGACGCAGCTCTACGAAGGCGCTGCCCTCGCCGTGGCCGGCGAGATGATCCCCGTCGACACGACCCTCCTTGAGGGTATCGAGAATGTGGCCGCTCCACTGGGACCCAACGCGACGCGAGTCCTGCGTCGCCGTGCTGAAGCCTTCTCGGACGAAGCTTCGACCCTGCGCCGACTGCTGAATGAGCGTGCCGTCGCAACGCCGGTGGCCGTCCTGCAGGCGCGGGTCGACGATCGCGGTGGCGCAGTGTTCGACAAGCTGGCCTCTGGTGAGTTGATCGAAGCCGAACGGGAATCCCGCGTGCGAGAAATCGTGGCGCTCGGCGGCGAAGCATGGGAGGCACAGGCGATCGATTGGGCTGCGGAATATTCTGCGGCCGCGATCCGCTTCTGCGACCACGTCGAGCGCGATCTCGACATGCTTGCGCTCGAAGTGGAACACCGTATTTTGCGCGCCTTCGATCGAATCCGTCAGCGCCTGTCCGACGCTCCAGTCCCACCCGCCCGCCTTTCATGACCAACTCGCACCAGCGCTTTGTCGGCTTCCTTCGCCGAACCATCCTCGCCGCGTCCCTCGTCAGCATGGCCGCAGGCTGCGGAAAAAAGGACAAATCCGAGGCTCCGGCTCCGGTCTCCGTTGAGGCCGACAACGAGGCAGCGGGCGCTGCCGGCGAAGCGGGCGGAGAATCGGGTACAGATGACGGAGAGCCGGGCGCCGTTGATCCCGGCGCTGAGAACTCGGCCGCAATGGACGACGAGGCCGACGAACCCGCCGGCGCCGAAGTCCCCGCAGATGAAGAGGGCGAAGCAGACACCGCCGAGGTGGAAGGCCGCAACGGCAGCGAAGCACAGCAGGCTCCGCCTCCCGCGATCCCTCAGGAAGCAGTCCCCGGCCCGCCCGGTAACATTCGCGCGCTTGATCCTGCGGCCATCAGCCGACTGCGTGCGGGAATGGGCCTCGCCCCTCTGGAAGCACCGCCACTGGATCGATTGGTTCGCCGCGCTGACATCCGCGAGCTCACGCGCTTTACGGGTGCTCTCACCGAGACTGCGCTGCCCGGTGTGACGCCGGGTCCCGATTACAACGCGACCCGCTTTGCGGCAGACGACGGGCTGGGCCTCACCGTGCAGGTGTGGCGTTACTCGGCAGCCCGACAGGTTGATCCCGCCTACGAAGCGCTCCGCACCTCCGTTTGGAGCTCGCGCGCTGTTCGGGACATCGCGGATAGCGCCTTCGCGTCAGACTTCGAATCCATTCGCACCGTAGCGTTCGCGCACCGAGCATCGCGCAGCGTCGTGTCTCTCAGCTGCAACGCAGAGATCTGCGACTTCGCGCAGCTGCGTAGCCTCGCACGGCGGGTGTCCGAGCGCCTGTAGTCGGTTGCGCCACCGCCGACGGTTGCGCCTGCACCCCAGCTGAGATCGCGCCGCCAACACAGGGATGCAAGCGGAGCCGATCGAAGAGCGCCCGGGAACCCGGATCGGACGCATGAGAAACTGCCGTCCACCGGGAACGACAGACGTCGCGAGCGACAGCCGGGTGGTGCCGTCTACAAGTGCTCAGCCGACGGACCTCACTCCTTACCGCAAAAACGCAAGAGCGCGAGGGCCGGTCCCTCGCGCCTTGCGGTATCGAGCAGCGCCGGCGTCCGCAGGTAGAGCAGACGACCCGGTGCGCGCGCTATGGCATCACAAATACGGTGCCCGAGTCGCCGGAATCGCCGGCCTCTCCGGTATTGGACGGATTCAGAGAAGAACCGCCGGAACCGCCGCCACCACCGGTTGAGGCGCCTGCCAGCGGGAACGTGTTCTGCGAGCTGTAGGACTGCGAAACGCCGTTCGTGTCCCACGCGAACACGTCGTAGGACGCGCCACCGCAGCCGCCGCCGCCGCCGCCGCCATGTCCGCCGCGCGATCCGGAGCCGCCGACCGCGCCTGGGAAGATGCAGTAGATGGGGCCATCGTAGGTGTTGCTTGAGCCCAGAATACCGCCTGCACCGGGGAGTCCGGAGTCACCACCGCCACCACCGAGTCCGCCGGTACCGCCGGAGCCGCCCTGGGCTCGTGTGATCTTGTTGTCGACGAGACGTGGCAG
Source organism: bacterium (assembly GCA_030427825.1). GTDB lineage: Bacteria > Myxococcota_A > Bradymonadia > REDH01 > REDH01 > JAUICO01. The sequence goes on along the minus strand of JAUICO010000061.1, from coordinate 14,026 downwards.
CCCGCTGCCACTGGTCGCGTTGCGGTTGTCGAAGAGGATGAAGACGCCGAAGGACCCGCCGCCGGCAGTGCCGCCGTAGCCGCCCTCACCCGCGCAGCCACCGGAGCCACCACCACCACCGGAGCCGCCGATGTCGCGGTTGTTGCCGCCGTTGAGGCGCTGTCCGCCGCCGGCGCCGCCGCCGCCGCCGCCGCGTCCGTGCTGGCCGTCGTTGGCCGTGCTGCCGCCAAAGCCGCGCCACTCGGTTCCGACGATCTGCCCGGTGCCGTCGCTGCAGCCGTTGCCGCCGCCGCCGTCACGGTTCAACGCATCGGAGGGCGCCGGATCTCCAGGCGTGCCGGTCTCAGGCTGTCCGCCGGTCGGCGAGCAGCTCCCACCGGTGCTGCTGCTGTGTCCCCAGCCACCCGGGCCACCGTCGCCGCCATTGTTCTGTCCGTCATCGCCGCTGCCTTCCTGACGATCTCGGTCCGGGCAGATGGCGAATCCGCCGTCGCCGCCGTTCACATTGGTGAAGGTGTCCGGCACGTTCGCCGGGAATGTCGCCGGGTCCTGACACGTGCGCGAGCCACCGTTGCCGCCATCGTTCTGCGAAGTTCCGGTCCCGGTACTGCAGTTGATGTTCTTGACCGGCTTGCCGGCTTTGCCGTCGTCGCCGTTGGTTCCGCCCTGCCCGGAGACGCCCACCGTGCCGGGTGCACCGGGTGCTCCGTAGATGAGGTTGTCACGCAGTTCGAGAGCGCCTGTGGAGTCGAGGATGTACACCGCGTAGCTGTTCGATGCGCCACCGACTGCCGGTGCGCCGTAGATCAGGAAGCCCTCAACCAGCGTCTGCGAGGTGATGTCCTCAGCGTACAGAGTCTTCTCATCGCCGCCGGTCGTCGCGCTGCGAATCGCGGTCAGTGTTCCCGCGACGTTGCGGCTCCAGCTTACCGGGTTGTAGGCGCCGAGCAGGTCGATGCCGTTCCGCAGAACCACGCGCTCGTCATAGGCGCCGTCGGCGACGAACACCTTGTCGCGTCCCAGCTGTGAGGCGCGAGCGAGCCCGCGGCCGATGGTGGCGCAGGGGTAGTTCGCTCCGCCGATCGCCAGCGGTCCGAGGCCACAGGCGCCGGAGTCGCTGCCGCTCTCCTGCGAGACATAGACGCCGGTCTGGTCATGGAAGAACTCGCAGCCGTCCTGCGGGATGTTGTTCAGATTGTAGAACAGGGAATCGCAGACCATCTCACACTCCGGCGACGACCCGCCGTTGTCACACACACCCTGTGCGTTCGGATTGTCGAAGATGTCGGTGCAGTCGATGGAGCAGGCGCCACACGCGGTGTTCGTCGTGTAGTTGCCGCTGCCGTCGACGAATCCATCATCGATGACGCCGTCGCAGTCGTTGTCCTGACCATCACACACTTCCGGTGCTTGCGGGCCCGGCGTGCCTACGCACACCACCGCGTTGCCGGAGCCGTTGCATTCATTGACACCGGGGCGGGCACACAGACCAACACCCACCGAGCAGGGCTGGTTCACCGCGAAGTTCTCATCGGTCTGACCATCGCAATCGTTATCCAGACCGTCGCAAAGCTCACTGCTTCCTGAGGGCGGGTTCGCGTTGCAGGCAACCGAGTTCAGACCGTTACAGGCGAAGATGCCCTGTGTCGCACATACACCGAGGCCTGAGCTGCACGGCCCGCCGATGCTGAAGTCTTCATCCGAGAGACCATCGCAATCGTTATCCAGACCGTCGCAAAGCTCGGTCGAACCCGAGGGCGGGTTCGCGTTGCACGAGGTGGAGTTCAGTCCATCGCAGGAGAATACACCCTGCGTGGCGCACTCACCGAGGCCGGCGCTGCACGGCGCACCGACGTTGAAGTTTTCGTCCGATGTTCCGTCGCAGTCATTGTCCAGGCCGTCGCACACCTCGGCGCTGCTGCTGCCGACCACCGCATTGCAGCTCGTGGAGTTCAGACCGTCACAGGCGAACACACCCTGGGCCGCGCACACACCAAGGCCGGCGCTGCACGGCGCGCCGACGTTAAAGCCTTCGTCGGTGATGCCGTCGCAGTCGTTGTCCAGGCCGTCGCACACCTCGGCGCTGCTGCTGCCGACGACTGCATTGCAGCTCGTGGAGTTCAGACCGTCACAGGTGAACACCCCCTGGGCCGCACACACACCAAGGCCGGCGCTGCACGGCGCGCCGACGTTGAAGCCTTCGTCGGCGACTCCGTCGCAGTCGTTGTCCAGGCCGTCGCAGAGCTCGGCGCTACCCGAGGGCGGATTCGCGTCGCACGCGGTCGCGTTGAGGCCGTTACAGGCAAACACACCCTGCGTAGCGCACTCACCGAGGCCGGCGCTGCACGGTCTGCCTACGTTGAAGGTCTCATCAGCGGTGCCGTCGCAGTCGTTGTCCAGGCCATCACAGACTTCGGTGCTTGCGCTGCCCACCACGGCATTGCAGGCGGTGGCACCGGGGCCGTCGCAGGCGAACACGCCCTGGGCCGCACATACACCGAGGCCCGCGCTGCACGGCGCGCCGACGTTGAAGCCTTCATCGGCGACTCCGTCACAGTCGTTGTCCAGGCCGTCACAGATCTCGCTTGTGCCCGAGGGCGGGTTCGCGTTGCAGGCGGTGGCACCGGGGCCATCGCAGGCGAACACGCCCTGCGTGGCACACACGCCCAGGCCCGCGCTGCACGGCGCGCCGACATTGAAGGTTTCGTCTGCCGTACCGTCGCAGTCGTTGTCCAGGCCGTCGCAGATTTCGGGGCTGCTGCTGCCGACCACCGCGTTGCAGGCGGTGGCGCCGGGACCATCGCACCGGAACACGCCCTGTGCCGCGCATTCACCCAGACCCGCGCTGCACGGCGCGCCGACATTGAAGGTCTCGTCAGCCGTACCGTCGCAGTCATTGTCCAGGCCGTCGCAGATTTCGGTGGAGCCCGAGGGCGGGGTCGCGTCGCACGCGGTCGCGTTCAGGCCGTCGCAGGCGAATACGCCCTGAGTCGCACACTCGCCGAGGCCGGCGCTGCAGGGCCTGCCCACGTTGAAGCCTTCGTCAGTGGTCCCATCGCAGTCGTTGTCCAGACCGTCGCACACTTCGCTGACGCCTGAGGGGGGGTTGGCGTTGCACGACGTTGCTCCGGGGCCGTCGCAGGCGAACACGCCCTGCGTGGCACACTCACCCAGGCCGGCGCTGCATGGAGCACCGACGTTGAAGCCTTCATCCGTCGTTCCGTCGCAGTCGTTGTCCAGGCCGTCGCAGATTTCGGTGCTGCTGCTGCCGACGACGGCGTTGCAGGCGGTCGCTCCGGGGCCGTCACACTGGAACACGCCCTGTGCTGCGCATTCGCCCAGACCGGCGCTGCAAGGCGCGCCGACGTTGAAGCCTTCATCGGTCGTTCCGTCGCAGTCGTTGTCCAGACCGTCGCAGATTTCATTCTGAGACTGGCCCGGCGCCGCGTTGCACTCGGTGCCCTGCGCGTCAGAGGTACAGACCGTCACACCGGAGCGTGCGCAGATGCCGACGCCGACGTTGCATACGAGACCGATGTCGAAACCGTCATCCGGGAGGCCGTTGCAGTCATTGTCCAGGCCGTCGCAGATTTCGGCCGATCCGGTGCGTGCGGTCGCGGAACAGACCGTCGCGCCGGCTGTATCATTCCTGTTGCAGACCTGGATGCCGGCCGCGGCACAGACACCCTGCCCGACGATGCAGCCTTCTCCCAGGTCGGCCCAGGTCGGGTCTTCATCCACTTCACCGTCACAGTCGTTGTCCTGGCCGTCGCAAACCTCTGTCTGCGGCTCGGCGGCCGAGGCGCTGCAGATCGGCGCCCCAAGAGGAGCGGCGGGATCGCAGACCAGCACGCCGGCCTGTGAGCAGATGCCCAGCCCGGCGATGCAGACGTCACCGAGGTTATCCCAGCCCGGATCGGCGCCGGGACCGTCCCATTCGTCAACCAGCCCGTCGCAATCGTTGTCGATGCCATCGCAGATCTCTTCCTGCTCACCGGGCTGAATCAAAGATGCGCAGGTGATGCGCCCCGCGTTGCACGCAGTCTGCCCCTGCCGGCACTCGCCGAAGGCGCTCTGCACGACGCAGTCGATGCCGCCGCCGGGGTTGCCGTCATCGACAACACCATCACAGTTGTCGTCGACCAGGTTGCATATCTCGGTCGAGGGAATCACTTCGCCGGCGCAGGTGCCGAAGGTTCCCGCGCTGCACTCGCGCAGTCCGCCGATGCAGACACCAACATCTCGGGTGCCGGGAGGTCCCGAGTAACAGTCTTCGATCAGCGGTGCGTCTTCCTGGTCGGGATCGTTGCTTTCGTCGAAGATTCCATCGCAGTCATTGTCGAGGTTATCACAGATCTCGGGCGAGGGATTGAAGCGCGGAATGCACTCGTCCGAGCCCTCGTCACACGACGTCGTACCCACCGCGCAGACACCGATCTGGCCGGTGTCGCAGAGGCCGGAACCGATCGCGTCGTCGTCGACCAACCCGTTGCAGTCATTGTCAACGCCGTCACACAGCTCAAGCTGCGGAATCACCTGGCCTTCGCAGAGCGAGAATTGACCGTCGACGCAGGTGCGCACGCCGGCCGTGCAGCCGCCGATGCCGAGGGTTGCCGCGGGACCGTTGTAGCAGGTCAGCGAGAGCGGGTTGCCGCTTCCGTCTTCGTCGGTCAATCCGTCACAATCGTTGTCGATGTTGTCGCAGAACTCTTCCGTCGACGGGCGTACCTGCTCACACACCACGCTGCCGTCGAAGCAGAACGCTCGGCCACTCGAGCAGAGGCCGGGCAGTCCGGTGTCACATTCGATGTTGGCGTCGATGGGGTTGTCATCAACGTTTCCGTCGCAGTCGTTGTCGAGCGCGTCGCAGACTTCGTCGGCGCCGCCGTTCACGAGCTCGTTGGTGTCGTCGCAGTCCGGCCCGCGACAACCGGGTCCGATTCCGTACTCGTCATCATCCGTATCAATACAGAGATCGGTCGGTACACAGACGCGCGCTGCGTCGCCTTCACTGTTGAGCAGAAATACGCAGTCGAACTCGTCGGGACAGCCTTCGTCATCCGCGCACAGGGATGAGCAGAAGCCCTGCTCCACGTTGGCATCGATCTGGAAGCACAACGATGAGCGACACTCCGGGTCGTCCAGACACAGCTCACCCACAGCAAGGAGCGTGTTCGGATCAATGTCCGGAACGTCTGCGGTGTCTCCGCCTGTGTCGTCGCCTGCATCGTCACCGGAGTCATCGCCGGCGTCGTCGCCGCTGTCAGAGCCGTCCGAATCGCCGTCCAGATCGACGGCATCGAATCCGGAGTCGGTGCTTCCACCGTCATCGCTCTTACACGACGCAAATACGAATATCGCTGCGAGCGCGACCAGCCAGAGTGCGCGTTGGTGCCTCATTTGCTAACTCTCTTATGGATGCCGACTGTGGATCGGCCATGTGTGGGGCCCTGATCGTACAGGGATCCGGCGTAGCTTGGTAGTATCCGGGGAATAAATACGTATCCGGAGGTGTCCCGGCGCAGGAACCCCACTGCCACGACCGGGTTTGTGCCGGCGGCTGCGGCGGCCTCTCCAGACTCGATCGCAGTCGTCTCACCCGATATCACGAGCCCGATTCTCAATGGCCGGCGAGCCCGACCCAACCAGCCCCCGAGAGGCAGCTACCGGAAGCGTGCCGCCCCCCCGGCACGGCGCCAGATGGACGGCGGCGGCCGGGCTTCTTCTCCTCGTCACGGCAGGCGCCGCGATTCTCGCTATCCCGGCGACCGCGCGCTCCCTGCCGGGTTGCGCGCTGAACAAGCTGACCGGACTGCACTGCACCGGTTGCGGTGCCACGAGGGCCGCTCGCTCCCTGCTCAGCCTGGATATCGCGCAGGCCTTCGCATGGAACGCCGCTTTTGTCCTCGCGTTGCCTCTGATCGCGATCCTCGCCTTCAACCTCGTCGCCCAGGTCCTCGGCAGGCCGCAACGTATCGCCCTGCGAGTCCCGCCGGCGGTCAGCTGGGGTGCCGTGGCACTTCTGGTCGCTTTTACCGTGCTCCGTAACCTGCACGGGGAGCCTTTCTGCTACCTGGCGCCGCACGCGATACATTGAGGGGCGCCTTGTTCGCGGGCATGAACACCGGCGACGCCGGTCTAACGAGCAGCGCCCGCGCTAGTTCCCCGCCAAAGCCGCCCAATCCACCGGCTGTCGGATCTCGAACTCGTCGCGCATGACCTGCGTCACAACGCCTTCAGGCCGCGGCTCGAGCAACGCGTATGCGGCAAACTGGTCCCACGCGGCGGCGCTGGGGTCGCGGTTCAGTCCAAGCAACCAGGCGCTGCGGAATGTCGTCAGTGCGGCGTCGATTTCCCGCGTGAGAAAGGTCGTAACAACAGCATGCGCCGACCGCTCCAGCGAGGTATCGCTGTCTGGGAAGCGTAGCGGGTCCGTCGCGATGCCGGCCGGTGCAAAGGCGCGATGCTCGCGGTCGTGGGTTTCGGCACGGCACTCATGAGACGCCGTGCGCGTGCCCTTGTCCGTGTCCACCGTGAAGGTGGCCTCGAGCGACGCCACGCGGGTGTGGTGTCGCACTTCATAGCGGTGCTCGACCATTCGCGGCACGCTGACGAACTCCGGCGTGTTGTACAGGTGCTCGCTCGCGTCCAGCTCGTACGACTCGTAGCGGCGGAGCTCAGACTCCGCGCGCTCGAGGTCACGGCGCGCCGAGGACACGTTGCTTTCGTAGCGGCGAATCGCCGATTCATCGCTGCGGTCGTAGGGTTCGTTGTCCCGTGCGATGCGGTATTCGCGTCGCTCACGGTCAACCCGACCACGGGCATCCGCTACATGGCGCCGCGCGTCCGCGACATCACGTAGCGCGGATCCAAAGGCCGGGTTTTCGACGATCTCTTCACCATCCCGGTACGTGGCCGTCGCGATGGAGGCCTCGAAGAACTCTTCGAAATCAACCCGGCCGCGCTCAACACGCACCGACACATCCGCGCCGGCGGCGCTCTCATGACGGACCCGCGCGTTGCCCGCGTACGATGCACTCTGCGCTCTCGCATCGGGATCACTCACTGCGATGGAGGGCATGAATTCGTCGACAAGCGACGCGGAGAGATGTGCCACCCGGCGGCGTGCCCGCTCATCATCCGGCTGCACATCGAGCAGCGCGAGCCAGACGAAGAGAGCGTGGCCCCTTGCATCCTGCTCTTCGAGGCGAAGCGCTTCCGTACTCAGGTCAGTGACCCGGGCTGACAGAGCCTCTGACACACACGCCTGCAGCGCATCGTTGTCGGTATCTCGAAGATGGAAGCGCCCGCTGTAGATCGCGTCGACCAGATCGCCGGCAGCAACGAAGGCTCGGCACTCGTCGGCGGCGGCTCCCCGCGCTTCGTCTGCGATCTGTATGTAGACGACCTCGTTCGGCTGCACCTGCTGCGCCGCGCCGGCGATCAGTATGGCCTGGTCGAAGCGACCGGCGTCAAGGGCCTCTCGGGCTCTCGCTTCGGCGTCCTCGGTGAAGAGACGCTCGGCGAGCACGAGCTGCTGCATCGTCCGTTCACTGCCGGGCCGCAGCTCCGCTGCCTGCCGAGCGTAGTACAAAGCCTGGTCGACTCGACCTGCCTCGGTGGCTCGGACCGAGCTTCGATACGCCGCGCTGCCTGCGCACGCGCTCATGAGCAATGCGACGAGCGCCGTGGCACAGCACGAGATTCTCAGATTCGTCGTTCGCTGATGTCTCAAGCTTTCCCCCTGACACCGAAGGCGCTCCGGGCGTTCAGGTGCTGCACGCCGGTCATAGAGTGACGCACGAGCCGGCACGCTATTCAAGCCCGGCGCGGTGTGAGGCCCATCGAAAATGCGCCGCGCCGGGGCCGCCACCGAAGGAATCCACACAAGCCCTCCGGCAAAGGTGCGGAGCGGCGGCGATCGAGGCGAAGGAAGGACCGGCCCGACCGACGATCGCCCTGTCACCGTTCAGACACCCGAGCCGCAGGTTCGTCGACGCGACCGGCCGGCGCCCCATGTCACCGCTTTCCCGCTTGACCGGGCATTTCGCGAGGGGATGTATTACTCATCAGCCAACACTCCGCATGGACAGTCGAAAGCACTGCGATCGCACATCGTACGAGCCGGGAGCAAAGCACTCGATGGACACGACCACTGCCGCGAAGCTTCTCAATCACCGCATCATCGGATCGCGCTACTTCTTCCCGCGACCGACATCGCCGGCAGCGCCCTTCATCGTCGACGTGCCGGGTGCGCGGTTGGCCTGCGCCCGCTACGACGGCGGACACCAGAAGACCCTGTTGCACTTTCACGGCAACGGGGAGGTCGTCGCTGACTGGCAGGGCGAGTACCCGAATCAGGTTGACGCCGCCGGGTTCAACCTCGTCCTGGCAGAGTATCGCGGCTACGGTGGATCCACGGGCGTACCTGAGCTCGCGACGGCCCTGGACGATGCGTTGGCCGTCGCCGACTCTCTGGGCAGCACCGCTGAAATCGTAGTCTATGGGAGGTCCGTTGGTTCATTGTTTGCTTTGCATGTTGCGTCGTCGCGCGATGTCGCCGCCCTGGTAATTGAGAGCGGCATCGCCGATGTGCATGAACGTGTGCGGCTACGAGTTGATCCCATCGAGCTGGGCGCGAGCGAAGACGAGCTGCTGCACGCGGTCCGCCTTCTCTTCGACCATGAAGCGAAGACCACACAACACAACGGTCCGATGCTCGTCGTGCACACACAACATGACGGCATTGTCGAAACCTCGCACGCACGGCGACTGGCGCAATGGGCCGGCGATCGAGCGGAGTTGGTGATCTACCCCGCAGGCAACCACAACAACATTCACTACTACAACGGTGACGACATTTTGGCGCGGGTTTCCAGATTCGCGAAGTGATGACGTCGTGCTTTGACTCGCCGGCAACAAGTGGGCTTCCTGCGCGACGGGTACGAGCCGATGCGACCCCGGGCTTTTCAGCGCGCCACACACCAACGCCGGCCGGCTCAAGCGCGGCGACGCATCCGTGTGCTCCACCAGAGAACCAAACACGGAAACACAAGCCAGGGGGCGTTGGCGAGTCCGAACTTGATCCACAGGTCAAGCCAACGCGCGGTGTTTACACTCGACAGTCCGTCGATGAGTTCGCCGCCGAAGTACAACGACGTAGAGTACAGATGCACGATGGCCGTCGCGGCGAAGAGCCGCGACGCGAGAGCGTCTCCGGGTCGGCGGCGCCACCTCCACCAGCCGATTGCGCCGATCAGGCCATTGGTGACCGACAGCATCTCCATCATCAGCAGGGTCGGCGTCGGGTCGGCGTAACGCGCATCACCCCCGTCGATGTACGCCCACCACGGGTAGGCCCACGCGAGCTCTCGCGACTCGGCGATCCACGGATGCAACAGCAGCCATCCGAGCTCCCAGCTCAGGTGGGTCGCGTAGGACACACCGAGAAAGAGAAGGACGCAGGACCCGATGCGGTCTTGGCGGGACCAGTTGCGAAGCCCACGTAGCGGCCACAACGCCGTTGTGAACGCCGCAAAGAGCCCCACCGAATAGACGACGGCGATTAGGTCCGCGACGACCAGACGGTCTGCGCCGAACTTGAAGACCGCGAGTGCACCGACAGGAAACACCGCAGCGACTGACAGCAGCAATGCGCAACGCAACCACCACAACGCGCCGACGCTGCGAGCCGCCGGCGGACCGGGGAACGCAGAGTGCGCCCCGCCTGTCACGCCCTTACCCGCCGCGGGCCCGTCCCCGTAAGTCACCTCTGTAGTCAGCCCCGTCATGGCCGTGCGCGCCTCATGTGCTGAGGCACACCCTACCACGACTGTTCTTGCTGCAACCACCGTGGCCGGTTCACCCACCTACGGCGCTGCGCTTGTTTCAGCGGTCGTAGGAGAGCACCGGCGACAGCCACCGCTCGGCTTCTTCAATGCTGACGCCCGTACGCAGCGCCCAGTCTTCGACCTGGTCACGCGCCACGGAGTGCACTGTGAAGTAGTGTGCATCGGGCGAGGCGAAGTACAGGCCCGACACGGCGGCACCTGGCAGCATCGCCAGGCTCTCGGTCAACTGGATGCCCGTGTTCTTCTCTACCTCAAGCAGCTCCCAGATTCGCGGCTTCAATGTGTGGTCCGGACAGGCCGGGTAGCCCGGCGCGGGCCGGATGCCGCGGTAGCCTTCATTTCGCAGCACCTCAGGCGCGAACTCACCCGGCTTCTCATAGCCCCAGGTGATACGCGCCTGCTGATGCAGGTACTCGGCGAAGGCCTCCGCGAGTCGATCCGCGAGCGCCTGCACCATGATCGCGTTGTAATCGTCACCGTCGTCCTTGAATGCGAGCACCCTCTCGGTCGCGCCAAAGCCGGTGCTGACGGCGAAGGCGCCAATGCTGTCTTTCGACGGCGCCACAAAATCCGCCAGCGAGATGTTTGCCTGCTCGGTGCCGGCCTTCTGGTGCTGCTGCCGCAGCATCGCGAAACGCTGCAGCTCCTTCGCGGGATCTTTCGGATCATAGACGACAACATCATCGCCTTCGGCGGCAGCCGAGAAGAGCCCCCACACAGCGCGCGCTTCAAACCACTCTTCGGCGACGATCTGGTCGAGCAGGGTGCGCGCGTTGTCGTAGAGCTCGCGCGCTGCCGGTCCGCGCTCCGGATGATCGAGCACTTTGGGGTATGAGCCGCGTATGCCCCAGGTCGGGAAGAATGGGCTCCAGTCGATGTAGTCCACCAGCTCGGCAAGAGACTGACTCTCGATGACGCGCAGTCCCTGTTTGTCTGCCGGCAGCTCAATCGCAGCCGTGATGTCCACTGCATGTTTGTTCTCTCGAGCATCATCGATGGTCAACATCGTGGTCGAGCGACGGCGGGCGTATTTTTCGCGGTCGCCAACATACTGTGCCTCGAGATCACTCAAGAAGTCATCGCGCTGCGAGTCCGTCATCAGCGAGTTCACAACCGTGACAGCCCGCGATGCATCCAGAACGTGGACCACCGGCTCCTCGCGTTTCGGCGAGATCTTGACCGCAGTGTGGCGGCGACTTGTCGTCGCGCCGCCGATCAGAAGCGGAACATCGATTCCTTCACGCTTCAGCTCTTCGGCGACAAACACCATGTGCTCCAGCGAGGGCGTAATCAGCCCGCTCAAACCGATCATGTCCACGTTGTGTTCGCGTGCCTCGCGAACAATCTTTTCTGTCGGAACCATGACGCCGAGATCGATCACCTCGTAGTTGTTGCATCCGAGAACCACACCAACGATGTTCTTGCCGATATCGTGAACATCGCCTTTCACGGTAGCCATCAGGATCTTGCCTCGCGCCGAGGGACCTTCGCCCTTCTCGGCTTCCATGATGGGCAACAGAATCCCGACTCCGCGCTTCATCGCGCGGGCGCTCTTCACGACCTGCGGCAGGAACATTTTGCCGGCGCCGAAGAGGTCGCCAACGACGCTCATGCCCGCCATCAGCGGACCTTCGATGATGTGCAGCGGGCGCTCGTATAGGGTGAGGGCCTCCCGCACGTCGTCTTCGACGAATTCTACGATACCGTTAACCAGCGCGTACTTGAGACGCTCCTCGACACTGTTTTCGCGCCAGGACAGGTCGCGCTCGCGCTTTTTGCCGTCGCCGCGCACCGTGTCCGCGAGGGTAACAAGTCGGTCCGTAGCGTCATCGCGACGGTTGAAGATCACGTCCTCGACGTGCTCCTTCAGGACCGGATCGATCTCGTCATAGACCGCGAGCTGGCCTGCGTTCACAATCCCCATGTCGAGACCGGCCTCGATCGCATGGTAGAGAAAAGCGGCGTGCATGGCCTCGCGCACCAGCTCGTTGCCGCGAAATGAGAATGACAGATTGCTGACGCCGCCTGAGATGTGAATCAGCGGGTACTTCTTCTTGATGATTCGCGTGGCTTCGATGAAGTCGTTTGCGTAGGTCGCGTGTTCCTCGATTCCCGTCGCGACGGCCAGAATGTTTGGATCGAAGATGATGTCGTGCGGGGGAAAACCGATCTCGTCCACCAGAATCCGGTACATACGGTCCGCGATGCGGACTCGGTCTTCGACGCCGGTTGCCTGGGCCTGTTCATCGAAAGCCATGACAACAACCGCGGCGCCGTGCCGACGGATAATGCGGGCCTGACGACGAAAATCGTCTTCACCTTCTTTGAGGCTGATCGAGTTCGCGATGGACTTGCCCTGGATGCAGCGCAGGCCGGCCTCGATAACTTCAAACTTCGAGCTGTCGACCATGATCGGAACGCGGGAGATGTCCGGTTCCGCCGCGACCAGGTTGAGGAAGCGCTGCATCACTTCGACGCTGTCCAACAGACCCTCATCCATGTTGATGTCGATAATGTTTGCGCCGCCCTCGATCTGATCTCGCGCGACAGAAAGCGCCTCATCGAAATCCCCACTCTTGATCAGGCGTGCGAAACGCTTTGATCCGGTGACGTTGGTACGCTCACCGATGTTTGTGAATCGGATTTCGCTGCGCAGGATGCAGGGTTCGAGTCCGCTGAATCGCGCCTCGGTTCTCATCGGCGGCGTGACGCGGGGAGCGACTCCCTCCATCGCGTCGGCGATCGCACGAATATGATCCGGCGTGGTGCCACAGCAACCGCCGACGACGTTCAGCAGCCCTTCGTCCGCGAACTCCCGAAGGATCGACGCTGTGTCAGCCGGGGTCTCGTCATACTCTCCGAACGCGTTGGGCAGCCCGGCGTTGGGGTAGCAGCTGATCCGCGTGTCTGCGATCGCTGCCAGCTCGCGAACGAAGGGACGCATGTCGCGGCCGCCCAGAGAACAGTTGATGCCCACCGAAATCGGTGCGGCGTGCTCGACCGAGATCCAGAACGCTTCGGCGGTCTGACCGGAGAGCGTTCGCCCGCTCTGGTCCGTGATCGTGACCGAAATCATGACCGGGATTCGTGAGCCGCGAGCCTCGAACTCCTCCTCGATCGCATAGATCGCCGCTCGGGCATTCAGAGTGTCGAAGATCGTCTCGACGAGCAGGGCGTCCACACCGCCGTCGAGCAGCCCGCGAATCTGGACCGCGTAGGCGTGCTTGATCTCGTCCCAGGTTACAGCCCGGAAGGCAGGATCGTTCACATCGGGAGAGAGTGAAAGCGTCCGATTCGTCGGTCCGAGAGCTCCGGCGACGAATCGCGGACGATCCGGCGTTTTCGCAGTAAATTCGTCACAGGCGTCTCGCGCGACGCGCGCCGCCGCCACGTTCATTTCGTAGCAGATCTCGTCGGCTTCGAGACCGTAGTCGGCCTGGGAGATGCCCTGCGCGTTGAAGGTGTTGGTCTCTATGATGTCGGAACCGGCGGCGAGGTACTCGCGGTGAATACCTCCGATCACCTCCGGCCGGGTCAGCACAAGGAGGTCGTTGTTGCCCATGAGGTCATGATCATGGTCCGCGAAACGATCGCCGCGAAAATCGGCCTCGCCGAGGCTGTGCCGCTGGATCATCGTCCCCATCGCGCCGTCCATGACGAGGATGCGGTGGGTGAGGGCGCGTTCAATTGCTGTCGACATAGGGAGTCTCCCGCGAGTTTCCGAAGCCGGCGCGCCGTTACGTATCATCTTGAGGACTTACAAGTGGCGACCTGCTCAGTCTGCGGCGCTATCGAGATTCCACCGAAAGGCGTTGCTCATGATCCAGGGAAAGGACGTCCCTGCGATCTTGTCTGTAAATTCCGCCAGATAGGGCGCCAGATGAGCCCCGGTGGCGCGAACTTCAACGCGATACGCACCCGGCTCGTCGAGAGGGATCTCGTGGGTGCCGGCCTCGAACGCCTCACCGACGGGCACCCACTCGCCGCCGTCGGCGCGCAGGAGCCGGCCGCTCAGCTCGGCGGGGATTCCGCTCGGTCCGGTGAGGGGTGGCACGACGACGTGCACAGAGACGCTCTGCGGTCCGACGTCTTCAGTCGCGATGGAGTTCACGGTGGAGCCGACCTCATACCGTGTCCCATCAACGCTGAGCCAGGCGTCGAAGCCCGCGATCTCG
>JAUICO010000060.1 GCA_030427825.1 bacterium | reverse complement strand
ATCGTCCCCGCGGAGTACACGCACCTGCTCGCCCCAGGTGCGGCCTCCGTCCCGTGAGGTTGCCCTCCAGATTGCGGTCCCAGAGGCCTCACGCGCTTCATAGAGCATCGTGAGCCCGGCCGCAGACCCCGCGACGCTGGGTTGATGGAGCGAAGCGTTCTCTGCCGCCAGAGCGTCCGCCGGTTCGGGCTCGTACCCGAGTATGCCGCGGTTTGGCAGGTTCGCCCCGCCGCCGTCGTCGCCGCCGAGGGAGCCGCAGGACGCGCAGTGAAACGCGATAAAGAACATGGTCACGATGGTTTTCATCAGAACTGCAGCCCGATCGATGTCTGTATTCCGCCGATGACGCCGCCGGCGACGTAGTCACCGTAGGGGTCGGCAGGGTTGTTCTTTTCATAGTCACGACGCGACAGCGCGGTCAGATGTCCTGAGATTCCAAACTCCAATGGATTTCGGAAGGCGGTACCGAAGTCGAAGAATCGAAACCCCAGGCCGGCGCCAAAGGTATGTTTGGCGCTGTCGACGTAGTTCGTCTCACCGGGCTGGTCAGGAGCCGGTGACGGTTCAAAACCGTACCCTGCTCGTACGTCTACGCTGCTGTTGCGGTCTTCGTAGATTCTGGATTCGCACCCGACGCGGACGCTGAAGATGTCGCGAAACCCCGGATCCAAAGGAACGTCGAAGGGCGGGATGGCGAAAGGCAGGCCTGGCAGGTCCAGCTCGATCTCGATCGCCGACGACGGTGTCGGGTATCGGCTCCACTGCTGCCAGATCACGTCCGCGGTGAGCAGGGTTCCACCGATCTGAAAGCCACCTCCGAGCACCAGGGTGCGCGGCGAAAACAGGGTGGCGTTTTCCAGGGTGAGCAGAAAAAGCGCGTCGCTGACCAGGGTCGGCGACGACGCCGGATCGCCGGCGAAGACGTCGCCGCTGACACGTACATCGAGATCAAGCGCCAGACTGAATTCATCCCGAAAAGCGACCCCGAAGTGAAGCGTCTCCGAGGCCTGCCAGGCGATGCCTGCGGACAGGTAACGCACAGACTCCAGGTTCACATCGACGTCGGCGTACAGCGCGCTGCGCTCCGCATCCGAGAGGCTCACAGCGCCTGAGATGTCGAGGACCCCGCCGGTGTTTGAAAGGAAAGTCATGCCCAGGCCGACAAAGAGCCGAGGCAGCACTTCGAACGAGAGTCCGGCGGTGATAACGAGCCGCTGTGGGCGGTTGTCGTAGATGGCGAAGCGCGGCTGTGATTGAGGGAGCGCGCGGATTCGCGTGATGCGGGCCGCCGGAAGATGGAGAAGCACACCGGCCGCGATTCGCCGCCGACCGATACGGCCCGGCACGAGCAATCCACCCTGAAACCCGTTGATGGGATCTACCTCAAGGTCACCACCGTTCAGCCGCAGGCGTGGTTCCATGTGGACGTAGCCGATATCGAAGCGCAGGTGCTCGGCACGCGCGATGCCGGCGGGGTTGTAGTGCAGCGCCGAGGTGTCATTCGCCACTGCGGCGTTTGCGCCGGCCATCCCGACCGCCCGCGCGCCAAAGCCGGTCGCGTCGATGGGATTCGCTTCAACCCGAGTAGCCGTGGACGCGCACAGCGCGACCGCCAGCGCGAGACTGATGAAGCAACGTCGAACGCTCACAACTCCACCGCCATTTCGAGGGCCCATGTCCATATCTGGCCGCGATGCGAGACTTCGCCACAGCCGGGATTGGAGTCGGGCCATGTGGGTGCGATGGGCCCGACCTCAGCGTCTTCCGGTTGATCGCCGCTGAGGTTGGTCGGCGCGCAGGACTTGGAGTGTCCGCGAGAGAGAAAGGACTGGGACTGTGCACCGACGTCGACGGTGAACTGGTGAAAGCGCACACCGAGACCGAGACCTGCGACCAGCCTGTGGCTGTCCAGGTGGTTGTGGAGTCCGGTCTGCTCCGGCGTCGGGCTCTGCTCAAATGCGAAGCCCGCCCTCGGAATTGCCCACGCCGTACCGCGTCCCATCTCGAAGCTTCGTTCGGCGAAGAGGCGAGCCGTGAGCGTGTCGTGAAAGCCGGGTTCGGGCTGCGCCGGATAGTCCGCGGGGACAGCGGTGTAGCGGATTGGGTTCGGAAAGCGACTCCACCGCTTCCAGGTGAGCTCGGCGGCAACGTGTGTGGAGTCGAAGCGGGCCGCGGTCGCGAGCGTCAGCTGCGCAGGGTCGTATTGCGCGACGCCCTCAACACGCAGCTCGGGGACCGGGATGGGAAACTCGTCACCGAGGTCGGCGTTGATCGGCAGCGTGTAGTCCGCCCGCGAGACCGTTCGGCCGATCAGCCCGAGGCTGAACACCGGTGTCAGCTGCGAGAAGGCTGAGAAGGTGTAGCCGTAGCGCGCGAACAGCTCATCGCGAGCGCTCGAACCGAGGGTACCTGCGTCGTTCGGCGAGACGTCAATCGCGCCGCGTAGCTCCGCCAGCGCGATCATGCCGAAGCCGATAGAGAGCCGATCATGCAGCCGGGCGCCAAGCGCGGCCATGATGCTGACCGTCTGGGCGCGGTTCTCAACGACGGGAAAGGTGATCTCCCCCGGTCGCGGCGTGTCGGCGATGAGAATTGAAGTCTGCGGCAGCACGAACGCCAATCCCAGCGCGAGGCGGTCCTGCAGGGCGCCGCCAAAAGGTAGGGGAACGCCAAAGCCTATGCTTATCGCAGGCGCATTCAGTGGATCCTGGTCGATTTCGCTGCACTCGCCATCCCTGCAGACGCGAACGGGCAGGCGCAGGTAGGCGGACTGTAGTGCGAGCGCCACGCTCGGCCGCCGTTCCAGTGTCAGGCGCGCCGGGTTGTACCATGTGGCGGCGTGCCCCGTAGCGGTCGCGACGCCGCTGCCGGCACCGGCAATCCCTCGGGCACCGTACCCGAAGAGCTCAGGCGGCCCTGCGATGGCGGGCTCACGGACCACTATCGACAGGCCGAGAGCGCAGATCACGGTCGCGAGAACAATGTGTCGGGGGCGTCCTATCAAGTCGCAACAACAGTAGCAGAGGCGATCCGCGGCACCGAAGTCCGGTCACGGCGGCATCATTGTGCTCTGCGCGACGTGCGATGACAACGGGAACGGACTTGCAATCCGATGCCGCTACGATAAACACCCCCGCGCGCGCGCTCCGCATTGCCTTGCGGACAGGCGCCTGCTCAGCGATTCCTCGTATATCCAAACACCTACGAGACCCTCAATGAAGCTTTCTCACCTGCTTACGATTGTTGCCGTGTTGTCGCTTGCGATGGCCTGCGGCTGGCATGAGTCACCCCAACCGAACGGAACCGGCCACCGCGGGGACATTCCCGAAGGCGTCACCGCGATGGTGAATGGGGATGCGTTTCCAGAAGCACACGCTACGGCCGGTCGCTGCGCTGATGGCGACTTTGCTGCGTGTGCACGCACCGCCGCGCTGCTCGAGCATGGCGCTGAAGTCCCATACTACAGCACCTGTCTTGTAGCGTCGGGCCACGGCGGCGATCATGGCGATGAGCACGGCGACGAGCACGCTGAGGAGCACGGCGACGAACACGCTGAAGCCCATGGCGACGAGCACAGCGATGACCACGCTGAAGCGCACGGCGATGAGCACGCTGAGGAGCATGCCGACGAACACGCTGAAGCCCATGGCGACGAGCACAGCGATGACCACGCTGAAGCGCACGGCGAGGGTTGCGCGCCTGTAGTAGCGAATCCCTCCGGCGCCCTGGCTCTCTACCAGGTGGCCTGCGACGCGGGCTGGCACGACGGCTGCGTATCCGTTGTCCGACTTGGCCTGGCGGGCGAAGGCGGCGCGACCACGGACGGGGCCGTCGAGATGCTCCAGGCAGCCTGTGATTTTCACCATCACGGTGCATGCGTTGAGCTCGCGGCAAACTTCGTCAACGGTCGACTTGAGGTCGACGAGGACACCGCATTCAACAACCTGCATCGTGCCTGCGCCGAAGGGTCGGCAGCCGCATGCGGATTCGACTTCCCGGGCCGAAACATTCACAGCGCTCCGACCCGATCAGCGCGTGACGACGCTCCCCTGCTCTATGTGCAGCGTTCGGGCGCCACCCGCCTCGTCAGCGCTACGGTCAACTCGCAGGGAGCGGCAGATGCGCTCCTTGAGCGCGCCAACCAGGCCTTTGGAGCCGACGCCGTGGCGGCTGACATTCGCGTGGACTCCAGCTTCCGGAACATGGACTGGCTCAACAGCGCACCGGCACTCTTCGTGATGTTGAATCAGCTCGGTGGCAGCCCCTCGTTCGCACTGTACCCGGACGAAGTTCGCGTGCGCGGCGCGGTCGATTCTGAAGAAGCACGCGATGCCGTTGTGCGCGGATGGATGCGCGCATCGTCCGTCAACGTGAATGCTCGAGTGAGCGTCAACGGCGGCGGCCGCTCCAATCGCAATGTGCAGGACCCGAACCTGGCGTCGTCGCTGCAGAGCGCGATTGTCTCCTTCACAGAAGACGGCCGCGTTGACTTCGGCACACGCGCGCGCCTCGACGTTCTTGCGGAAGCCCTGGCCGGAAACCCGCAGGAAGTCCTCGAAGTTCGCTCCTGGGTCGCGACCACGGCATCAGATAGCGATGACATGCTCGCCAGCCAGCGCCGGGCGGACGCGGTACGAGACTACCTCTGGTCTCGGGGTGCCAACGTCAATCAGATCATCGCCGTCGGGCTTGGTGCGGCTCGCGGCGAAAGCGCGATCGAAATCGCCGCTATCGAGCCGAACTCCCGCATCTGACAGATCTGCCTGCGACCCCCCGGTCGCAGGACGCTCAATCGTCCGACGCTTCTGAGTATCTGAAGTCGAGAGCGCCCTCGTGCACTCCGATTTCGACATGGCCGCCGTTTTCCAGCTTGCCGAAGAGAATCTCTTCGCTGAGCGGGCGCTTCACTTCGTCGCGGATGACGCGCGCCAGAGGCCGGGCTCCCATCTTCGGGTCGTAGCCCTTCTCGGCCAGCAGCGCGGTCGCAGCGTGCGTGAGGTCGATCGTTACGTCCTGGTCGGCGAGCTGCGTCTGCAGCTCACGAATGAACTTCTCGACGATCCGGGTCATGACCTCAGGTTGCAGTGCAGCGAAGCCGATTCGAGCGTCGAGTCGATTCCTGAATTCGGGGCTGAACTTACGCTTGTAGGCCTGCTCGTCGATCCCCGCGCTTCGTTGCGCACCTGACGCGAAGCCTACCAGCCCGGCATCGAGCTCGCGCGCACCGACGTTGCTGGTCATGATCAGGATGACATTGTGAAAGTCCGCCTTGCGACCCTGGTTGTCGGTGAGCTTTCCGTGGTCCATCACCTGGAGCAGGATGTTGAAGACGTCCGGATGGGCCTTCTCAATCTCGTCGAGGAGAATGACGCAGTGCGGGTTCTTGGTCACGGCCTCGGTCAGCTGACCGCCTTCGTCGTAGCCCACATACCCGGGCGCCGCGCCGATAAGTCGCGAGACTGCGATGCGCTCCATGTACTCGCTCATGTCGAAACGAATCAGCTCGACACCGAGAGTTGCCGACAGCTGTCGGGCAACCTCGGTCTTGCCGACCCCGGTCGGGCCGGTGAAGAGGAAGCTGCCCATCGGCTTCTCGGGCGCGCCGAGCCCCGACCGAGACATACGAACGGCAGCCACGAGTTCTTCGATGGCTTCGTCCTGGCCGAAGACCACGCCCTTCAGGTCGCCTTCAAGAGCCGCGAGGCGGTCGCGCTCCGACATCGTGACGTCTGCTGCAGGCACACCGGCGATTCGTGAAATGATGCGTTCGACGTCGTCGCCGGTGACTTCCCTGTCACCAACCTTTCCGTCGCTGAACAGAAGCTTCACGTCTGCGCCGGACTCGTCCATGAGGTCGATCGCTTTGTCCGGCAGTCGCAGGTCGTGAAGGTGCTTCGACGAAAGGTCCACGGACTTTTCGATGGCGTCCTCCGTGTAGGTCACGCCGTGAAACTCTTCGTAGACGGGCTGCAGACCCTGGAGAATCTCGACCGCTTCGTCACGAGACGGTTCGTCAACGTCAATCTTCTGAAATCGCCGAGCAAGAGCCTGGTCTTTCTGAAAGTGCGTTCGGAACTCTTTGTATGTCGTGCTCCCGATGCAGCGCAGACGCCCGTTCGCCAGCGCCGGCTTGAGCATATTCGACGCATCCATGGACCCGCCGGAGACGGCGCCGGCGCCGACAATTGTGTGAATCTCGTCGATGAAGAGAATCGCTTTCTCATCGCCGTCGAGCGCGGACAGAACCGCCTTCATGCGCGCCTCAAAATCGCCGCGATACCGGGTGCCTGCGATCATGGCGCCCATGTCCAGGCTGTAGACAATGCAGTCTTTCAGCCACTCGGGGACATCCCCTTCGGCAATCTTCTTTGCGAGGCCTTCGGCGATCGCCGTCTTTCCGACGCCGGGATCGCCTACGTAGATCGGGTTGTTCTTTCGTCGACGTGCCAGCACGCGAATGGTGCGTTCAATCTCGTCTCGCCGCCCGATAAGGGCGTCAATCTTCCCCTCTGCGGCGCGTTGGTTGAGGTTTACGGTGAACTTCTCCAACGGGTTGGCGCCTGCGTCACCCTCGCTGTCTTCGTCTCCGGCGAACGCGGGTTCCCCGCTATCGCTGCCACCTTCCCATTCGCCGGGGCCGTGGGAGATATACCGCACAAGCTCCAGCCGGCTGAGACCCGCCTCTTCGAGAAAGAAAGCCGCATGAGACTCTTCTTCACTGAATATCGCGACAACTACGTGCGGACCTTCGACGGAGTTTCTGCCGGAGCTCGACGCGTTATGTACCGCCCGGCTCAACACCCGGCGAAAGCCCACTGATGGCTGAATCTCGGTGAGCGAGGCGTCAGCGATGCCTTCGAGCTGGTCGTCGAGAAATCCCTCCAGCTTCTTCTTAAGCTCGCCGACCTTTGCTCCGGCGCCTTTGAGAACCCGCGCGGTGTCGTCATCCAGAATCAGGGCATAAAGCAGGTGTTCCACACCTGCGAACTCGTGGCGTCGCTCGTGCGCATCGTGCAGCGCAACGTTGATGGCGATCTGTACTTCCTGAGTTAGCATTTTCGCGTTTGATCCGGTGTCGGTGGGCCTAATCCGCTTCCATCGTGCAGAGCAGCGGATAGCCCTCAGCTCTCGATGAATCGTTGACCTGTTTCACTTTGCTGTCGGCGATATCGTAGGGGTAGGTCCCGACCACAGCCATTCCCTTGTGGTGAACGTAGAGCATCAACCGCGTCGCCTCTGCGTGGTTCTTTTTGAAGAAGCGCTTGAGAACCAGGACGACCCACTCCTGTGTTGTGTAGTCGTCATTGTGCAGCAGCACCTTGTACATTCGCGGCCGCTTCGTTTTCGGCCGCTCCTTGAGCGAGGTCTGCCCTCTCCTGTCGCGTTCGTCTCGTTCACTCATTGGCGTCGCTGAGAACTCGGTATCCGACGATGGTAATCACTCTGTCCCGGTTTGCCATCCACACACGCTGATCCCGGCACTCACTCATCCACACGCCGGCTGCCGTCCGTGGGCCACGCATCGATGGCTACGATCGACCAGCCGATGATCAGCAGCGTACCGCCGATTGGCGTCACAATTCCGAAAGCCGAGACCCCGGTCAGCGCGATCAGGTAGAGAGAGCCTGAGAAGAGCACGACACCGGCCACGATCATCCACGGAATCGCCCAGCCGACGCGAACGATGCGCGTCGCCAGCAGACCCGCCAGCCCGATCAGCGCCGCAGCGACGATCATCTGATAGCGCGCGCCGGTCTGCCAGACCTCAAGGTGTTCTTCGCTGACCGTCTCGGCGATCATGTGGGCGCCGAAGGCGCCTGCGGTGATGCCCATCGCAAGGAGTGCAGAACCAGCGGAAGCGATGCGTCGTGGTGTCATCGGATGCTCGGTACGTGATAGGGGTCGCCGACCAGACTTCGGCGTCACCGTCAGGTAGACGATCCCCCGCTCGGCGACCACAGCCCTGTGACCGTATTCAGCAAGTACAACCTCGCCGAAGCGACGCTGTCCGAGGCGCTGCGCGACACCCCCGGCCGCGTCGCGATGGTGTTCGTGCATGAGGGTCGCAGGACCTGGACGTACGCAGAGATCGGCCGCCGCGTGGCCGAGATTCAGAATGTGCTGCGCGACCGCGGCATCCGGCGCGGAGATCGCGTCGCGATCCGACTGCCGAACAGCCCTGACTACGCATTCGCGTTTCTGGCCGCCGCCGCGATGGGAGCTGTGGCCGTGCCGCTGTCCCCGATGCTCAGCGATGCCGAGGCTGACTTCATTGTCGACGACACCGGCGCGGCAGTAACCCTCGCCCGAGCGGACCTGCCTGCGCAGCGCATTGATCCTCCGAAGACCGGCGCAGCGACACCGTATTTTGCGGACACCGGCGCGGACGAGGCCGCGTACATCGTCTACACATCCGGGAGCACAGCGCAGCCGAAGGGCGTCGTGCACGCGCATCGAGCCATCCTCGGGCGACAGCCGATGCGTGAAGGGTGGACAGACATTCGGCATGAAGATGTGGTCCTGCATGCCGGTCACCTCAACTGGACCTACACGATGGGCATCGCGGTATTCGACACCTTCTCAGTCGGTGCGCGCAGCGTGCTCTACGGCGGCGCGCGAGATCCCGGTGTGTGGGCCGAGATCATCGAAGACGAGGCCGTGACCGTGTTTGCCGCGGTGCCCGGCGTGTATCGCCAGCTGCTGAAATACGGCGACCGGGTCGGAGCGCGCTGCTCAACTCTCCGGCGCGCGTTGACCGCAGGCGAAGCCCTCGCGGTACCGCTCCTGGAGGCGTGGCGGGAGGAGACCGGCTGCGAACTCTATGAGGCGCTCGGCATGAGCGAGATCTCGACGTACATCTCCTCGGGGCCATCGACCCCAATCCGTCCGGGGTCGCCGGGCCGCGCGCAACCCGGCCGTCGTGTCGCCATCCTCGACCCGGACTCCGACAGCACTCGGCCACTGGAGGCAGGCCAGAACGGGCTGCTTGCGATTCACCGCGACGATCCCGGCCTGATGCTGGGGTATTGGAAACGACCTGAGGAAGAGGCGCAGGTGTTCCGCGGCTGCTGGTTCGCAGGCGGCGATATCGCCCACATCGACGCGGACGGCTACGTCTGGTTTCACGGCAGGAACAACGAACTGATGAACGCCTTCGGGTACCGCGTCAGTCCATTGGAGGTGGAAGCAGCGCTGCGAAAACACCCCGCAGTGCGAGATGTGGCGGTCGCCGAGGCGCACGTGCGAAATGATGTGTGGGTTGTCTGCGCGTGGATTGTCGCCGACCACGCCCCCACGGTCGATGAGCTGCTGGCCGCCTGCGAGGAGCTGGCGAGCTACAAGCGACCGCGTGAGTTCCGGCTGGTCGAGTCGCTGCCGCGCACGCGGACAGGCAAGATGAAGCGATCAGCTCTCGACGACACCGCGTACACCGAGCTGTCCTGACACCATCGTCTACCAGACGCTGACGACGATACGCCGATTGTGCTCGGCGGAGCGATGCTCCCAGAGGTAAATTCCCTGCCAGATACCGAGCATACAGGCACCTTCTTGTACCGGAATCGTCAGGCTGGTGCGTGTGAGCATCGTGCGTACGTGTGCGCTCATGTCATCCGGGCCCTCATCGACGTGGCGAAACATCGGGTCGCCGTCCCGGACCAGGCCGGACATGAATCGCTCGAGGTCTTCTCGCACGTCCGGGTCGGCGTTCTCGTTGATGAAGAGCGAGGCGCTTGTGTGTTGTATGAAGAGATTACACATCGCGGCAGTCGGACCGGCAGCGCGAACAACATTGCCGACCATGGCTGTGATATCGACAGTGCTGCGACCACGTGTTGCTACGGTCAGAGTCTCTCGGTGTACCCCGTGGCTGCTGGTGTTCATATGGAGCCTTTTCCCTGGTGTTTTTCGGTCAATCG
This sequence comes from bacterium, assembly GCA_030427825.1. Lineage (GTDB taxonomy): Bacteria > Myxococcota_A > Bradymonadia > REDH01 > REDH01 > JAUICO01. The sequence continues at coordinate 18,575 of JAUICO010000060.1, read as the reverse complement.
CGCGATTCAATCGTGTCGACGTCGGGCTTGTCGGCGCGGCGTCCGAGACCGGGTGAACGATGAACGCAGTGGTGTTGATTTCAATCGCGTTGGTAGCGACGGTCGCTGCATACTTCACATGGGGAAGTTATGTCGCCCGCATTTTTGGCCTCGACAACAGCAGGCCAACGCCGGCCCACACCTTACGTGACGGGGTCGACTACGAACCCGCCGCCGCGCCGGTCGTGGTCGGGCATCACTTTGCGTCGATCGCCGGCGCAGGACCCATCGTCGGCCCCATCTACGCCGTCGTTTTCGGCTGGCTCCCGGCGTTTCTTTGGATTGTTATCGGCGCGATCTTCATCGGTGCGGTGCATGACTTCGGGTCGCTGACCGCATCCATTCGTCACGGTGGCAACTCCATCGGCGAGTTGATTGAGAAGTACGTCGGCCTGTCAGGCAAGCGACTGTTCATCGTGTTCGCTTTTTCGGCGCTGATTCTCGTCGTAGCGGTGTTCACGGATGTCGTCACGAAGACCTTCGTGGCCTCGCCCCAGGTGGCCAGCTGCTCGCTCTTCTTCATGATCGTCGCGATCGCGTTCGGCGTATTGCTCAGGCGTTTCAAGCTGCCGCTCTTTCCGGCGACCGTCATCGGGGTCGGAGCGCTGTTCGGCTGCCTGATGCTGGGTGGGGCTCTGCCGATCGAGCTGCCGACATCGGCGTGGATGTGTGTCGTCCTCGCCTATGTCTTCATCGCTGCTGTCTCACCCGTGTGGGTCCTGCTACAACCGCGGGATTATCTGAACAGTTTTCTGCTCTACATGATGATGGCAGCGGCCATCGTCGGTATTTTCGTCTCGGCGCCCGCGCTCGAGCTGGACTCATTCACAGCGTTCCGGCACGAGTCAGCGGGCCCGATGTTTCCCATTCTGTTTGTGACCGTAGCCTGTGGTTCTATCAGCGGTTTTCATAGCCTTGTCGCATCCGGAACCACATCGAAACAACTCGACAAAGAGAGCGACGCAAAGCTGGTCGGGTACGGTTCCATGTTGCTTGAGGCCGTCCTCGCCGTCGTGGCTTTGATCGCCGCGGCGATGCTCACGACCGGCGAGTACAGCGCCATCATGGCGGAGCGCGGGCCGATCGCTGTCTTTTCGAGCGGCGTCGGCGGTTTCATGGCGTCCCTCGGAATCGCCCGAGACCACGCTGTCACCTTTGTGTCGCTGACGGTTTCGGCGTTCGCTCTGACCTCGCTGGACACCTGCACGCGCCTCGCGCGATTTCTCTTTCAGGAGTTCTTTGACAGCGCCTCGACTCCCGTGGACAGGAAGAACGTCCTGGCGACGAACCGTTTCATCGGTACCTCAGTGGTCGTCCTTCTCGGCGCTCTGCTGGTGTTTAGCGGTTCATCGACTGAAATCTGGCCGGTGTTCGGGGCCGCCAACCAGCTTCTTGCGGCACTCGCCCTGCTGGCGGTCGCTGTGTGGCTCGCACGATCGAGAATGCCCAACGCCTTTGCTGTCATCCCCATGGTCGCGATGTTCTGCATCACCCTCACAGCGCTCGGGCGCCTGATGCTGAAGAACGCCCAGGCACAGAACTGGACGCTGGCGATCGCATCCTGCGTATTGTTGGCCCTTGCGCTCATCCTGATCGTTCAGTCGGCGCTTGCATTGCGTAGCGGTCCCGAGAAGCTATCGGCTGAGGGTGACGTTTTCTGAGACCGATCTGCGACCGGGGACGTACAATCCCTGCGGACACCTGAGGAGGTCACCGATGAAGCGAGACGCATTGAAGATTGACGAACCCTGCGATGCCGCCTGGACCGACATGATCGGTGGTGAGGAGCAGCGCTTCTGTCGCAGCTGCACGAAGCATGTCCACCATCTGAGCGCGATGTCGCGACGCAACGCGGAAAAGCTGCTGAAAAAGGAATCCAGCCTCTGTGTGCGCTACGCCTTCGACAACGCGGGCAGGCTGCAGTTCAAACAACGCACAGTGTCGCCGACGGCGCCCGCTACGCAGCAGGCCGGTGTACGTCGGCTCCTCGCGGGAGCTGCGATGGGCGCAAGCCTCATCGCAGCCTGCCAGTGGCCGGCTACTGCGGGGGATTCCACCAGCGCGGCGCATGCCTCGCAGCAGGGAACTCAGAACACGTCGTGGTTGCTCGCACAAAACGCAAACACCGGCGAGTCCGTAGAGCCGCCGCCCCACCAGGTGGTTGCCGGCGGAATCGGACCTGTACCCGTCGACCCGCAAGTTGAGATCGAGATGGGTGATATGCCGGCGCCGCCCGACGAACCGCAACCGCTGATGGGAGAGCCCGTAGGCTTCGACCCGGACGAAGTGTACCAGCAGGAACAGGAAGCCGCCGAAGCCCTCGAAGAGTTCGGCATCGAGTTGGAAGAAGAGACCTGGCAGCAGAATCAGGAAGGTGATCTCATTCAGGTGCAGGGGCGATTTGCGCCGGTCCATCACGAGGAGCCCCAGAAATGAATGGGTGTTCAGTTTCCGCCTTCCCAATGTGACGCTTCGTGTCTAAATACGGCCCGTTGCGATCGCGGACCTCGTTGCAGCGATGTCCGCGCCCTCTCACCGGCGAGTTGAAGCACCATGAACGACGTCTACATCATCGGCGCAGGCCAGATTCCTGTTCAGAAGAAGTCCACCGAGAGCATACGTGTTCTGGGTGCGCGCGCCGTGCGCAACGCCCTCGCCGATGTCGAGTTGGATTCGGTACCGGCGCTCTACGTCGGCAACATGATGTCCGGCATACTGTCGAACCAGCAGCAGCTCTCTGCCATCGTCGCCAACGAAGCCGGTCTGAAGGGCATTGAAGCGCTCACGGTGGAAGCCGCCTGCGGATCGGGCGGTGGATCGGCCCACGTCGGGTGCATGGCAGTCGCATCCGGGATGCACGACGTCGTGATCGCGGCGGGCGTCGAGCGCATGACCCACGCCGACTTTCAGACGACTACGTGCGCCCTCGCTACAGCCTCAGACTGGGAGACCGAAGGTTGCAACAAAGAGACCTTCGTGTCCCTCAATGCACGTCTGATGCAGGAGTACATGAATCGCTACGGTGTCGACAGCAGCGTATTCGCGCCCTTCGCCATCGTCGCTCACAAGAACGCATGGGGCAACGAAAACGCCCTCTTCCACAAGGAAGTGACACGCGAAGTCTACGAGAACTCAAAGCTCATCAACGGTCCCCTGCGACTCTATGATGCCAGCCCGATATGTGACGGCGCCGCCGCGATTGTGCTCGCGAACGCAGACGTCGCACGCAAGCGCCTGGCTGCGGGACACCCCGTGGTCAGAATTGCCGCCAGCACTGTGGCTATCGACGCAGTCGGGCTCGATGACCGCGCAGAGCTGCTGGTTCCACAGGGAGTGATCGACGGTTGCGCGCGAGCCTACGCACAGGCTTCGTTGGGACCCGAAGACATCGACATCTTCGAGCTGCACGACGCCTACACGATCATGTCGATTCTCTCGCTCGAGGGCGCCGGGTTCGCGGCTCCAGGCGAGGGGTGGCGGCACGGCGCAGAGGGTCGTATCGAGCTCACCGGAGACCTGCCGATCGCCACCATGGGTGGTCTGAAGTCACGCGGTCACCCGGTCGGCGCGACAGGCATCTATCAGCTCGCAGAATCCTGGCTGCAACTCAGCGGCCGAGCCGGAAAGAACCAGGTCGAGTCCGCGCGCACAGCGTTGACGCAGAACGTCGGTGGTACAGCCGCGACCGTCGTCACGCACATCCTCCAGCGGGTGTAGCCGACAGGTCGTCCGTAGCCGCCTGCACGGCTCGTCGCGACTCCGGAGCCGGGACACACGACGCGCGCAGCTCGGTGGCAGTGAACTGCGGCTCATGGCCGCGCGCGGCTGCAACGACGCGATGCGGACCGGCAGCGACTACTGGTTGGAAGCGCAGTCGTCTGCCGGCATGGATGAGATCCAGTCGCGCAGAAGGCTGAGACCGAACTGGTCGATGATTCGATTGGGAAGCTCCGGCATCTTCACTTCAGGGTCGAGGGAGTTGACCCGAAAGACGAGGATACTCTCGTCCGGATTGCCGGGAACAATGTCGTAGCGAAAGCCGCCTGTGCCCGCGCCGGCCGCGACTGATGGCTTGCAGATGCCGCGATCGAAGTCGTCTTCCTCCCAATAGGTAAGCGTCAACCCGGACGCTCCACCGCCGCCGCCTTCGCGGTGGCAATGCGCACAGTTTGCGTGCAACCAGGCACGCGCGCGAAGCTCAACGTCAACGCTGTCGTCTGCCGGGTCCGGTACGGAGTCCAGCGTCTCTACCGGCGGCAGCTCGTCATCGAAGACCCCCTGCGCCTCGAGCCACTCCAGCTGATTCACGGCGAGCCCATCGCGAAACACCGTGGTGTTGAGCTGGCCGGTCACGGGGCCCAGGGTCCGCATCTCATCGCCACGCTCGTGACAGCTGTTGCATTGGTCGAGGTTGGGTACCGGATACACCTGTTCGACCGGCTGTCCGTCGGTATCGATGACGTCCAGGGTGACCCGGGCACCGGCGATGATGCGCTCGGCGTCGGTCTGGTCATCGTTCCAGATGTAGGTCTCGACATCCCAATCGAAGCCGTTATGCACAAGCAGCCGTGTCTCGACGATTTTCACCTCGCCCGCGAGATCTCGCCGGTCCAGGGGAAGTGCGAAGTTCTTGATGATGATGGTGCCTTCGGGCCACCCCCAGAGCTCTTCTTCGCCGAAGCTGATCTTCTCACCCTCAGGGAGGACAAAGAAGCGACTTTTGACGCTGAAGTCCGACCACAGGGGCGACGCCGGCTCAAAGGGGATCACACCGCGAAGCGGCTCAAGGCTGCTCATCGGGCGCCGAAAGAAATTGTATTCGGACAGGTTCTCGTAGGGCATGTCCCCATCGAGCGTCGGCGCTTCCGGCTGGGGGTCTTCGAGGTCTTCGGCGCAGGCGCCCAAAACGCCGAACAGCGCGACGCCGCCCACGAGGGTGGCCGCTCTAATCAGGCATTGCATTCTCATGTACTCTCCTGGCCGCCGATGTCCGCTATCCGATCTCTAGTTTGTACGACCGGTCTGCGAAGGCAGCGCGGGATATGAGCAGTCGACGTCGGCAGCGTCGGTCGACATGCCCGCGAAGCTGTTACAGAAGTCGAGGTCCAACCAACCGATGGCCGGGTCCTCCTGCATGCAGTTCGGTGTAAAGGGGTCTGGTCCGCCACCGATACGATGGCATCCGTCGTAGACTACTTCGGGGAGCTCCTCTGTACCGGCGCCATTCGCCACGGCGCTCATCATCCCGGTCGGGTCGGTACCGTTGTTCGTGAAGCGATTGCCGTGAATGTAGTTGCCCTCGGTGAAGGAGTCGAAGTCGTCGTTGTCCCAGCTGCCGAAGAGGGTCTCAGTGTAGGTGACCAGGAGGACGCCGACCGAGATGTTGTCGACGATGTCGTTGTCGGTCACTTCGTTGTTGTCACTTGAGAGAATCATGACGCCGGTTCCCGGTGGAACCACTGCGACCGTCGTGCCCGCTTCCGCGAAGTTTCCGAGATTGTTGTTCTCGATATTGTTGCCGTGGACGATGCAGCGCTCGCCGCCCTGCACCGGCGGTCCGGGAAGGTTGAATACGAGGATGCCCGCCGTGTTGTCGTACGCGTGATTGTTGACGACTTCAGCGTCGAACGAATTCTCAATCTCGATGCCGGCGACGTTGTGGTAGGCCACGCTGTCTTTCACCAGGATGTTTGACGACTGACCGACGTAGATGCCGGCATCACGGGAACCAACGGCTTCACAGCCGTCGATCAGCACGCCGTCACACCCGACCGGATAGAGCCCGTACGCTCCGTTCTCCAGCGCCCCCTCCGGGTCCACGCTGGGGTCCGTGTCCCACCACGCAGAGACATTGATGAAGGCGATGTTATCGACGTTGTTCGCGCGAATCGAGTCGCCCGGAGTATTCGAGACGCGGAGGTCACGAATGGTCACGTTGTTGCCGGTGACGAGGATCCCGTTGCCGCCGCTGTCCTGGTTGGTGAAGTCGAGGACGGTGTCGTGCATGCCATTGCCGATCAGCGTGACGCCATCCTGGTCGATCTGAAGCTCCGTGAGGAAGGGGTAGTTGCCGGAGGCGAGGCAGATCACGTCGCCGTCGACAGCTTCTCCGATGAGAACCTGCCGGAGCCGTGTCTGGTCGTCCCCGTCGGATTCAACCTCAAAATCGCATTGTGCGTCCGGAAACACCGGGCCGTCAGCATCTTCTTCGCTGCAGCCAAGCCAGAAAGTAGCGGCCATCGCCGCCACCATCGATAGAATCAAGTTCGTCCGCATCGTCATCTCCATTGCATCGTCCCGGTGCACGAACACCCGAAACGACTGATCTCTGTGCCATACTCTGTCCGCGCCAACCATGCATTGGCGTGCGGTCCCCTCCGCAGGTTATCGCGCATGTTTGCGTGGCCGTCAACGTGGGTCAGAGCCCGGCTTGCGCGCCTGCGGCACCCTCTCCGGCCCCGGCCCTGGGAGAGCGGGAAGCTCGCCACAACCGGTGAGAAAGGCGTCCCACCAGCCCTGCCAGTGCACCGGCAGCACAATCCCGGAGACCTCAAGTCCGAAGTCCTCGACCGATGCCCAGAGGAAAGGAGGACGACCTTCGTTCAGCCCGAACCACCTGGGCAGGTCGAAACCGCCGCCCAGCCAGCCCGGCAGGGTCTCATACAAAGACGACAACCTGCGCCAGTGTTCCGGCTCGAAGTGACGAAATCGAAAGCGCACATTCTGCGCGACCCGCACAAAGCTGCGGGTCGCCTCTCCGCGCAATGATTCCGCTGCGCTGTGCACCAGCCCATGCGCGTTGAGCCACCGCCCCTCATCGTGGGCATCGGCCGGTCGCGGAGGCATACACAGATACCCGGAGCTGCGATCGAAATGCACGCGGCGGGCGTATTCCGGCGTCGCTCCCACCAGCGCCGAGAACAGCTCATCCTCGACGGCGCGCTGCTCGCTCGCGTCTACGATATTCCAATCGAAGAACTCACTATCAGCGGTGCTTCCGACGACCGCCGGCGTGCTCACGTCGCTTCGCTGCGGACAGCGTCAGCCAGGTTGTCGATCGCGGCCTGCACAGAGGGGCTGGTCGCCGCCAGCGGCACCACTACGAGCTCAACCTGCAGGTCTCCGGCCTTACCCTTGCGCACGATCCCCTTTCCGCCGGCGCGCAGGCGCACTGCGGGGTCAGCACCGGCCGGGACCTTCATCCGAATGGCGCCGTCGAGTGTCGGAACCTCGACCGTGGTACCCGTGAGAAGGTCCAGCGGTGTCACCTCGGCCCGAGCGATCAGGTTGCGCCCTTCTCGTTTCAGTGTCGGATGCTCCTCGACCTGAATGGTAAGGACTACATCACCACGCTGACCCCCGTTCCGGGGCTCGCCACCCTTGCCCTTCAACCGGAGCGTGTCGCCATCATCAGCGCCCGCAGGCACATTCACTGTCAGCGTCTTCGTCTCTTCAGTGAGGCCGCGCCCACCGCAGGACGCACAGATTGAGTTCCCGACACCGCCACGCCCGCTGCAGACTCTGCACCGCGAGGGTCTGCGAAAAGTGAAGCTGGTCTGAAATCCGGCGGCCGCCTGCTCAAAAGAAGCTCGCAGCGTAAGGTTCAGGTCTTTGCCGGATTGAGAGGCCCGACCGCCACCTCCAAACGCTCCACCGAAGAGGTCGCCCAGGTCGACGCCCTGCGCGCCGCCGAAGTCGAAGGAAAACCCGCCGGGTGCGCCGCCACCGTAGCCGCCGCCGAAGCCCGAACGCATTCTCTCGTACGCCGCCTCATCGAAGCCCTCACGCAGTCCGTCGTCGCCGAACTTGTCGTAGAGCCGGCGCTTGTTCTCGTCAGACAGCACCGCGTATGCCTCGCCGACTGCCTTGAAGCGCTCTTCGGCGGCAGCATCGTCGGGGTTGTGGTCGGGGTGGTACTTGCGCGCGAGCTTACGGTAGGCGGCGCGAATCTCGTCCGCACCGGCGCCCTTCGCGACGCCCAACTCTCGATAATAGTCTGTTCCGGGACTCATCATCACGGCCTGTTCAGGATTGGTGTCATTCTACAGATTCGGCGACAGGAAGATGCACGGGCCTCAGGGCAATCCCCTGATCCCTGTTCGGGCGCTCCCCGCTGCGGTTGCATACGGTCGCCGAGAACTTCGCCGCCGGTCTGCCTCATCCGGCATGTGCTTCCTGTCCGGCCGGAAACTAGCCACCTCCCGCCTGTCTGCAACGCTGCTGAAGATGCACACGGTGGTGTGGCGCTGGCGACTCCGCCGCGTGCCGTGCTAGACCGTGCGTTCAGCGTGTGCGCGCGGCGGTAGCGCTTTGTCGTCCGCCGAGTCCACGCAGTGATTCGTACGGGGGTACAATGTCGATTGAAATCGACCGGCAACGCGATCGTTTTCGTGAGAATCCGACCGATCGGGCCGCGTTCAACGCCTACTTTGATGCGCTTCGAAAACACGAGCGCAACGACGACATCTCAGACGCGCTCGTCGCGATTCTGCCCCACATCGACCAGCCGACCTCGGTCCTGATTTGCGCCACAGTCATCGACTACTGGGGGCGCCTCGCGACCGGTGACGAAGCGAGGAGCCATGCGGTCTCCGTTGCGTGCGCCATCGCTCGAAACAATCGTGAACTGGGCGCAAAGCTGACGAACGCGCTCACGGCCAGCAAGCAGCACGATGTCGCCGTGGAGCTGACCATCCAGCTGCTGGCTGTGGCCGATACCGAAGAAGAACGGCTCGCGTTCGCGACCGCGATCGTCGAGGCCGCCGAGCACGCGTCGCCCGATGCCCTGGCCGAAGCCTGGCGTCACATCGCAGCCCTGAAGCCCAGGTCCGAAGAAGCCGCCATTGCGGCGCTCTGGGAATTGCGTGGTACGGTCTCAGACCGAGCGAAGCACGACGCGGATCTCGAAGTGCTGCTGCGCGACCGCGGCGAACAACGCCTGCTGCTCACCATGCTGAACGAGCGCTTCGACAGCGCTGACCTCAGCGACGGAGACCTGGTCGAGGAGATCGCCCGTCTTGCATGGTCGGTCGCCGGCGATCCGGAAGTCGCCCTCGACTATGTCGATCGCGGCCTGGAGGCCGGAGTGCCCGCCGCGCGCCTGGCTCCCACTACAGATTGGCTCGCGGCGCAGGCGGGCAGCTCGCACCCCGGCACCCTGCGATTTGCTGCAGAGATCCAGCAGGCTGCGGGGAACGGCGAAGCCGCGATCAGCTGGTATGAGCACGCAGCCGAAGCCTTTTCCGGCGCTGACGCTCTCGCATGCCTGCTTTCAGCGACACTGATCGAGGCCGAAGCCGGCAATGGCGGCGCCGTACTGAAGCACCTGCAGACGATCGCCGACGACGCGCCGGACGCCAGCATCGCAATTGACGCCGCTGACAGAGTAAAAAGCTCACACCCCGGCGTCTGGAGCCCGACGCTCGCGGACTTCCGAGATGCCCTGCTTCGTGAAGCCGGCGAGTGGACAACCATCTACGAAGAGGCTCGGGCACGACTGGATTCCGTTGAACCGGGAGACCTTGCCACGCCGGCCCTCGAAGTTGCGGGGCTGGAGTCCGAACGTCTTGGACGTCCCGATCTTGCGGTGGCCACCCTCGCGAGCGCGTTGAAGGCAGCGCCCACGGAGGCGCATCCACAGCTACTGGACGCCCTCAAGGCACTTGCGGACGGCGACAGTCCCGGCGCCGCGCTCGACGCGCTGATCGAATACTACGATGCCGCCGGAGAGTCCGAGTCGCTGGCGGTCGCCCTCGTGCGGCGCGGAACCGGCGAAGGTGGCGAGTCCGGCGCCAGGACGCTTCATCGCGCGGCCACAATCTTCGAGCGCGAGCTCGACCGGCCGGACGCTGCACTTGCCCGGATGATGAGTGCCCATGACATGCAGCCACGCGACACGTCCATTCTTGCGGACGTCGCGCGACTTTCCGCAATCTGCGGAGACGAGGACGCCGAGCTGCACGCACTTCAACTCCTGACCCCTGACCTCAAGGGCGGTGAGTTTGCGCAGTCTGCCGCCCGCCTGGCCGCCCTGTTGAGTGGAAACGGCGACCTTGAGGCCGGGGCCGTGTGGTTGCTTGAGAGTGTCAACGGCGGTGCCGAGGCGCCCGACGCGGTTCTCACCCACTTCGCATCCGAAGGGGGTGCAGCGATACTGGATGGAGCCGCGGCACGCGCAGGCGCAGATGCCAACGCGACGGCCGCAGAGCTGCTGATCCGCGTAGGACAGCTGACCGAAGACAACACCGCGGCCGCAGAGACCCTGACGAGCGCCCTTCGCAGGGGCGTCCTGAGTGCGGACACCTCTCGTGCCGCCCTGGATGCAATCCGCTCCCGCGGGGGCGCCGACCTGTATGCCGTGGCCCTTGAGACCGTGCTCGGCGCCCCTGTCAGCGATCTCTCAGAGGCGAAGTTGCTGGAGGAGCTGATCGAGGTTCATCGCAGTCGAGGTGATGCGGATTCGGCACTTCTTGCACTTACCAGGCTCGAAGAGGTCGAAGGTCGCTCTCGGGGACACGCCGCACGCATCGAGCTGTTTCGCGATGACACCGACGCTCTCGCTGCTGCGCTCCACCTGGCGGCTTCCGACACCGCGCACTCTGACGATGAGCGTGCAGCGTGGCTCGACGAGCTCTTTGAGCTCGTGAAAGACCGGGACCCGGAACGCACTCGTGAGGTCGCCGTTGAGCTGACGGCCCTTGTGCCCGATCACGGGGACGCATGGGCATTCATCGAGGCAGACGCGGACTCTACGGGAAATGCTGAGCACCTCTACGACGCCCTCTGTGCCCTTGCTGCCACGAAGGCAGGCAGCGACGACGAAGCAGAGCTTCAGGGGCGCCTCGCAAGGCTCGCAACAACCGTGCCGGGTCGCGAAGCGTCGGCGGACGCACACCACGCGAGGGTTGTGGCGATTTCATCGGCGTCGCCGCAACTGAAAGAGACAGCCTACGCCGCGCTCTTCGCAAGCGCTCTCGCCGGTGGTCACAACGACGTTGCCGCTGAAACAGCGCTCGAAGCGCTCGCAGCCTCGGGGTCAGACGAAGCGTTCGTGACCCGACTCCATGAGCTGGTCTCCACAGGTGCCGGCGAGCTCGCGGCGCAGTCGGCGCTGCTCGCAGGCAGTCGGGCGCAGGATTCCGAGAGCGCGCGCCGTCTGCTCGCACACGCCGCCGGACTGGCTGAGGACGCCGGGAGCGCGGACACCGAACGTACTGCCCTGGAATCGCTCCGCACGATCGAAGGCGCGGAATTCGGTGCAGAACACCTCACTCGTCTGCTGCATCTGTCCCTGGACGCCCCGGGTCCGGACCTGGCAAACATCGTCGCCGAGGCATGGGCCCGGGACCCCGACTCCGCAGCGCTGACCGAACTCATTGGCGGCCGGCTTGACGCTCCGACATCGGTCGAAGCCGCGCGGCTCCTGGCCTCGGATTTCTCTGCCCGGGAAGGAGATGAGCGAATCCGCGGCTTGTATCGCGCAGCGGAGCTGAGCGAGTCGAACCCGGCCGTTCAGGAGCAGATTTTCAGCGAGATTTTCACGCACTCGCCGTCGGAAACACCAGCCTTCGACGCCCTTCACGTCCGATTTTCAGCGCAGGGCGACTCTGCGGCCCTACGCAACCTGCTGCAGGCCCGTCTTGGCGCGACGCTCGAAGACGATGAGCGAGCAGAGAGGCTCGCTGAGCTGGCTTCATTGGAGACCGGTGTTGAAGCCAGAGAGCCGATTCTGCGTGACCTGTATGCGTTGCGCCCGAATGACGTCTCGATCGTTGATACTCTGTCGGAGTATGCGCGTGACAGGGGAGATCTCACCGAGCTCTGCGCCCTGCTTGAGGCCAGAATTGCGCTCTCCGACGAAAGCGAGGCCAGGGACGACCTTCGACGCGAATGCGCTGCCCTGCTCTGCGATCGGCTGGATCGCGCCGCAGACGCCCGCCCTCACCTTGAGGCGCTCGTCGAACACAATCACCGTGATCTCGCGTCCCTGTCCCGTCTCGCGGATATGGCGGCTGCTGATGGCGACCACGAACGGGCGGCGACCCTGCACGAGAAGGCCGGCTCGCTGCTTACGGGCGCCGAGCGGACGCGGGCGCTCGGTGCGGCGCTCGCGCATTCGGATGCACTGGACCCGAACCCGGAGCGTTCAATCCGCCTCGTGTCTGCCCTTGCGGACTCGGACTCGCGCACCGAGGGCTGGCTCGAGCGCCTCGCGGCGGAGCTTGGGGAACAGGACCGCTGGGAGGAAGCGCTCGGGGCCCTTCGCCGACTGACGGACGCGGTCGACGCAGACCGTCAGCCGGAGATCGTTCGGCGCGCCGCTGTCGTCATGACTGAACACCTCGGACAGCACAGCGACGCACTGCGCGCGCTCCAGGTCGCCGCACAGCTCGGCGAGCTTGAGGAAGCCGACATCGACGCGACGCTCGCAGAGGCAGATAAGGTGGGCGATCCGGCAGCGGCCGACGCCCTGGACGCTCTTTCCACTCTGGGCAGCGCCCATCTTCACGGTCGCGCGGCTGTAGAGGCCGCCACCCTTCGGCTCCGCGCCGGGCAGAACGACGAGGCGCTCGCGAAGCTTGTCGAGCACGCGGAACGGCTGGACGATCCGACCGTGGTCCTGCCGGCGGCGGAGTCTCTCGCGGGCATCGGCGCTGACGGCGCCATGGTCGCGGCGGTGTACACCGAGGTCGCGAAGCGGGCCGACAACCTCGACGTGCGATGGGAAGCCGCACAAAAAGCCGCGGCCGGTGCCGCGGAGCACGCCGGAGCGGATCCCTTCGAGCGGCTGTCGCAACTCAGACCCGAGGGTGTCAGCGACGCGAATTATGTCGCAGCAGAGCGCGCCCTGGCGGAGCGTTTCGAACGATGGAGCGACTTTGCGGACGCGCGCGGCCTTCATGGCAGCACGGCTGATCCTGAGGCGATTCGCGAGGCTGCCGAGATATATGCGGACCAGCTCAAGGAGCCCGCTCGGGCCCTCAAGGCCCTCGCCCGGCCGATCGCTTCGGGAGAGGCCGACGAAGATTGGTGGGAATGGACCGAGAACTACACCGGAGCGCACGAGCTGGTGGGGGACTGGGTGCAGACCCTGGTGCAGACAGCAGAAGACGCGGAGCCGGAACAGAAGCAGACCCTGCTGGTGCGTGCAGCAAATCTCGCAGAACGCTCCCTTGACGCGGACGCCGCGTTCAAAGCAGCTCGACTCGCCTGGCAGGCGAACCCGGACGAAGAACGGAGCGCGGCCTTCGAGCGTACCGGCATCGCGGCCAACCGAATCGACGACCTCATCGACGCATGGGTCGCCCTGTCGCAGCAGGCACACGCCAAAGTGCCGCCGGGGAACGCGCTCCTCGCCGCGGGTCGCATCGCTGCGGAGAACGGCGCCGAACAACGCGCCGTAGCCGCCTGGATGGAGCTGATCGACGGGCGCCTCACGGACGCCGCGCTCGTCCGGCGAATCGACGAGGTCGTGGAATCGATCGGCAACCAGGCGCCGATGCTCGCGCTCTCGGACGCCGCGCTGCAGGTCGCGCGAAAGCGGGAGGAACGTGCGTTCTGGCACCGCTGCCGGGTCCGAGCAGCGCGAGCAAGCGAGGCCTACGCGTCCGCTATCGAGTCCCTGAAGGAACTCCAGATACTCAGCGATGATCGAGCCGCTGTACGTGGAGAGCTGGTGGAGCTGTTGACGGCGGCCGGCGACTGGCACGGACTGGCCGATCTGTATGAAGGCGAGCTCCGCCGAACACGTGACGACGATACCCGCCTCGCAGTCGTCACCAGCCTGATCGACGTCTACAACGACCATCTCGCTGAGCCCCAGCTCGCGACACAGGCGCTGATGCGCGCAGCCCGCTCTTTGCCGGACAACGAAGAGCTTCATGGCCGCATCGTCGCACACTTCGAGTCCATCTCGGACCATGATGGGCTCGTCGACTACCTGATGAAGCGGGGGCATCGGCTGAAGGAGCCTTCCATCGCTAACGAGCACTATGTCCGGGCAGCGCGCATCGTCCACTCCGAGGTTGGCGACAACCGCAGAGTGGTGCGGCTGACCGAGCTCGTGCTGCGGAACGAACCCCGCCACATCGAGGCGCTCACCCTGAAGGCGTTGGCTCTCAAAGGGCTCGGCAAGGTCGCGGAGGCCGCCCAGATTGAAGAGTCACTGCGCGGCAGCGCAGACCCGGATGTTGCCCTGGCTGCAACTCTTGCCTCGGCTCGCCGCCTCAAGGACATGGGAGACGCCGGCTCGGCCGTCGCAATGCTGCGGGCCGATGAAGAGCGCTTCGGCGTTTTCCCAGACTACCAGCTGGCGCTCGCGAGCGCGCTGCTCGCGGACGGGCAGCTTGACGATGCACGCGCGGCCTTCGCGGCCACGCAGGCGATCGGTGAGATCAGCGCCGACATGCAGGCGGCAGTACACATGGGGCTGCTCGAGGCCGCGGACGCCGCGAACGACGACAGCAGCAAAATCGAGGCGCTGGCAGCGAAAGCACGTGGCTTCGCTGGCGCCGATGCGGCGATGGTCGCGGCCATCGACGAAATTGTCCTCCGGCGCGGTGGATCGGATGCACTCGTCGCGGCAGCCCTTGCGTCGATCCGTAGCGGCGATGCCGGCGCAGCCGTACTCGCGGCGGAGCGTCTGCTTGCAGCCGTGGACCCGGAGGCGGCCGTGGCCGCAGTGGCCGCATTCGACGCCGGCGACGCACCGGGCGCGGCGGCGCAACGCGTGGCCTGCCGAGCTCTCCTTCTTGAGAACGCGGGTTCTCCTGAAGCCCGTGATGAGCTGAGGAGCGCCATCGAAGCCGGCGTGTACGAGGCAGCGATCGTTTCGGCATTGGTGCGCGCAACTCCGAGCGACAACTACAGAGATCTCGGTGCCTGGCTCGGCGGGCTGACAACTCGCCTGCAGGGCGATCGAGCGAAACGAAACGCGCTCGTGTCGGCCATCATCTCCGCGGACGTCACCGGCACTCTCGGGCGCAGGGCCGCTGCTGAGCTCCTGGAGATGGTTGGTAACAGCGGCCCGATCCCCACGGTTGCACTGCGAGAGTGGGTACGACTGTGTGTGGAGGAGGATCCTCCGCGACCGGAGCTTGCGCTGCGGCTGATCCACGACGCCCTCATCGACGGCCGCTACGACGCGGACCTGATGCGGGAGGCCATTCGCGCCCATCACGTCGCGGGCCGCAAGATGGGAGTAATCAGCGTCCTGCGCATCCTTGAACTTGATGGCGCCGCGTCAGATCGCGAGCAGACCATTGTCTCCCGCGTACCCCTCCCAACGCCCCCGCTCCGCGCTCATATCCACGAGCTCGCAACGATGCTGGACGGTGGCGGAGACGTTGAAATGACCGTGGCGCGCGCTCTCGCCGACGGGGAGACGAGCGACCATGTATCCGCAGTAGATGGCACTCCGCTACCACCGCTGTCTCTTGCGTCGACCATCGCGGGCTCAATCGCCCGCAATTTTGGCGACGGTGTGAGCTTCAGCCTTTCTGCTAACGCTGCGCTGCCTGCGCAGCCGGTCTCATCGAGCCCCCGCAAGGTTCTGGTGCACCCGGATCTGACAACAGTCGCTGATGAGGCCACCCAGCGCTTCTGGCTCTGTTGGGCTGCGGCCGCCACAAACAAGGCCCTCTTCGACGCCAGCACCCTCGACACCGGCGCATTCTTCGGGCGGCACGCAGACGCACTGATGATGGCGCTGCCGGGCTCCGAGATTGCGCTGGCAGACGACGCGATTCTTGACCGTGTGGAGTCCATTCGGCGCCGTCTCGCCGCCCGCGCCGTCGCCGCAGGCGCGGCCTTCAGCGGCGACGCTGCACGCTGCTACGAGGCATGCGCACGGATTGACGGTGGTCGACCCGCGACCCCGTCCAGATTGGGCCCGGAAGACTGCGCTCGTAGCGCGCTGCTGGCCTGGCTCAGTTCAACAGCATGTGCGAATCTATGCACACACATTGCTAACGACGTGCGCATCACCGCAGAAAACGAGACGGTCAGCGAGGTCGCAGCAGTTCCGCCGCCGGCGGCGCCGGCGGCCCCGGCGAACTCCGGAGACTTCGGTGCCGCCACCCCCGACGACGGCGCGAAGGACGAGGTGATTGAGGACGCGCAGTTGCTCGATGACCTGGAAGATGAGGAATTGATCGACGCATCCGACCTCATCCTGGACGACGAGCCGCCGTCGGAGTGAGACAGGTCGCGAAGACCCTGCGGCTCGACGCCGTACTTTGACCCCTTATCTGAAAGGTCCTACTTCTGTTCTGCTGGAAGCCCCGACGACCTCAGAAAGCACCGCGCTCCTATGCACCTTCGCCACCCCGCTATCATCCTCTGCGCTTTCACACTTGCGGTGGCCTGCGGCGATGCCGGCAATGACGGTAGTGGCGGACGCACCCCGTCGTGTACGTCAAATGCCGAATGCGGCGAAGGCGCTCGCTGCCTGGCCGGCGCCTGCATCATCGACGATCCACGTGCGGATGTCGTCGACGACACAGGGATACTCGACGCGTCCGACGACACCGATACGGATGCCGAGTTCGACACGAATCCGGGCGACGTTTCGGATGCATCACCGGACTCATCTGACGACTACGATCAAGATGGGGACGGCATCCCCGACCTGGTAGACAACTGTATCATGGTCCTGAACACCAATCAGGGTGACAGCGACCGCGATGGGCAGGGCGACGCATGTGACACTTGCCCTGAGCTGGCCGACTTCGGGTCGCCGGACAGTGACAACGACGGACACGGAGACGCATGTGATAACTGCCCCTGGGTCCCGAATGCAACGCAGACAGATGACGATGAAAACGGCATCGGGGACGCGTGTGAACAGGTGGTTGATCGCGACGGTGACGGCGTCGGAGATCACGTCGACAACTGCCCTCTCTCTGCAAACATCGGTCAGTTCGATCGCGACATCGACGGCGTTGGCGATGCGTGCGACAACTGCCCTGAGCACCCCAACCCCAGGCAGTACGACTGGAACCATGACGGCGTCGGAAACGCGTGCCAGTCTACCTCCGCCGGCGACACGGATGGGGATCAGGCAACCGACGACTTCGACAACTGCCCCGAGGTCTCAAATCGACTGCAGACCGACTCCGACGCCGATGGAATCGGTGATGCATGCGATGTGTGTCCATACGACCCGAGTGCGGGCGTTCCCGGCCTCACGCCGACGCAGTGTCCCGCCCTGCTAAGAGACGCCGACGGTGATGGAGTCAGCGATCATCGCGACAACTGCAGGTGGCAGAGGAACGCATCGCAGTTGGACATCAACTTCAACGGTATCGGCGACGCATGCGACTTCGCATTCGGGCGGGCCGACTCCGACGGTGACGGGGTGATCGACCTGTATGACAACTGTCCGGGGCTCTCAAATCCGGAACAGAATCCCGAACAGCGAATCGGAAACGCGTGCGCCGATGCTGCAGGTGCGGATGCGGACCGGGACGGCATCCCCAACGGGCTCGATGTTTGCGTCTGGGCCGCGAACCCACTTCTCACCGACACGGACTCTGACGGCAGCCCCGACGCGTGCGACAACTGCCCCTGGGCAGCGAATCCCGGGCAGCCGGACGCCAACAGAGATGGGACCGGAGATGCATGCGTCGATGACGCGGACGGAGACGGGCTCATCGACACCGAGGACGCACACCCGATCGGAGCAGCGGACGGCACGGTCGGAGACATCGACGGCGACGGAATCCCGGATTCGACCGACCGTTGTCTCTACTGGCACACGTCGACCGGTTGGTGCTCCGGCGACTCCGATGGCGACGGAATACGAGACGACCGTGATGCATGCAGGTACCTTCCCGATGCACTGACCGCGGATCAGGACAGAGACGGGATCTCGGATGCGTGTGACGTGTGCCCCTTCGCTGTGTCTGCCGACGGCAACTCGAGGGCTGCCTGCGCCGGCGACGCCGACGGTGACGGGCGCACCGATGCCGTTGACCTCTGCCCCGTCACTCCGAATCGCTACGCCATCGACAGCGACCGCGACGGCAGAGAAGACGCATGCGACATCTGCCCGCTTTCCCGCACGACGTTGAACTCGGATTCGGCGTGCGCAGGCGATCAGGATGGTGATCGCATACCCGATGAAAGCGACCTCTGCCCTTTCACTCCCGCAAGCGTCTGCTTGTCGGACGCGGACAGCGATGGAGTCGACGACGACGACGACGACTGCCCGCAGTTCCCAACAGACATACAGTTTGACAGCGACGGCGATGGTGTCGGCGAGGTCTGCATGCATGACTATGACGACGATGGGAGGCCCGACCATCGCGATAACTGTCCCCGAGTCTGGAACCCGGCAGGCGGTTTCGTTCGGGGCGACTGCTCTATCCCTGCTCTGAACGACTGACGCGGGGTGCCGCGCTGCTCGCCGCCGCCGCAATCATGCGGTGGTACGCGCGTGGTCGTCTAGATGACGTCGCGAACGACGGCGCGGGCTACGCCTTCAACTCGTCGATACGAGCTCTGATTCGGGTCAGAAGCTCGCCCCATCCGTGGGT
>JAUICO010000192.1 GCA_030427825.1 bacterium | reverse complement strand
ATGGTCACATCAAGGATCTCGTCGGCGCTCTTCTTCGGCGACCCGTCCTCGTTCTCAAGCAGCTCTTTGAGCGCGTACCTGACCACACATCGCGTCAACACCTCGGGGGTGTAGTAGCTCGCCGAGGTCTGACGGTCCCGGCCGGCGAGGCGATAGATGAAGGTTCCGCGGGGATAGCGCTTCAGGTTGACGCCGTCGCTCTCGTACACCCGCTCGTCGTCGGTGTACTGCTCGATGTCATCTTCGGGCACAAAGTACGCCGTCTTGAGCACGTCGTGCTCTTTGTCTTTGGCCGCCTTGACCTCAAACAAATCCGTCTCAGCGAAGAAGCCCCGGTATGAGAGCAGGGCCTCGTACACCGCGCCCAGTTGGTTGATACCGAGTGTTGCGTACGAGATGCGGCCACGCCGCGCAAAGCGACCTCTGCTTGTTGATCGGGTGCGGGTGAGTGACATCCACTCGATGATGTCCCGCCACACTTCGTTTGCGAAGGGAACCGACGAGAGCATCGGTGTGCGTTTCGGGTCAAAGAGATGTGTGCGCAGGGGCGTCAGCTCGAAGCTGTGTGTGTATGAGGCGGTGAGGTCCTGCTGAGCGGCCGGCCGCGCGCCGTCGTGGAGCATGCGAAAGAGCAGGGTCAGGCTGTCGTTCAGATAGGTGCCGTGGCGGGCCTCTTCACTCTGCAGGTCTACGATCTCGAGGTCACGCAGGCGGTCCAGGCTGTAGCCCAGGCGGTATGCGTCCGAACCCATGGGAGCGTAGCCGAGCTCAGGGCGGGCCTCGATGTAGAAGAGGAAGAGCAGGCGGTACATGTAGGTGAGGCATTCCCGCGAGAGCTGGTCGGCGATGTCGCGCCCAAAAACCTTCTTCTTCTGCACCTCGCGAATGTGGATAACCGCAGCGTTGCCCAGGCGCTCGATACTCGCCTGCAGGGCGTACTTGAGGTCTTCAGACACCTCGAAGGCGTGTTTGTGAGAGCGGTCGTCGAGGGTGTCGACGAGGGTGTCGCCGGAGTCCGGCGCCAGGCACTCCCGGTGCAGGAGGGCTGCGACCACGTCGAGGGTCGCTGCTTCTCGGCGGCCGAGGATCTCGTCCAGGTGGAAGCGCAGCAGGCGCTTCTCAGGCCACTTGCCGCGCTCGAGCAGGTAGATGTCGGTGACACCGCACACGAGGATAAAGCGCGGTGCCTCGTCGGCGTGAAAGAGGGCGGACACCAGGGTCTCTGCCTCGACCATTTGATGGTCTTCGGTGTCGGCGCCGGCTGTAGCGACGCCTGCAACAGCCTCGCCGGCCACAGCCCCGGGTGCCCAAAGCGGCAGCGGTGTCGACAGGGTCGCTTCTTCGCCCTCGGCGTCGCTGACCGCGGCGATGATGTAGAGAAAAGGCGCGCCGTCGCTGCGCCGTACGGCGCCGAGCAGCTGCACGACGCCTTCGGCACACTCCACATACTCGGGCTGCGGGCTGTAGCCGAGAGCGGAGAGCAGGGTGGTGAAGATGGCGCGATGGGCGTCGCTGCGCTCGTCGCTCTTTTTGAGGCGTTCGATTCGCTCGTGATAGCGAAAGTACTCTGTGTGTGTGTTTGCGAGGGCGTTGGGGGGTGTGCGATACCCGGCGCCGGCTGCTGCGGCGGTGTCCCGCCACTGTTGCTGTGTTTGTTTGAGGTCGCCCGAGAGGATGGCGGCGAGGTAGTGCTGGGTAAAGAACTCGTTTTCGTTCTCGATGCCGACGAAGGTGTCGCTCATTGTGAGGCTCCTTCTTCGGTACGCAGGGCGGCGATGACCTGCACAAAGGGCGCGTCTGATGTGGTCATCGACTGCTGCACCCAGTCCAGATAGCGGTCAAAGGTGGCGTCGATGCGCCGCCTTCGCTGGTCGCGGGCCGCCCGCTTCGAGGGGACATTGCCAAACTCCCGTTCAAGCTGCTCAAGCTGACGCTCTTTCAGACATTCAAGGCGCTCGAGCTCAACCTGCAGGGTGGCGTTGATGTCGTCCTCGAAGCGCGCGCGCCTGCGGTGCATCGCCGCAAGGGTTTCGTCGACCGCGGCGGGCACCAGGCGCTGCAGCCCCGAGATGTCGGGGTCTGTGCGTCGGTTCGGCAGCGTACGCTCGGCGATGCCGCTGCGTGTGACGAAGGCGTCGAAGTCCTCGAGCTCCTGAAAGTGCCCGTCGATGAAGCAGGCGGCGAACCAACGGTGCACCAGGGGTTGGCTGCGCTCGTTGGGCAGAAGGCCCGAAGTGACAATCACCTCTTCGCCGGCACGCAGTCCTGAAAGCAGCGTAAGCACCGGCGCGCTGTGGCGCGGAAACGCGGCGCGGTTGCGGTCCTGGCACCACTGCAGCACCGGGTTCAGCGGCCACAGGTACTGCACCACCGGCCAGGCGGAGTCTTCGCCCCGGGCGTCCGTGATGGCGCGTTGCATGGCCTCGGCTTTGGGGTTGAGCACCAGAACGCCATCGTCGGGCAGCACCTCGCGGGGGAACTTGTCGAAGCGTCGCCGCAGGTCGAAGCCGGGCACTCGTCGTCGGCGTGCTTCTTCGGTATCCGGCGGCAGCTGGATTTCGATCAGCTGCTTTGCGTCGTCCACTTTGGACTGCAGGCCCTCGCTCTCGCTGAGTCTGTCGAGGGAGGCGCGCACGAAGTCGAAGTCCGACGCGAAGAGAGAGAGCTTGTCTTCGATGAGCGGCGTGAAGGTATCGGCGGCGGTCGCCGCCGCTGTCGCCTGCGTTGTGGCGTCTGCCTTGTTTGCTTCGGTGTCGCCGACGGCGCCGCCGGTGTCTCCTGTTGTGTTGAAGGCGCCGCTCAGCAGCAGCTCAAGGGGATCGATCGCGGCGACGCTGTCGAGTCGACGGCCGGCGTCTTCGGCGGACACGCCGGCTTCAATCATCGAGGCGGTAACCAGCTCCTGCTCGTCGACGCTGTAGGCGCCCATCAACGCCGAGGGGTCACCGCTGCGGTTGATGTTCTTGACGGCCTGCTCGTCGCGCTCGATGAGCAGCTCGAGAATGCGGCGGTCGCCTGCGATGCGCTCGTTGTTTGAGTCTGTCAGCAGGTACACAATCTGGGGCTTCTTCTCCTGGCCGTAGCGATCAATGCGTCCGTTGCGCTGCTGAAAGACCATCAGCGACCAGGGAATGTCGAAGTGCACCAGGCGATGGCAGAGGTAGTGCAGGTTGATGCCTTCAGAGGCGACGTCTGAGGCCAGGAGCACGCGCAGTTTGGAGCCGGTCTTTCCAAACTCTTCTACGAGACGCTGTTGCTCGATGTCTGAGAGCTGACCGTGCAGAATCTCGATCTGCTCGTTCTTGAGATTGAGGTCTTCTGCGAGGGCGAGGCGAAGAAAGCGCAGGGTCTCGATGCTCTCCGAGAAGATCACAAGGCGGTCGTCCTTCTTCTTTGGCGTCCAGCCAAACTGCTTCTTTGAGGTGATGGTGGTGAGCAGGGTCTGATACTTCGAGAAGTCGTCGCGGCTGATGCTCTCAAGGCGCCGTGCCAGCTCGGCGAGCTGTTGAATGTCTGCGCAGAGGTCGCTGTCAGGTTGGGCGAGGGCGAGCTCGTCGACGGCGGCGTCGAGTATCTGCGAAGCGGCGCGCCGGTCTTCTTTGCGCCCGCCCGTAAAGAAGTCAGCCGAAAGTTGTTTGCGCACCGAGCTGCGCTCCAGGGGCGCGAGCAGGGTTCGTGCGCAGGCCGCCGGGCTTGAGAACAGGGCTTTGGCCAGGCTGGTCTTGTAGAGCATCGACGAGCCGCGGGTGCCGTCGAGTGCTCTGAAGTCGAGGTCAACCAACGCATCAAAGGCGGCTTCTTCGGTGGCGCTTGCGCCGGCATGCACCTGTTTGATGTCCCGCTCTTTGAAGGACTCACCGAGCTGGGCGATGATGTTCTTTTTGAAGCGGCGAACGAAGAGCCCTTCGATGTCATCTCGTGTGTAGTCGTCCGGGTTCGCGATGGCGGTCGGGTCGAGCATGTTCATCAGGCTGGCGAAGCTGCGCGCCTTACCGTCGTGAGGAGTCGCCGAGAGGAGGATCAGGGAGTCTGATCGTTCGGCGAGGGTCTCTGCGATACGCGCACGCTGTGAGCGTTTGCCCCCACGCACGGCGACGTTGTGTGCCTCGTCGATGACGATGATGTCCCAATGGGCCTTCTCGACGTGTGTTCGGAAGGCGTTGTTCTGTTTGAGGGTGTCGATCGAGATGATGGCGCGGTCGAAGTAGTAGAAGGGGTTCTGGTTGGTGGGGATGTGCCGGCGAATCTTCTGCAGCCCGGTGGAGTCCAGGCGAACCAGGGGGATCGAGAAGCGGCACCACATCTCTTTCTGAAACTGCGTGAGCATGCTCTTTACAGCGACCACCAGGATGCGCTTGCCGCGCCCGCGCTGAATGAGCTCGGACATGAGGATGCCCGCCTCGAGGGTCTTACCC
>JAUICO010000059.1 GCA_030427825.1 bacterium | reverse complement strand
CCGACACCGTCCATGCGGCAGTCCTGCCACTCAAGGTCTGACCCCTGAGCGTGTCGGAATCCGTAGCCACCGACCCGCGCGCCAAGCGAGACCGGTGAGGCAGCGGCTTCGGCGGCAAACGATAGAAGCAGTGTGGCGCAGGCCAGGGATGCGAGGCGGCTGAAAAGGTTCATGGAACACTCCAAATGTCGTGGGGACACAGGTGTGTCGCCGTCGGCGCATCGATTTGTGCAGCGGCGGGAACATTTCGGCGAAACTCCGCCGCCGCTGATAAAGTGCAGAATGAGGTGCACAAAACTCTGAAGCGCCTGCGACAGAGTGAGCGTGGTGGCTGCCGGCTGGTAGTCGCCGTCCCGTCGGAGTCGCGGAGAACTTCACAGTGTCTACCCAACCCCTGAGCGCTGATATTGCTCGAGAGCACGCTGAAGAGCGGCGCCTCATTGAGCGCGCGCAGCAGGGCGACCCTGTAGCGTTTCGCGCGCTATACGATCGCACGCTGCAGCGGACACTCGGCCAGATTACCCGCATTGTCGGGCCGCGCGGCGATGTCGAAGACATCGCGCAGAAGGTCTACATCCAGGTCCATCGGTCGCTGCTGAACTTCCGCCTGGAGAGCCGATTCTCGACCTGGCTGTATCGGATCACCTGGAATGTGACGGTCTCGCACATTCGCGGGCGTAAGGTGCCGGTGGATTTTGTCGGCCTGCAGCCGGTTGAGATTCCAGTGGATGAGCGAGGACAGATCGAAGCGCGGGACCGCGTGCGGGTGCTGTACGCGGCGCTCGACCAGGTCAGCGTCGACGCTCGTGAGGCGTTCATTCGCTGCGATGTCGAAGGTTGCACCCTGCAGGAAATCGCAGACGACACGGGAGAATCGATCAACACAATCGCGGCGCGTGTCAGGCGTACACGCGACAAGCTCCGTACCTATCTTGAGGCGCGGGAGCAGCGGCCTTCGCTGGCTGCAGGAGGTGGGCGATGACTCGTCTCACATGTGACAACGTACGCAGTTATGCGTTCCTCATTCGCCATGAGCGGCTGGACCCCGTGGTGGCCAGCGAAGTCGCAGAGCACTGCAGTGGATGCGTCGAGTGTTCCGCGTACGTGGGACGTCTCGACGACGTGCTGAGTGTCGCGGCGGAGATGCCGGCGTCGGTGGTTCCCAAGGTGGATGCGGACGCACTCTTCGGTCGCATCATGGGAGCGATCGAAGGCGGGTCAGCAGAGTATACACCCGATGCGAGCGCGGGCTCTTCGGTGTCGCCGAATGGTGACACGGAGCTCGACGACGGCGGTGTGTCAGAACGCAGTGATACGGTGGCTGCCACGCTGCCGGCGGGCACTTCCTCACGGACTGATGGTGACGGAGGAGCCGGTGATCGAGGCCGCGGCGTACGTTTCGGCGGCCTGATGTTGGCAGCTGCGATGCTGGTCGCGCTCTTCGCCGGCCTGTTTGCTTCAGGGATCCTTGAGCGGGCACCGGGTGAGGCGGCTGTGTTGCAGCCACTTGCGGGTCTTGCCTGGGAGTCGCCCGCTGCCGAGGAGTCCGCGACAATCGTTCCTGCTGAGGGCGCTGTTTGGGAACGCGTTACAGGCGGGGTTCGCCTGGAGAGTGGTTCGTTGGTGATCGAGTATCTTGGCGTCGACGGCAGGTCATTCGTGGTGACGACGCCGCATCGCGAGATCGCGGTAACCGGTACGGTGCTTTTCGTATCCGTAGGTGAAGCTACAGAGGCTGGCGTTGTCGTCGGTTCGATTGAAGTGCGTGACAGTGACGATCGGCAGCGAACTCTGCGCGACGGTCAGATGATAGGCGGCCATGGCGTTGTCGACGTGCCCGCGGAGACCGCTGGAGTGATCGCCGCCGTTGTTGATGTCGCCGGCCACAACGCGCGGCTCGAGCGGCGCCGCGAGGAAGCCCGTACGCGCGCCGAGGCGGAGGCGCGTGCGGCGGAGGCGGCGCGGCTCGCTGCCGAGCGCCGGGCGGCAGCGCCGGCGCGTGTGTCTGAACGGGAGGAAGTCCGCACCAGCCGCCGCGAACGTGGCTATGCCGCAATGCGCGCCGGCGAGTACCGCGAGGCCGCAACCCTGCTGGAACGCGCGCTTCGCTCCGGCGAAGGCGGCGCATCCCTTCGCCTGGACCTCGCGCGCATCTACCTGCGTCACCTCGGCCGCACCGAAGCCGCAGTACGCCACCTCGAGGCCTTTGTTCGAAGCGCCCCGAATGACCCCGCTTCCGGCGCAGTGCGTGCGCAGCTCTGCGGCCTGGAAGCGGGCCGGGCGCGAGCGCCGGACCTTTGCGACTGACGGAAGGCTCGCCGAGCGCCAGGTCCCAATCCCGCGCACAACACCAGCCCACAACACAACACCAGCCCGAAGGAAAGATTCTGAGCAACGTATCCTTCGCGGGCGCGACTCTCTGTGTACGTTACCCCTACACAGGAACGTTGCATGACGAGGCCGCGATACGTCGTCCCCGGATACGTCGAAGTTTGTTCGAGAACGCTTGAGCGCAGACTGGCCCTGCTGCCGCGGACTCAGGTTAAGCAGCTAATGAGATACGTATTTGCGTATGCTGCACAGAAGTACGGAATCTCGATCCACGCGCTCTGCGTCATGGGCAACCACTATCACATGCTCTTGTATGACGGCCGTGGACTGCTGCCTCGCTTCATGTCGCTGGCGAATGGCCTCATCGCGCGAGCGCTAAATTCTCGCTACGAGCGCGACGATAAGTTCTGGAGTGCCGATTCCTATGGTGCGCTTCGTCCTGTCGACCGCGAAGATCTCCTGCGTAGGTATACCTACATACTTACGAACCCGAGCGCAGCGAACCTCGTCCGCTACAATCATTCGTATCCAGGAATTTGGAGTGGTCCGAATACTATCGGGCGCGCAAGCATCGTTGAGCGCCCAGACTACTTCTTCAAGGAAGATGGTGCGATGCCCCAATGCGTCACTCTCGAATATGAGGTGCCGGAGCTCTTTTCCAACATGGGCCGCGATTGGCTCTGTTCGGAAGTTACTCGGCGAATCGCGCTCGCAGAAAAGGCTCATGCCGCCGATAGGCGTCGTGCCGGAACGACCGTGATCGGGGCACGGCGCTTGAAACAAGCACGTTGGGACGAACGGCCGACGTCAAAGGAACAATGGTTTACGGTAGATCCGGGGATTGCGTCGCATGATGTCGCAGCTCGCGTTGCCGCCATTCGTGAGCTGCAACGATTTCGCGATGCATACAGAGAGGCGTGGATTGCCTGGCGGGATGGCGACACTGATGTAGAGTTTCCGCGCGGGTCTTATTGGATGCCAACGTACGCTCACGCGCGTTGCCGTGCGCCCTCGTAGCGCATCGCGCCGACTTCCTCTCACCAATCTTATCCGAACTCGGGTCGTCTGGACGCTTCCGGCGTCTTACTGCGTCTCGATCAGTGGCGTGGCGACCCAATCAGCTCCGAAGAAGTGTCTTGTCGCCTGGATATCGCGACCGTTTGGCGTTCACATGCCTGAATCGCCGCCCAACCCGGATGTCGCGCCGCGGTGACACCTTGCGATTCGAACTAACCTTCGGGCGGGTGGGAGTGCCTTGCGATTCGAACTAACCTTCGGGCGGGTGGGAGCGTGTGCTCTCGCGGCGGTTCTCCCACATGCCCTTCTGCGCCACCGACTCGTAGTGGATGAACAGCGCCTCGGCCTCTGTAACAAGCTTGTCACCGGCGTAGCAGCGGCCGGCAGTGAAGATCTTGCGACCCTCAATACGGTCCACACAGGCCTCGAAACGGAGCTCGGTGTGCAGCGGAGTCGGGGCGCGATACTTGATGCTCAGCCACGCCGTTGGCCCTCCCGTCTCCTTCTTTACATTCGCGTAGCCGAGTATCTGATCCCACAGCGCCGATACCATGC
This sequence comes from bacterium, assembly GCA_030427825.1. GTDB lineage: Bacteria > Myxococcota_A > Bradymonadia > REDH01 > REDH01 > JAUICO01. The sequence goes on along the minus strand of JAUICO010000059.1, from coordinate 25,332 downwards.
CGCCGTGAACACAGTTGTGTGGGCCCTCGTATACGTCGCCGAGAGACACGCGGACGATCACGGTGTCGCCGTCATGCTCAATTCGGAGCGGAGCCGCGATCGGATTGTAGATGCCGCCGATCATCGAAAAAGGCAGGATCAGCGACGGCTCGTCGCGCAGAAAATAGCGGGGCGGGTAGAACTTGTCGAAGGGGCGCGTACCGGCATTCGGCTGCATCGCGTCTGCCAGAGACTCCGCGTGCTCCGCGAGTGAGTTCAGCGTTTCTGCGTCTGCGATCATGTGAACGCTGTGTGCAACGACTCGACGTATCGCGCGAACCAGCCGCCGCAGAGCAAGGTGCTGAGGATCCGAGAAGCTCGCATCTGGAATGATCGTGCTCTGTGACATCTTCGCGCTCAGTGAGAGAAGGCACGCATATATCGCTTCGTGTCCGGAGGTGGAAGTGAACTGCCCGGCCATTGTCGGCCTGCACCGACAACCCCAAGAACCCGCAGCAGAAACATCGACGCAGCACGCTCAATCACACGCCCATCGTCGCTTTCCCGTAGGGCGTTACGCGCCGACGCCGGCATAGCGCGGCGGCTCAACGGTCGCCGCCTTGACCCCGGGCGGAGCACGCTGCAACCCTGTACCACTACAATCGATCGCCTACTGCGTAACGCGACCGATCGAACCCGAGCAGACGAGCGAGCGATGAGCAGGCACAAACCGATCGAAACGCACACAACCTTCTGTCGGATCTGTGAGGCGCTCTGCGGACTCGAAGTCGATGTCCGCGGTGGTCAGGTCGCGGCAATACGGCCCGATGGGGCCCACGTAGTAACCGGTGGATTCGCCTGCCTGAAAGGGCTGAATCAACACCACATGTATGCGTCGCCAGATCGACTACAGTATCCGCTTGAGCGCCGCGGTGACAGGTTTGTGCGAGTCTCGTGGGAAGAAGCCCTCGACGGAATTGGAAAGAAGCTGCGGTCTATCGTTGGGCGCACGTCGCCGGATTCGGTTGCGATGTACGTGGGCACCGCTGCCGGCTTCGGCGCCCTGCACCCAATCTTCGCGCAGGGCTTCATGCAGGGTGTCGGTTCTGCGAGCGTGTACTCTACGGCCACTCAAGATTGCGCAAACAAGTTCGCCGCGTCGACAGAAATCTACGGATTCCCGTTCACTCTTCCTTTTCCCGACATCGACCACACTGACTGCCTGATCATTGTCGGCGCGAATCCGGCCGTATCAAAGTGGAGCTTCCTACAGGTTTCAAACCCAGTGCAGAGGCTCAAAGAAATTGAGCGTCGTGGGGCATCCCTGTTTGTTGTTGATCCTCGTCGAACCGAGACCGCAAAGGCAGCCGGCAGCCATGTGTTTATTCGCCCAAACACCGATATCTACTTCTACCTTTCGTTCCTCCGAGAAGTGATCCGGATCGGTGGTGTCGATCACACACGTGTTCGGCGTTACATGCGCGGTTTTGAAGAGATCGCGGCGCTGGTCAAACCCTGGACACCGCAGCGCACCGCAAAGGTGACGAAGATTCCGGCTGCCACGCTGCGGCAGATGGCCAAAGCCTATGTCGAGGCGGAAGCGGCCGCATTGTACATGTCCACCGGCGTCAATATGGGTACCCACGGAACCCTCTGCTACTGGCTGCAGGAGGTGATCAACGCCATCACCGGAAATCTGGACCGTCGTGGCGGTACGCTGGTAGGCCGTGGCATCGTAGACTTTCCGGCCTTCGCAAAAAAGAACGGCCTGCTGACGTCTAAGCGCCGTTCACGTGTCGGCGGCCTTCCAAGCGTCAACGAAACGCTGCCCGGCGGCGTTCTCGCTGATGAGATCCTAACACCCGGTGACGGTCAATTACGGGCACTGTTTGTTACCGGCGGAAATCCGCTCATCACGATGGCAAACTCGGCGCGCCTGCGTGACGCGTTCAGGGAGCTCGAGCTGTTGGTGTCCGTCGACATCTACCTCAACGAAACGTCTTCGCTCGCACACTACGTCCTCCCCGCCACCTCTCCCCTTGAGCGCCCCGATCTGCCATTTTCGTTTCCCCTCTTCCTGGGCCTCCAGTCCCGGCCATGGCTGCAGGCGACGCGGCAGATTGTACCGCTGGCCGGCGAGCAACGCGATGAGGCGACCATCTACCTTGATCTCTGCCGTGCATGTGGAGTCGACATCTTCGGCTCTCGTATCGCACAGAAACTTCTCGACGGCGCGCGCCGACTGTACTCCGCAACGCACAGCGGTGAACACGCTCTGCCGCAAGAGCGAATGCTCGACGTTCTGTTGCGGGTCGCCAAACAACCTTCCTTTAAGACGCTCAACTCGAAATCCCCTCACGGTATCAAACTACCGGACCACAAACCGGGCAGTTTCCTCGGCAGGCGCGTGCTGACCCACGATCGCATGGTGCACCTCGCGCCATCGGAATATCTGGCGGCCGCAGCAGGCCTAGACGACGAGTACGAGCGCGAGCTCATGCGTGGATCTGAGCTTCGACTCATTACGAAGCGAGCGATCACCACGCACAACTCGTGGACACACAACATCGAGAAGTTCACCGGGCCGCGAAATCGAAGTAATTATCTGTACATGCACAGCGACGATGCGCGTGCCGCGGGCCTGGCGGACGGTGAGGTCGCAGATGTGCAATCCGAAACGGGCACGGTGCGGATTCCAATTCGCATCCTCGACGACCTGATGCCGGGAACCGTCGCACTGCCACATGGTTGGGGGCACCAGCACGCTCGCGGACTCCGCGTTGCCTCCGGGACGGAAGGCGTGAATGTGAATCTGCTGGCGGCCGACGGACCGGACCGGTTGGAGTCCGTCTCCGGAATGGCAAACCTGACAGGGATTCCGGTGTCGGTGATGCCCGCCGAGGGACCACGCAACACCAGCAGCTGGTCCGGGATTTAGCGTTGTAAACGGTGGGGCCACGGCACGGGGTCCCGGGTGCTTCAAGTGAGACCGGCAGCCACCAACGACTGCGTGATCTTCGCGCTCAAACACGCCCCGGTTGCACCTGACTAGAACGCGTTCTAGTGTGTGCATGTCAACTCTGGGGGAGTGGTACATGCGCAGCGAGATTTGCAGGCGACTTGGGATCGAGTTTCCCATTTTTGCGTTCAGTCACTGTCGGGATGTCGTCGCGGCGGTATCTAAGGCCGGTGGCTTTGGCGTACTCGGCGCGCTGACCTTTACGCCTGAAGAGCTGGAAACGGAGCTTGCGTGGATCGACAAACACGTCGACGGCAAGCCCTACGGCGTCGATCTCGTGATCCCGAAAAAGTATGTCGGCCGGGAACAGGGAGACCTTTCCAAGGAGGCTCTGGAAGCAATGGTTCCGCAGGAAATCAGGGACTTCCTTGATGGTCTGCTCGAAGCGCACGAGGTGCCGAAACTCAGTGACAGCGACGCGGCCTTCGTGGACTCGCTGCTCGGATGGTCGGCTTCCAGCGGTCGCGCGCACCTCGAAGTTGCGATGCGGCATCCAATCAAACTGGTGGTGAATGCGCTCGGACCTCCGCCGCCGGATGTCATTGCGCCGGCGCATGAGGCCGGTGTGCTGGTCGGCGCGCTCTGCGGTAGCGTCAAGCACGCGGTGGCGCAGAAGGAGGCCGGCGTCGATATCATCATCGCCAGCGGTACCGAGGCCGGCGGACACACCGGAGAGATAACCTCACTGGTACTTACCCCACAGGTAGTTGACGCTGTTGCACCGACGCCGGTACTGACGGCCGGCGGCATCGGATCCGGGCGCCAGATGGCAGCGGCAATGTGCATGGGCGCCCAGGGAGTCTGGACCGGCTCGATCTGGCTTACGACGACCGAGTCCGAGGATCCACCTGTGATCATTGAGAAGCTCCTGGCGGCGACCTCTCATGACACACTCCGTTCGCGCTGCCTCACCGGAAAGCCCGCCCGACAGCTGAAGACGGACTACACCATGGCCTGGGAGAGCGAAGACGCGCCAAAGACCCTGCCGATGCCGTTGCAATTCATGGCCGTCGCGGATGCAAACAATCGCATCTACAAACATTCACTTACCCAGCACCCGACCGCCGGCGACCTCGCCGGCATCGCCGTCGGACAGGTGGTCGGCATGATGAACAAGCGACGTCCGGCCCGGGAAATTGTTCGCTCATTCGTCGATGAGTACATCGAGACCCTCGAAGCTCGGCACGAAGAACTGCACGCTGTCCTTGGAGAATAGAAGATGCGGAAGACCTACGTAGTCGGCGTCGGAATGACGAAATTTGAGAAACCCGGCGCCCGCGACTGGGACTACCCTGACATGGGGCGAATCGCCGGCCAACGTGCGCTGGAGGACGCCGGAATCAGCTACGAAGACGTAGAACAGGCCGCTGTTGGTTGGGTCTACGGCGAATCCACGTCCGGCGAACGCGCGATGTACGAATTGGGGATGACCGGGATTCCCATCTACAACGTAAACAACAACTGTTCGACAGGCTCCACCGCGCTCTTCCTCGCTCGTCAACTGGTCGCCGGCGGGATCGCCGATTGCGTCATGGCGATGGGCTTCGAGAAGATGGAGAAGGGATCACTCGGCGCCAAGTACAACGATCGTGTGCACCCGAGCGGCCGACACTTCGAGGCGATGGCCGCCAAACACGGCTTTGCGAAAGCGCCGGCGGCTCCGCAACTCTTCGGCAATGCGGCCACAGAGCACATGGAACGCTACGGCTCCAGACCGGAGCACTACGCCATGATCGCCGAGAAGAACCACAGACACTCGGCGAACAACCCCTACGCTCAATTCCAGGATGTGTACTCCCTCGAAGAGATCCAGGAGTCGCGGGAGGTGTTTGGTGTGCTGACCAAACTACAGTGCTGCCCCACCTCAGAAGGGGCGGGCGCTGCGATTGTGTGCAGTGAGTCTTTCGTCCGCGAACGAGGTCTGCAGAACAAGGCCGTTGAAATCGCAGGTATGGCGATGGCAACTGACTTCAAGAGCACATTCGAAGGTAGCACGATTAAGCTTGTCGGCTTCGACATGGCCGCAGCGGCCGCGAAACAGGCCCTCGGGCAGGCCGGCGCCACCGCAGACGACATTGATGTTGTCGAGCTGCACGACTGTTTCTCGGCAAACGAGTTGATCACCTACGAAGCCCTCGGCCTCTGCGAGGAGGGAAAAGGCGGAGATCTCATCGAGTCCGGTAACGCAACCTATGGAGGGCGCTTCGTCGTCAACCCGTCGGGCGGGCTCATCTCAAAGGGGCACCCTCTTGGCGCAACCGGCCTTGCGCAGTGCGCCGAGCTTGTGTGGCAACTGCGCGGGGAGGCGGGAGCCCGCCAGGTGGAGGGCGCGAAACTGGCCCTGCAACATAACCTCGGTATCGGCGGCGCGTGCATCGTCGCGGTATATCGGGCCGCCGGCTGAGGCGTAGCCGCTCATGACAATCGGCGCATTTTGGGGGAGACGATGGCACTGAAGATCGAGAACACACTGAAGCGCGCTCGAGCGTTACGACGTCTGCCCGGATCGGACTCGCCGCTTGAACTCCCACGTATGGTGAAGGACGCGATGGCGTTCCTGCTGGAGCGTTTCGAGAGACACGGGCCGGTGTTCAAGACCCGCTTCTTCACGCCGATTGTGTTTCTCATCGGTACGGAAGCAAACAAGTCCATCATGGTGACGCGCCGAACAGAATTCAGCTTCGGCCGCGGCTACGGGATCACGAACGCGAACGTCGTCTTTGACGGTAGCATCATGCTGCAGGACGGCGCGGAGCATAAGCGAACACGGGGAATGCTGACACCGGCTGTCGGTCGCCTCGCTGTACAGAGCAGCGGCGAGCAGGTCTATCGCATCTGGTCCGACGCTGTGGAACGGATGGCGGCGGCGGACTCCTTTGACGCCTACCAGGGGGCTGAGCATGCGACCTTTGATGTCGCTGCAAACACTATCACCGGGCTCGACCTCGGCCCCGAGACGGACTCCTTCAGGCCGCTGATGCACACGATCATCGGCGGAATGATGGCGCCGGTCCCCTACCGGATCCCCTTCCTGAGCCTGGACCGGGCAGTGAAGGCACGGGAAGCAATCATCGACCTGATGCGGCCGAAGATTCAGGCAGCTCGTCGGGCCGAAGAGCCCCCCGGGCTCGTCGGCCTGCTTGCGCAATACCGCGACGAGGACGGGACTGCACTCAGCGACGACGAGATTGGCCGACATCTGATTCTTCTTTTCTGGGCCGCCTACGACACAACCGCCAGCGCGTCGTCCTGGATCCTGCATACACTGGCGTACCGACCCGACTGGCAGGAGCGCCTGCGTGAAGAGCTGGCGGCTGTACCCGAAAGCGACGTTGGCCTGCTTGAGACGAACAAGAAGCTCAAGCAGCTCGACTGGTTCCTTTATGAGTTGGAGCGAATGTATCCGAGTGCGCTCTTCTTTCCTCGCGTTGCCATCGAAGACATCGAATACAACGGACACGTGATCCCGGCGGACACACCGGTCTTCTATTCGCCGTACATGACGCACCGAGACCCGGCGACCTGGGACCAACCAAACACATTTGACCCGGACAGATGGGACCCGGACAACGATCGATCAGCGAAGCTCTCGCACCTCGTAGGCTTCGGCGGCGGCCCCAGGCTCTGCCTCGGCCGCGCCTTCGCGAAGCTGCAGCTCAAGATTCAAATCTACACGTTGCTGCGCAACCACCGTATCGAGCCGGTCCCTCGCTGCGTCCCGAAGGTTCAGGGCGTTCCGGTTCACCATCCGACGGACTCCTACCTCCGTTTGGTACGGCTGTAGGAGAACAGTGCCGGTCTACGAACTTCCCGAAGAGATTGCCTTCCCGGATCCCGCGCATGCCGAGCCCGACGGCCTGCTCGCTGTGGGTGGCGATCTCAACCCCGACCGGGTGCTCTTCGCGTACTCCATCGGTGTGTTTCCGTGGCCCATGAGCGGGTGGCCCCTCGCATGGTTCTGTCCCGATCCCCGCATGGTCCTATACCCCAACAACATACGGCGCTCGCGAAGCATGCGTAAGGCGATGCGATCGGGGCGATTCACGGTCAGCGCAGACACGGCTTTCGACGCCGTGATCGAGGCGTGTTCTGTGGTTCCGCGAGAAGGGCAGAGCGGGACGTGGATCACGGCGGAGATGAAGGCTGCATACAGTGAACTCCATCGCCGCGGCTTTGCACACAGCGTTGAAGTGTGGTCCGACAGAGAGCTCGTAGGCGGGTTGTATGGCGTGTCAGTGGGGGCCGCGTTCTGTGGTGAGTCCATGTTTCACCGGGAGTCGAACGCATCAAAGGTAGCGTTCGTGTGTCTGGCGGCTGCAGCCCAGGCTTGGGGTCTGCACTTCATCGACTGTCAGATCCACACGGACCATCTCGAGTCCCTCGGAGCTACCGAGATTCCGCGAGAGCGATTCCTGCAGGAGCACCGAGAGTCCCAACGTGAGAACACACGGCGGGGTAGCTGGTCCGCGCCCTTCCTGGACGCCGTCACCGATACCGGCTGGCTCGGCGGTCAGTCAGCGAACGAATAGGTGGATGCGCCCCAGCGTCGACCGTCCGGGTCACGAAAGTAGATGGTGTGCTCGCTGCGGTCTTCAATCGTCACCCCGCTGCTGACGAGTCGTGCCTCGAGGCGATCACGCTCTGGTCGGCTATTACACTCAAGGGCGATCAGCTCCATGGATGCGGAGTCAGTGGCCGGCTCTGTGGCTTCGGCTCGCTCCACCATGATCACACACGCACCAGCGCGGAACCAGGTAGAGTACGCGCTTGACCTCATCTCGTGCAGCCCGAGCAGCGTGAGGAAATCGCACAGTGCCGACCGGTTCCGCGTACGAAGTGCGATGTGGTGAATCATGATTTCCCGGTCCCCGATGGGTTCGACCACACGATGCGCTCAAGATCAGAGCACACAACGAACGCCGCCACGATCCATCTCTGCGATACACTTGTTGCACTGATTGCAGCGCGTTCTGAAGTGCGGATCGTCTTCGAGCCGGCGCACGAAATCCGGGTCTGCGAGCAGAGCACGTCCCATTGCAACGAACTCAAAGCCCTCGTCCATCGCGGTCGACAGGTTGTCGCCTGAGATCGCGCCGCCGAGCAGAATCAGCGGCATCGAGACGGCGGCGCGCACCTGCCGCGCCATGGGTAGGAAGAACAGTTCCTCGAATTCGACCTTCTTTACCACCGAGGGTCCGAACACACGAAGCGCGAGCCGCTGCGCGGGGTTCTTCTCGACCTCGATCATCTCCCTGAGCGGTCGTCCACCGCGAAGAAGGTAGAGCGCCGACTTCGCGACGAGCCCGCCGCTCATGATGAGGGCGGTGACTCCGGAACGCTCGAGCGTGCGAGCGATCTCGACGGCGTCATCGATCTGCAGGCCGCCGCGCACCCCGTCGGCCAGGTTTGTCTTTGCGATTACGGGGAAGTGAGGGCCGACACGCTCCCGGACTGCGGCGACAACCTGCAGGGGAAAGCGCATGCGGTTTTCGAGACTGCCGCCGTATTCATCCCGCCGCTTGTTAATCTTCGGCGAGAGAAACTGACTGAGCAGGTACCCGTGGCCGAGGTGTACTTCGATGGCGTCGAAACCACACTCTTTCGCGTGCAACGCTGCAGCGGCGAACTCCTCGGCGGTACGTTCCATGTCGGCAACGCTCATCGCTCGCGTGCGCAGGAGTCCTGAGAAGAGGCCGTACTCGTTCAGGTGCGTGCTGGGTCCGTAGGGTCGCTTGCCCACAAGCTCTTTGTTCTTTGAAAACCCTCCACAATGTCCCAGCTGCAGTGAGACCGCCGCGCCGGCCGCATGCACGGTGTCTGTGAGGCGACGAAACATCGGCAGGTTTGCGTCTGACATCTGTAGCTGTTCTGCGAATGTGCGGCCGTCGGGCGAGACCGCACAATAGGCCACGGTTGTCATACCGACCCCACCACGTGCGAGCTCGGTGTGGTGCCGTATCAGGGCGTCGTCGATGAGTCCGCCCGGCGACATACCCTCGTACGTGGCCGTCTTGATAATGCGGTTTCGCAGCGCAAGCGTGCCGAGATATCCCGGCTGCAGTGCAGGGTGTGTGTTCATGTACAGGTCCCCGGGGTATCGTTCAGGGTTCGATGGTCCACCGCACCAGGAAGGGCACATCTGCGGGTAGCGTGTTGACGGTGTAGCCCAGAGTCGATGCAACGATGGATCGTGCGCCCGAGATCTCGAAGCCACCGACAGCAACGACGGCCCGAACGATCGCATCAGTGTCGAGATTGCCGGCGACTTCGAGGGTATCGTCGACCTCTGTCAGCGTAACGTCTGACACCAGCAGGCTCGTCAGGATATTGCCTGAGCTTCGATTGATAACGGGTACGATCAGCTCGCCTGTTTGCGCGTTGAGTCCGTCTCCGAGCCCCTGTGCAGCGGTCCAGAGCCCGGCACGAACCTTGTGGTCCGGCGTCGATGAGAACCCGACAACCACGCTGTCGTTCATGGGGCCAACAACCAGAGCGGGCAGCACGCCCTCGATCAGCGCGGCGCCGGCGGGTTCTATGATCGTCGCTGAGAAGCCCGTGTGTGTCTCGTTGCTGACAACGGCAACCGCCGTCGAGAAGACGTCGATATCGTCACCGTGTGCAATCTCGACATCTACGTCATAGGTGCCGACGTCGTCGTAGGCGTTTGTGACCACAATCGGGTCCGACGTATTGCCGGTGACCGGACCTCCGCCGTCCCCGAAATCCACAATCTCGCCGGTGCGCGTCGGATCTGAGATCACTACGCGCAGTTCTTCACCCACCTCGATTACGGTGTCCTCAATCTCGAAGAGGGCGGGGCTTCGGCTCAACGCCTCTTCGACCTGGTCGTCAATTCGGGTGTAATAGTACCCGTGGTGTGTGCGGTTCAGGTAGCGGTACTTGTAGATGGTCCAGTTGTCGTCTTCATCCTGCGCAGGGCCGCCACCAATCGAGCGCTCGATCGGCTCGTAGCGATACCCCTGCTCGCGTCGGCGGACGACAGCGATCGCGTCCTCGGTTGTTTGTTTGGCCTCTTCGAGAAGGTCGGCGGCGAGATCCGCGATCCCGCTGTCAAAAAGGAGCTGCGCCTGCCGCGCAAGGACCGCCGCACCATACACCTGCCAGGCATGCCGGGCTCGCAGCCCCGTGACCTCGACGCCGTCGATGATCTCGTCGAGTATCGGTTGTGCTTCGGGGTCACCGTCGACGACAACTTCGCGCAGCCGAGCGACAAAGTCTGTGTAGTCGTCGTCCATCATTTGCAGGGCCGGCAGTATCGAGCCCTGCCAGGTGTCGACTTCGTCCAGAGTCCACCGCATGATCTGCGACGCTGACGGCGGAAGCGGGTGAAACTGAAAGCCAATCGATGCCGCCACTTCGGTCTCGGGGTCGGTGCCGACCAGCCAGGCCAGGGTGTCGCCGTAGATGAAGTCCCGCTCCTGCGATTGGATCACCTGGTCGAGGATGTCGCGAACGTCACGGGCGCCTGAGCCCAGCGGCGCCGTGATATCATCCAAACAATCCGTGTATCTGTAGCTGAGATCGGCGGCCATTCGCAGGGAACAGTACTCGTTCTGCCAATAGCCCCATTCGTGGCCGCTACCGAAGACGCGGTGTCCGTCGAGACCGCCTTCGAGCATGAACGCGATGCTCTGTATGTCACGGTCGCGAGCCTCAATCGTGATGGGCAGGTAGAGAGGCACCGCGATATCGAAGGTCAGCCACCACGCAGACTCCGGATAATACCACAGACGTCGATCGCGATACTCTTCGACCATGAAGTCGTAGAGGTAGTTGAAGTCCTCGTTGCCGTAGACCGGTGCCGGCCGAAACAGGTCGTAGAACATCAGGGTGTGGACGCTGACGCCGAGATTGTTTGGAGCAAACTTCGGAAGATCGTAGAAGCGCACGCCATAGTTGGGCGTGGGCTCACCGGCGGTGCCGTGGTTAATGCACTGCAGTAATGTGTCCGGGTAATTCTCGGCGAAGTAGTCGGCGATGAAGGTCAGCTGTCGCACAATGTCCTCATCCGGAATCTCGGTGAACTCACTCGCGTTGAAGGTGAACTGAAAGAGCGCCGGGTAATCCGGTCCGGACCCCATGCGGGCATCTATTGCTTCGGCGATCTGCTCTTCTTCCGAACGCGGATCGTCCGGATCGATGATGTTCGACGCACCCTGCTGCTGATTGTGCAGTGCAAACCCGGCCGTGCGGATGAAGCCGCGGTCGTGGCCATAACTCCGATACTCCCCGCTGCCGAAACCGCCGTGTCCATAGGACGCCAGGTTCTTCAGCTGCCAGTCAATGTACCGCACGCCCTCGTCTTCGTATTCGGCAATTCCTTCGCGGTAGATGTCACCGAGCTCGAGCGGGTGCGTCAGATGAAGCGAAACGCTGCGCCAGTGAAAGTCCGGTGTGTGGCGTCGTGTGCGCGGGCCGGCGATGGAGTCCCCGGCACGCCCGTCGGCGATGTAAAGCGAGGAGGGGACATACTCGAACTCCGGGTGAAAGAAGCGGACTCCAACGCTGTGCAGCCACTCATACGCCGCGTACTGTCGGCCCAGGAGACCGCCACCGTCCAGTGCAACGGCGAAGCCCCAGGCGCAGCTCTCTTCGCGAAACTCCCAGGTCTGTCCGTTGTCGCCCGATGACCGGTTGAAGTCCTCTCCAACACCGTCGCCTACGAAGTACACCCGCCCCTCCTCGGCGACGCAATCGGTCGGCATGGGCTCATCAGCGGCAGAGTCTCGGCTGACAGTCTCGAGCGTTACCGTCCGGCCCATCAGGTCGAGGTACCCGACGACCTGCGACGCCACCGCCGCGACCGCGTCGGGCGCCTCATCCGAGATCAGGACGCTCCATCGAAGTGGCGCGTCATCATCCCAGCCGTGCTCCGCGACCTCATCGACATCGCTGACTGCGTCGGCGTCGGTTGCGGTATCGTCAGCTCCATCGGAGTCCGTGTCGCCTCCGCTGTCTGTGGTTGTGTCACAGGCGCTGACAGCAAGGGTGGCGAATAAGGTGACCAAAAGTGCGTGGCGCATGGCGAGTCTCATCGTCGTCTCCTGGTAGTGCGGAACCCCAGGGCGAGCGCGCCGCGAGCGAGGCCCGGCGCAATGCTCTGCACCACCCGTGTTGCGTGGGATTCGGCGCAGATGCAGACCTCTGCGGTGTTCTTCTCGACGGCATCAAACACACGCTCGGCCACGCGCTCCGCGGGCGGCGCAAAACGCATCATCAGCTTTGCCATGCGATCTGTCGCCGATTGGTTCGTGCTGCGGGCGCGGCTCATCAGCGGCGTGCGGATGGCTCCGGGCATGATCGTGCTCACACCGATGCCTGATGCGGCCAGCTCAGCGCGCAGTCCGGCGCTGAACCCCCGAACAGCAAACTTGCCGGCGGAGTAGCTTGTTTGATTGGGGATGCCGATCATCCCGGCCATGCTTGAGATGTTTACAATGTGTCCGCGGTCAGAGCGGCGAAGCAGGGGGAGGAAGGACTTGCAGCCGTGTACGACGCCCCAGTAGTTGATGCCGAGGATCCACCGCATATCTTCGAGGGATGTTTCCTCGAAAGCGCCGTAGACATTGACGCCCGCGTTGTTCACTACGATGTCTGCACGCCCGAAGGAGTCCCGGGTGTGCTCCGCGAAGGCCTCTACCTGCGCGAAGTCCGAGACGTCGGCTGTCTTCTCAATGCAGCGCGCGCCGCGGCGCTCTGCTTCGTCCGCCACTCGAGACAGGGCATCCTCACGAATGTCGGTGAGGGCAAGGAGCGCGCCGGCGTCGGCGGCGTGCAGCGCGATGGCGCGTCCGATGCCGGAGCCTGCTCCGGTGACGACAACAACGGCGTTCTCAATCTGCGATCTCATGGTCCCCCTCGTCGTCGGCGATTTCCGCTCTACGTAGGATTACGACGCACGCGAGGAGACGTCTACTGATCGTCGCAGGGTTGTCCACCGCACAGGTCGGTTATGACGCCGGTCTGGAAGAAGTTGTGCAGCTGGTCGTCGTGTCGCTGCGCGTCGAGAGGCAGGATATCCGGATCTTCGAGGCCATCGTCCGGCGGCGGCACGTTGCCGCTTGGCGGCCATGCATTGCCGTAGTCGTAGAGTATGACCGCGGAGCCTTCGTGGGGAAGGTCGACGACGGCGGCTCCCGGCACCGCGCGAGAGTAGGTTGATGCCAGAGAGATGCCGAGGTTCGAGCGGGTGACGGTCTCGATGCCCACCGTCGGCGTTGAGCGGTTGCCCTTCGTTGCGATGATCTGCAGGCGAGTCTCATCGGCTCCCTCAGGCGGAGCGATGCTCAGCTGCCGCAGGTAGTTCTCGGGAGCGGTCGCATCCCAGACCATCCCAACCACCTGAACACCGACCGCGTGGTCGTAGCGGTTGGGGTAGGAAGTGAGCAGATTCTGCAGGAACTGCCCGAAGGTGAACGATCGTTCGATTGTGTTCGGCCAACCAAAGCCGGGCGACAACATGTGTGCTCGTCGTACGTTCGGATTCAGCGCTGCGTAGGAGACGCCCCAGGTGCCACCGGTCGAGAGACCGTAGTAGAGGATTTGTGTGCGATCGACCGCAAGGGGGATCGTCGTCGGAAGCGCGTCCTGGATATCCGCTGTGCGATGGACCATCGAGCGGGCAAGGAGCTCAAATTCAAGCAGCGCCTGGTTCAATGGATCACCGATCCACCAGAAGTGGTTCAGGTCGAAGAGCACCACTCGGACAAGGCCGTTCAGGTCGTAGTCCGTGTAGCCCAGAAGGCTGGATGCGAACACAATGTATCGATGTTTGTTTGCAATTCTCGTCACATATGGTTCAGCAACCTCTCTGTGGTTGTTGAAGCCATCGTGTCCGAATTGGAGCAGCTGGTGAACGAGGCCTGTGCGCGCCGACTGAGGAACAACGATCGTGAACTCTGACTCGCGGAACCCGTTCTGCTGAATCTCGCCACTCTCATCGAAGTTGAGAAGCCGGCCGATGTGTTCGCCCGCCTCGAAATCGACGAGGTAATTCGGGGCGAAGAAGTGCCCTTCGATCACGAACCAGATGTCCGGATCTACGGGCAGGCCACTTCCGTCGTCCTCGGCGCTGAACTCGCGAACGTCATCGATGATCAGCTCCGGACCGTTCGAGGAGACGGCCGAGAGTCCGCGCGAGCGGACTGTCTGTCGATGCTCCTGGATCATGGTCTCGCTCGCCGTGCGGAAATCCCAGGCGATCGTCAGGTCATCGCGATCGATGCCTGCGTCTTCGAGCAGGGCAAACATCCGGTCGAAGCGGGCTTGCCGACGCTCAAGGATCGGGTCGCCTGATGTGTCGTTGTCTCGCAGTCGCGCAAAGGTATCGGGGACGCGTATCGCTTCGCCGTCGGTATCGACCATGCCGCGCAGTGCGACGATGTAGTCCGTGTTGGGCTCAAGGATCACGGCCGGGCGGATATACATGGACCGTCGGCCGGGATCGGGCTCAAGGAGATCCTCTTCGACCCAATATGGAATCCGCTCCAGCGTGTCATTTTCCCTCACCTTGAAGAAGGAGATCGCTGCGTCCGGGAGCAGACTCTCTGTGGTGTTGTATTCCGTCGGCAGCTCGCTGATGTCGACGTAGGGAAGCAACAGCACGGCCGAGGTGGAGAGCGGATACCCGTCGAAGTGGCGGAATCGCTCGGGACGCATGTGCACGCCCTGGGCGTTTGATGGTAGCGACTCCGCGCCGAAGCGGACCTCGTATCCGGTCTCGCGAGTCTCATCTTCTACGAGGAAGTTGTTTGAGGGCCAGGGCATGGCGCAGACCCAGGGAATGAGTCCGTCGCATTCTGTCGAGGGCGGGAGCGGGTCCGGCGGTCCCGTAACCGGGCCGGTGTCGGGTTCGTCCGTGTCTGCGATGTCGATGGGTGTGTCAGTCCCACGGTCGGTCGGGATGTCGCCTGCGGTGTCTTCGAACTCTGCGGGCTTGTCTTCTCCGTTGCATCCGGTGGCGGTGGGGGCGAGGGCGCCGACGGCGAATAGAGCCGCGATGACGACTTGGCTCAGGGCCGCATGTGAGGCTTGCGTTATCATCTGGGCGGGTTCCATGGGGATGCTCTGGTGCGGGGTTGCGTCGCTGATTGTCGGATTCGCCGCGACGCGCTGTTGCCGAGCCGGCACCCCAGTGTATTGGGGTGTCGGGTCGCGCACAAATTTGTATCGGATGGACGGGGGCTCTTGTGCAGCAACGGTGGTGGATTTTGTTGGTTCTGGCGCTCTCATCGCCGGCCGCCTGCCGTTCAGGTGGCGCTCGGACGGATGCAGCAGGCCCCGACGCTGTTGAAGTGCCGACGGATCGTCGAGAGGTCGTTGAGCAGGCCCTCAGGGCCGGCGATCGGGACGCAGCGGCGGAGGCGTGGAGCGCGTACGAGCCGGCGCTGCTACCGGCCGACTACAAGGACGAGGGTTCGAGGGCGCTCGCGCTAGCCGCCTGCGACAGCTTCGGCGTCATGGACGCCTGCTATTGGTTGGCGCGCGATACCGACGATGAGGTCACAGAGCGCGCCCGTCGTGCGGCGCTCGCCTGCGACGCGGGTCGGGTCGGGGCCTGCGCGGTTGAGGCCGAAGTGATTGCAGGTGCCGGTGCGGTGACGACTGCGGCCCGCGCCGGTGAGCTCGCGGCGAGACTGTGCGCCGCACCCGGCGCGCCCATGTGTGACGTAGTAACGGACTGGTTTTCGGCGGGTGGTGAGCCGGGTGGGGACGCACCGGTTCTCGAAGCCGCGCGACAGGGGTGCGTCGCCGGTGCCGAACCCGCGTGTGCCGGCGCCTTATTGTTGGAACATCGCAACACAGGGTCCGGCGATCGGTCGCGGATTGTCAGCGACGCGATGCGACTGTGCGCCGCCGGCTTCGGTGTTGCCTGCGACGTGCATGGCGAGATGCTATTGCGCGGCGACGGCACGCCCGAAGACGTACCGGCAGGCATCGCGATCCTCGGCGGGCGCTGCGAGCGGCAGGCGCGCCGCGCCTGTCAGGCGTTGCGTCTGGCATGCCGCCACGGAATACGTGACGCATGCACGGATTGACCCGCCGGCGTTTCCGATGCTCGCACAGGTGCTGAAATCCAGGTGAAGCCTGCGCCTCGTCGGCTGCCGCTCGTCAGAGGGACGTACACATCCCCTCGTCGTCTTCCGCACACACACAGCCGACGATTCCATCGTCGTTGCAGACGTCGATGATTTCTCCGGTTCGCATGAAGTGCATGATCAGAGTCGGGTAGTCTTCGAGGGAGCGGGGTCGAATGTGTGGATCTCCGATCTCGTCCTCCGGCGGCTTGTTGCCGTCAAAGGCCCACTCGTTTCCGAAGTCGAAGGAGATAATTCCGCTCCCGCTGTGTGGATATGAAACAGGTGTAACGCCATAGACGGCACGCCCGTAACCCTCCATCAGTTCGATACCCATCTTAGAGCGGGCGACCACTTCATAAGTGACAACCGGGGTGGACCAGTCGCCGCGGGTCACTGTGATAAGGGCCTCACCCGTCGGGTCATCACCGAAGGGCTCATTCAGCATGACGTCGAGGTAGTTCATAGGCTCTGTTCCATCCCAGAGCAGCTGCGTCAGGAAGAGCATCGTACGCAGGTCGAAGCGGTCAGGATAGGTAAGCGACAGGATCTGAATGAAAGGGCTGAGGCTGAATGAACGCTCAAGAATTAGCGACCAGTTCACGCCGGGCACATCGTAGAATCCGCGATTCAGGTCCGGTGATGCCGCCATGATCGTCGGCCCGAAGGTGCCGCCGGTAGCGGCGCCGAAGTAATGCACCTCGGAGTCATCAACCGCGATGCCTTCTGCCTGTATCTGCGGGAGGTCCGCAAAGCGCTGCTTCATCGATCGCGCCAGGAGTGCGAACTGAACGATGCCCTGGTGAAGGCGGTCGGTGACCCAGCGGTACCACGACAGATCGCTGACTGCGGTGCCCACTGTGAAGTTGTCATAGTTTGCGAAGCCATCGAGGTCCGCAGCAAACATGATGACATTTTCGGACGACTGAATCTGTCCCACCCATTCGGCGCGAAACTCGATCGCGCTTCCCAGTGCCTCGTGGCCATACATCTGCATGGTGTGTGCCTGCGCATCAGGGCCGACCGCGCCGTACGGAATACGCACCCAGAACGGCACCTCGCGGGTGCCGGTCACAGCTGGATTTCCGTCTTCGCCGTACTGCAGGAAGTAACCGGTGGTGTCGTCGAACTCCACGGGAGAGACGAACTCTGTCGCTGTAAACGTACCCTCGATTTCAAGCGCGATGTTTGGGTCGACAGGGAGTCCACTGCCGTCATCGGTGCGCGAGAACTCGCGAATATCGACGATCGTGAGGGGGGGGCCGTCCGGTCCGGCGGCTTCAAGAGCGACGTCACGCATGTGCTCGAGTCGGCCGGTCATGGATTCGCGGCTGGCCGTGTGAAAGTCCCAGGCCAGAACTACGTCGTCCATATCAATGTCTTCGTCTTCGAGCCGTGCAAAGATGTCGTCAAAACGAGCCTGCCGCGGCTCCAGGCGGGGGTCTCCGGTGGTGTCACGCGCAACGAGACGGTCGAAGTCGTCGCTGCGCTCAATCGGGTCGCCGCTCGTGTCTACGAGGTTTCGGAAGGCGACGATGTGGCGCCGGTTCGGGGTCAGTACCTCTGCCGCGTGAGCGAGCAGGCTTCTGCGGTAGGGGTTCTTCTCGCCCACATCGAGCTCAACGAAGTAGGGCACACGACGCACGCTGCCGTCAGGCTGCACTTCGAGCCAGATAAGCTGCGAGTCGAGTCGAATCGACAGACCGACGGAGAGTTCAGTCGCCATCTGGCTGACGTCTACACCCGGAAATACGACGGCGATGTTGCCCGCGATGCTGTAGCCGTCGGCGCGCGAGGCGTACTCAGCTGCGGAGTAGGGCGCGCCTTCACGGGTGCGGGGCAGGGCCTCTTCCGGCAGATTCAGTTTGTGACCGGTTACCGTCGTCTCACTGTCTTCAATGTACAGATTCGACGGCCAGGGAAAGGAACACACGTAGGGGTCCAAACCATCGCAAAACTCGGACGGCGGCAGGCGCGGCGGCGGCTCCCAGTCAGGCTCGCCGCTGTCACCGCCGATGTCCCGGCCGGCATCCTGCGCAGCATCGATGTCCGCCCCTGCATCGCCGGTGTCGGCGGTGCCTGTGTCCGTGTTGTTGTTGCCGTCATCGCAGGCAGCGATTGTCGTGATGACGGCGATCGCCAACACCGTGCGGGCGCAGCGTGGGAGTCCCTGCAACGTCGCAATCATGATCGGTCCCATTCTGTGAGGAGTCGCCCGATACCATCGATTCGCTGCGGGCGCTGAGGCAGTGTACCTGGGATTCTGATTATCTCCAGCTTTCAGCGGGCCGCGCCTGCGGGGCCGAGAGTGGAGTGCACGTCGTCGCGGTCGATGGGGAAGCGCTCGGTCCCGGTACGGACCGGCAGGCTGCTCCGGTCTACCGGGTGCCCGCCCTCGCCGGGGTAGGAGTCGAGGACCTGGATGCCGTGGCGATCGAACTCCATCCAGATGTAGCCGCGCTCCGACACTTCGTCGTCGCCGATCAGGCGTCGGGCTCCGCTCCCGAGACAGGGTGCGCCTGCAAGGCGAAGCTCGCCGCGCCTCCCCGGATACCAGGTGTGGTGGTGGCCGCTGATGGCTATGTCGACGTTATTCTCAACGAAGAGTCGCTCCACCCGCGGGTCACCGATGACCTCGTTTTCTCGATTTTGAGCGAAAGCGTAGAGTGGCACGTGCCCGTAAACGATAACCACCGGCCAGGTGCGGGCCTGCTGCAGCTCGCGGCGCAGCCAGTCGAAGACTTCGGGCTGCAGGGGACCGGTCTGCGTTGAGTCCAACGAGATGATATACGCGTGGCCGAAGGTGAAGGAGTAGTTGAAGGGCCACCGGTCATCGTTGACGTACGCCAGCGAGGGCTTTCGCCGTTCCCAGAAGCGCCGGTAGTGATCCCGCTCCTCTGAGAAGTAGGGGTGTGAAGAACCGTCGTGGTTGCCGGGCGTCGCGGCGAAGGGGATCCCCGCTAGCGCGAAGGGGTGGACGACGGCGGCATCGAAGGCCCGCCACATGGCGCGGTAGTCGAGTCCGCGCCGTTGACCCGCGACCATGTCACCGGTCGAGAGAATCAGGTCCGGCCTGCGACGAATGATGTCGTCGACAGCGTCATGCACGTCATCGCGGTAGTCCGTGGAGCCGTAGGAACTGTTCATGTCCGACACGATCGCGACGCGCACCCGCGCGCCGGCCGAGCTGCCGATGCCCGCGGCTTCAGCTTCGGCAGCGGCGGTGCCGGCGGCAGCAGAGCCCGACCCGGTTGCGAGGGCCGCTTTGTGGATGCCGACCGCCGGGACCGGCGCCGCAACGAGCGCCGGCGCCGCAGGTCGGGCGGGGACGACTGCGGGGGTGGTCTGGGAGAGAGATTCGCGTCTGTGCTCCGGGGCGGCGCCGGCGACGTGAGAGCCCGGACGAATCCCGGCGCCGGGCGGCGATCCTTCGAGGGAGAGCAACGCGTTGTGGTCGGTGCCCGGGGCGCACGCGGACACGAGCAGGGATATCGCGGTCGCGGCAAGCGCGATTGCGAAGCTTCCGGGTGTGCGCGGGTTGGGCATGCCCAACGGTCGCGCGCGGGGCCGCTGCGGTCAATATTCAGACGTCTTTTTTCGGTCGATGCCGTGGAGCTCAGCGGCTTCCGAATGAGCCGGCCCACGTTGCGGGTTGCGGATGGGCGGCGGCCTGTGATTCAAGGGCCGCGTTGTGGCTACTCTGTCCCGCATAGTGTTTGTTGTCGCCGTCGCGCTCTGCGTCGGTTGCTACGGTGATTTCCGCAGCGAGCTGCCGAACACCGCGACGCGGGAAGTAAAGCGCTGGGCGCGGAAGTGCGACAAGGGCGACCCCTACGCGTGCAACAACCTGTCTGTGGCGTACTTTGAGGGCATCGGCATGTTGCCGAACCCGGGGCGTGGCTTCGGCATCCTCAGGCATGCCTGCGATATCGGGGCCGATCTCGCCTGCCGCCGTATGGCGGAGTTTCACCTGCAGGGTCGCGCGTCGGAGCTTGGAGATCAGCTCTCGGCAGGTCATGAAGAGGCCCGCGAGATCTATGCACAGGGCTGCACCGGCGGCGATCTGTGGGCCTGCGCCGGGCACGCGCGAATGCTGTCGGATCCGGAGTCCCGGTACTACGATCCGCCCCGCGCGGTAGGCATGTTCGCGGACGTCTGCAGTCGAGGTCTCGCGATTGGATGCGTCGAGCTGGGCAAGCTGATCGAGGCCGGCCAGGGCACCGAACGGGACGTTACCAGGGCCCTCGAGTCCTACGGGTCCGCGTGTCTGTCCGGTGTGATGCAGGGCTGCCGCCACGAAGCGCTGCTCCTGCTGTCGGTCAACCTCGACCCCACCCGTGACTTCGGCGCGGTAGAGCTGCTGCAACGTGCCTGCCTTGGTGACGATATGGAGGCCTGCTTCGAGTTGGGTCTGCTCACCGCAGCTGGGCGCTTCACCGAGCAGGACCTGCAGTACGCCGATATTCTATTCGGTCGCGCGTGTACGCGGGGCGCGATCGTTGAGGCATGCACCGCTCGCGATTCCCTGCCGGACGAGCTGCCGGACAGCCCTTCGGCTCCCGAGGAGAATGCCGCCCCATCCACGCCACGCTGAATCGCGGCGTCCTACGGAGTCCTTCGTTCAGATCGCAGCAGCCGTCAGCGAGAACTGGCCGAAGGTGTGCATTCGCATGTTGTGGTCGACGGCCACGATCTGTCCCGGCGCCAGCGCGGTCCAGATGTTCTCACCCTGCAGCGGTTCGCTCGAGACGATGAAATGATTGACCTGCGCACCCATGCCCGCGGCGTGGAGGCAGGAGTGTGAGAACTTCGCACATTCGCCGCTCTCGGGGCACTCGTGCTTGTGCGTGCTGTAGTAGAGTTCTTTTCCACCCTGATGGACCATCATCATGTCGCCATCGGTGATGAGGAAGCTCAGGTAGGTCTGGTCGCTGGGTCCGTTCGTGTCGTGGTGCCAGGGCCCGGAGATGCGCGTGACGTCTTCGACGGTCTCCATGATGGCGTCGGCCAGCTCCAGCGCAGGGTATCGGTCTGCGAAGAGGTCGACGCGCCGCTGCATGCGCGTGAGGAGAATGTAAAAGAGCACCTCACTGTCGGTATCGCCGAGCACAAATCGTCGCAGCTCGGGAGCGATGAGCTCCATGTACTTCTCTCGGTGTTCGAGGAGGCCGCGGATGTTTCCGTTGTGCGCAAAGATCCAGCGGCCATACTGAAAGGGGTGCGCGTTGATCGGCAGGTTGGTGCCCTGTGTGGCCCGACGGATGTGCGCGATCACGGTCTCGGAGGAGACAACGCCGGAGACGCGGTGGAAGAGCTGGTCCGCGAAGGCCTGATTCGCCGCCTTGATCAGGTGGGGTGAACCGCCCACGTACCATGCGACGCCCCAGCCGTCGGGATGGAACTCAGATTGGATACTGATCGCGTTGTCCGCGCTCACCAGGCTGCGATGAACGCGGCTGCGAATCACGGATCGAAAGCCGAAGAGTCTGCACATGTGGCGCTGGTTAGCACGCTGAGTGCGTTCGGCAAGCCGCCGCCACAGTGCTCCGATTTCGGGCGCGACAGATGGCTCTCAGTCAGGGCGTCGGTGACGGCGACACCAGGCGTACGAATCGCGTTCCTGCGCCGGCTCAGAGGTCCGGCAGCACGATGTGTTGGATTCCGGAGGGCGGCTGCAATGCGAAGATCGTCGCCGGCAGCTCCGGGTTCGCATCGTAGCGGTCTACATCCAGCGAGACGTCCAGGTTTTCGCCGGCCATCAGAAAGCGCAGGCGGTGCGGCACGGTGACGTCGCCACCCTCGGTGCTGACTCGCTCGAAGCTGCCGGCGCGCAGCTCGAAGACCAGGTCGCCGTCAGGGTCGTATTCTTTGGCGCCCGTCAGTGACCAGCTGCCGTGCTGCACGTAGAGGTCCATGTGACCGCCATGAAGGGTGGGCAGCGTCAGCCTGTAGGCGTTGGCTCGTCGATCCCACTCCAGCTCCCATCGGCTGCGATCAGATACGATGGAGTCGGCGGGCGCCCCACCGAGCAGCACCGACACGATGTCGCCCGGGCTCATCCACACCGGGATGAACCGCGACAGATTCTGCGCGGTGGGCGCGCCGCTGTAGAAGACGGAGTTCTGTAGATCGTAAAGGGCGAGAGAGTCGTGGTTGACGACCACCACGGCGAGGGTGCTGTCGAAGGGGCTGATGGTCTCGATGCGCAGATCAGCGGGCTGTTGGGCGAGCACCGCCTGTCGAACGCGTACCCGTCTGCCGCTCTCGTAGTACTCCATCACCGCCCGGATTCTCGTTCCGCTGAGTGCGTCGAGGCGCGTGTTCATTGCGTCGTACAGGTCGCCGGCGTCGGTCAGCGCGTCATCGGGAGCGCGATGCTGGCGGCCACCGCAGGCAAACAGAGCTCCGGCGAGGAGTATCAACAGGGCTGCGCGTATCGGGTTCTCTGTCACGGGTCTCCAGGTGTTCGGCTTCAATGTACGCTGTCCGTGCGGGTCGGCGCCGGCGGTCGTCGCGTCCGTTGACGTGCGGGCTCACTGCGCCTTATGTTGACGGCGCCCGATGCGCGAGTGTTCAACCTCTTCGCCACGTGCTGCATTTCGATGGCACCGTTCGATGACAGGCAGTGGCCTCTGAGGTACGGTGGCGCTCTGAGGTACGGTGGCGCTCTGACAGGCCGGAGTAGCGCCCGACCGACCAACATCAACAAACTTAATACACCGGTCGGCTCGCCCCGGATGGACGGCGACTCGACGCAACGCGGGAGCACGCAGAATGCGAACGGTAGATGAAATCGAGAGCTTTCTATACGAGCTTGAGGTGCCCTTTGAGAGGCTCGACGAAGGCATGTGGCGAGTCTCCGACGAGTGGGAAAACGTAGAGAACATTGTTGTGTACAAGGCCGGCGCCGTCCTCAACTTCCGGCTGAAGCTCTTTGATCTGCCGGCAGTAACATCGAACGCGCTGCTTCGGCGGCTGCTTGAGCTGAACGCGGCCGAGATGGTGCATGGCGCCTTCGGTATCGAAGGCGACGCGGTCACGCTGACGGCTTCGCTTGAGGTAGAGAACCTGGATCGCAATGAAGTGCAGGCGACCCTGGACTCTTTCGGGCTTGCGATTCGTTCGCACCATGAGGAGCTGTCGAAGCTCATCGCAGAGGCCGCCTGAGGTCCCCCGGATTCGATCAACCTTTTTGCCAATTCTGATGGTTCTGACGTTCACAGCGGGCGTCCAGTGTGTGGAGTGAGATATGGGCGTATTTTCGCGGTTCGGGACTCTGATAAAGTCCAATATCAACGACCTGATTTCGAAGGCGGAGGATCCTGAGAAGATCCTGAACCAGCTGATCCTCGATATGCGAGAGCAGCTGATCTCGGCGAAGAAGCAGGTCGCGGTCGCTATCGCTGACGAGAAGAAGCTGAAGAAGCAGCTCGACAACGCGCTGCAGTCGCACCGGGAGTGGGAACAGAAGGCGATGATGGCCGTGCGTGCGAATCGCGATGACCTCGCGGTCGAGGCGCTGCAACGTCAACAACAGGCGCAGGAGCTCTCAGACGAGTACCGCAAGCAGTGGGAGCTGCAGAAGCAGGCGACAGACCAGCTCCGCTCCTCGCTTCGTCAGCTGAACGCGAAGATCGATGAGGCGAAGCGCAAGAAGGACCTTCTGATCGCGCGGCAACGTCGCGCCGAGGCGCAGAAGAAGATTCAGGAGACGATGGCAGGCGTCGGTGACACCTCCGCGTTTGACGCCTTTGACCGCATGGCTGAAAAGGTCGACACGATCGAGGCAGAGGCAGAAGCGAGCGCCGAGCTGGCCGAAGAAATGACCGGAATGGACCTCGACCAGAAGTTCAAAGACCTCGAAGCGGATTACAGTGCGAATGACGCCCTCGCTGCCCTGAAGGCAAAGATGGGAGTCGGTGGAGCCATGGCCGCGGAGAGCGCAGAAGAGGAATTCAGCTTCGCTGAAGCCGAGCGCGAACTTGCCGGTTCGGACTCCTTCAACAAGGATGAATTCTAGGTTGCGGCGGCGCCGAGCCGGCGCCACGCACTCTCAGAACACGGCGCGCGTGTGTCGGACAATCGCAGGACTGAAGATCTACCCCGAGCCTTCGGTCGCTACGAGCTCATAGAGCAGCTCGCGCGCGGCGGCATGGGGGAGCTGTATCTCGCCCGAATGGAGGGCGCCGCGGGCTGGGCAAAGCGTGTGGCTATCAAGCAGATTCTGCCGCACCTCAGTGACGAGCCGGAGTTTCTCGCCAGGTTCGCCGATGAAGCCCGCATCGCGATGCGACTCAGCCATGGCAATATCGTCCCGGTCTTTGACATGGGCGAGGTGGATGGCACCCACTTTATCGCGATGGATTACGTCGACGGCTGGGACCTGCGCCGGCTGATTCGTGCATCAGCGACGTCAGGTTGCCTGACTCCGGTGCCTGTGGCGCTTCGCATCGCATCGGAAGTCGCCCGCGGGCTGAGCTATGCGCACACCCTCCGTGACGATGACGGCCGCGCGATGCACATCGTCCACCGCGACGTCTCGCCCTCGAACATTCTGGTGTCCCGCGCCGGCGAGGTGAAAGTCGTCGACTTCGGTGTCGCCTCAGCACGTAGCCGCCTTGGACGCACGCTCACCGGCGAGCTGAAGGGCAAATTCAGCTACATGTCGCCGGAGCAGGCCGAGGGGAAGAAAGCGGACGCGCGCTGTGATGTGTTCGCCCTGGGGTCCGTTCTTTTCGAGCTGCTGACGGGCACACGAGCCTTCGAAGGTCGCAACGACCTCGACACCCTCGCGCGGGTCAAGAAGGGGCGGCGCGCGGATGTTGCTGTGTTGCTGCCCAACCTGGACTCGGCGGTCGTCGCGATCGTCGACCGCGCCCTGGCGGTGGATCCCGCAGATCGATACCAGAGCATCGCAGCCATGCAGGAAGAGCTGGGTCACGCTCTTCACGCGGCTGAGGAGCCGATCTCTGCAGCCGGCATAGCTGCCTGGGCCGCCGAGACGATGGCCGTTCCTACGGACGCCGGCGCGGCGCCGGGCTTTGACACGCTATTGCGACGCCACGTCGACGAAGCGGAGGGGCCCGACGAATCCGAGGGAGAGCTACCGGATACGGCGTCCATTCGGCGGCAGGCCGCGGGCCACACGGTCACGCGATCCGCGGCGCAGGTCAGCGAGAGCCTCCTACTCACACAGACTCGAACCGTCCGCAGGCTGCGACGCACGCTCGGCATCGT